>NZ_JBHWGP010000001.1:310834-715093 GCF_042733155.1 Streptomyces sp. NPDC059740 | reverse complement strand
AGCTTCCTGCGGCCCTGAGCCACCGTCCGGGTCTTGCGGACCTCGAACATCGCACCCCTTGAACTGGGGTGTTGCGACGATCGCTAGAACTCAAGCCGTCCGCAGCGGGGCCTTCGCGTCGCCGGCCGCGCGGCGGCCGCCGGCGGGACGTCAGGCGTCCAGCACCTCGCCCTCGCGGCGCACCACGGGCGGCAGCACGCTCCAGGGGAAGTTGATCCACCGATCCGTCTTCTTCCACACGTACTCGCACTTCACCAGCGACTGCGGCTTCTCGTAGATGACGGCGCTGCGCACCTCGGCCACGTGGTCCTGGCAGAAGTCGTGCACCAGCTTCAACGTCCGCCCGGTGTCGGCGACATCGTCGGCGATCAGCACCTTCTTGTCGGAGAAGTCGATGGCGTTGGGCACCGGGGCCAGCATCACCGGCATGTCCAGGGTCTCGCCGACGCCGGTGTAGAACTCCACGTTGACCAGGTGGATGTTCTTGCAGCCCAGCGCGTAGGCCAGTCCGCCGGCGACGAACACGCCACCGCGTGCGATCGACAGGACGATGTCCGGCTCGAAGCCGTCGTCCGCAACGGACTGCGCGAGTTCGCGGATAGCGCGCCCGAAAATCTCGTACGTCAGGTTCTCGCGCTCGTCACTCACGCGTTCCTCGCCACTCACGTGTTCCTCGGCTCCCTGGCCTCGATGTCGTCCGGTCCGTCCCGGCAACCCCACCGACCGCCACCGACAGCCGCAGGGCGCTGCCCTCAGACCTGCGTACGGTGGAAGTTCTTGTACGACCGCGACGGCGTCGGCCCGCGCTGCCCCTGGTAGCGAGAGCCGTACCGCTCCGAGCCGTACGGGTGCTCCGCCGGGGAGGTCAGGCGGAACATGCAGAGCTGCCCGATCTTCATCCCCGGCCACAGCTTTATCGGCAGGGTCGCCACGTTGCTCAGCTCCAGCGTCACATGGCCGCTGAAACCCGGGTCGATGAACCCTGCGGTGGAGTGCGTCAGCAGTCCGAGCCTGCCCAGGCTCGACTTCCCCTCCAGCCGCGACGCGATGTCGTCGGGCAACGAGACGACCTCGTACGTCGAGGCGAGCACGAACTCACCGGGATGCAGGATGAACGGCTCGTCCCCCTCGGGCACCACCTCACGGGTGAGGTCGGGCTGCTCGACGGACGGGTCGATGTGCGGGTACCGGTGGTTCTCGAACACCCGGAAGTAGCGGTCCAGCCGCACGTCGATACTCGACGGCTGCACCATCGACGCGTCGTACGGGTCGACACGCACCCGCCCGCTGTCGATCTGGGCCCGAATGTCCTTGTCAGAGAGAAGCACCCCACGAGGATACGCGTCCCTGGTGAGGCCCCCGAACGCCGCGGGCGCCCCCACCTCGCAGTACGCGGACGGCTGCGACGCGTGACGCGCCCGGGCCCCTGCGCCCGGCTCCAAGCCCCTCGGCACGCTGAGCCCCGCCCTCGGCACGCCGGCCCCCGATCCTCAGCACGGAGCCCGGCCTTCCGGACGCCTCGGGCGTCCGGAGACCGGGCTCCGGCGGTGTTACGAAGGTTCCGCGCTACCCGCTAGCGCTTCTCCCCCTGGACCGGGACCGCATGCCGCAGCCGCGCGCAGCGCGGGCACCGCAGCAACCTGCCGGGACCGAGGCGGTCGGTGGTCTGCAAGGGGAACGAAGCGGTGCTGAAGACATGCCCTTCGGCACAGCGGACGACGGTGGGCTCCATCAGGTCCCTCTCCCAACTGCGTGGACGACAAAAGCCACATTAGGGGATGACCTGGACGCCACCGACAGCGGCACTCCGCCCGCCACGCTACGCCCCAACTCCCGCTACCCGCAGCCGCCTCACACACCCGTCACCAGCCCCGCACCCACCACGAACCCCAACACCGACCGCCGGCGCGTGAGACACCACCACCGCCAGGGGGAGGCCGCCCCGCCCCGACGAAAGCCCGGCAGCCTCAGCGGCCCTCCCCGGAACACGACGAAGCCCCCGGTGCATCACACGTCGCGTGCACCGAGGGCCGACCATGAGGTAGAGTGACCAACGCTTAGACGCTCTCCATGAGCGCCTCAGGCGGGTGTAGTTTAATGGTAGAACATGAGCTTCCCAAGCTCAGAGCGCGAGTTCGATTCTCGTCACCCGCTCCGTGACAAAGGCCCAGGTCAGTGACCTGGGCCTTGTTTGTTGTCTGGGCCTCTTCGGGTACTGCGTGCCCTCCGCGTGCCCAAGTCCGTTTCGCGAGCCCCGCCAACTGCACCCACAGCCGTTCCCCCTCACCCCACTCATCCCGCATAGCGAGACGCGGTCCAAGTGACACGCAGCACAGCCTGGCGGGGCAACGCTAATGCACACCCGCAAAGCCACCCCTGCACGCACAGGCGTGCTGCGCGACGGCACCATCGATTTCCCTCCGCACCCTCCGATACAGGTGACCACTTCCAGCCACCCTCGCCCGAACCTGCTATATCCCACGACCGCCTTGTCACGATGTGCCCGCACGCGGCGTATCCGGTCACCGTGGCCGACTGGAGGGGAGGACGAAGTACGTGAGTGAATTCTTGGAACTGGGGACAGTCGCAAGCGCTGAGAGCTCGTAACACGATCTTGGTGGAACGTGCTGGTTGGCCGTGACCGGTATGAGGATTCGACCGTTCGTGATGGTGTGAGTACTCGGCTGCGGATGGTGGACGACGACTTGTGGGCGCTGATCGAGCCTCTCCTGCCGCCTTGGCCGGAGCGGTCGCCGGGGCCGCGGCCGGTGTAGGACCGGCTCTGTCTGCAGGGCATCCTGTTCGTCCTCTACAACGACATAGCCTGGCAACTCCTGCCGCTGGAGCTGGAATTCGGCTCGGGGCAGACGTGCTGGCGCCGCCTGGACCGGTGGCAGAAGGCGGGGGTCTTCGACCGGCTGCACCAGGTGCTGCTCGCAGAGCTGAACGCGGCCGGCGAACTCGACTGGTCCCGGGCGTGCGTGGACGGCTCCCACATCCGCGCGAAAAAGGGGGTGCCGACACCGGCCCGTCGCCGGTCGACCGGCGACGGGCCGGCAGCAAACACCATCTGATCTGCGACGGACGCGGCACCCTACTCAAGGTCATCACGACGGCGGCCAACGTCAACGACGTCACCCAGATCCTGGCCCTGGTCGACGGCATCCCGCCCGTCGCAGGCCGCCGCGGCCGGCCCCGCCGACGACCCGAGGCCCTGCTCGGCGACAAAGGCTACGACTCCAACCCCAACCGCGACGAGCTGCGTCGCCGACGGATCCTGCCCGTCATCTCACGCAAGGGATCACCGAACATCAAGGGCATCGGCAAGCTGCGATACGTGGTGGAGCAAAGCTTCGCCCTGCTCCACCACTTCAAACGCCTCGCCGTCAGATGGGAACGACGAACCGAACTCCACAACGCCTTCGTCTCTCTCGCCTGCAGCCTCATCTGCTACCGACGCCTCAAGAACGCCCACTCGTGATCGTGTTACGAGCTCATAGCAGCCTAACTATTCTTTGAGGCCAGCGTTCATGAAATCGACCACCTCGCTCACGCTGACCACCCAGTCCGAAATGTCATTTCCATCCTCGTCGACTACTTCGAAATCATCGACGTAATCCCACGGCCTCGCCGGGTCGAACGGTTCAGTCAGTTCATCGAGAAAGACCATCTGATTCTGCACATGAATGGTGTCGCCGAATCGGTACATCGGCCACACTGCGATGAAGTTTGCATGCTCGGGATTTGAAATGGAAGTAACGAGACACGAGGTGATGACACTCTCAGAAGTGACTCGCGCGAGGGCGGAAGCCCAGGAGGACTCGTAGTCAGAAATCTGCCAGAATCCGACCTCTGCGTGGAACGTCTCGCCGTGTTCTCCTAGTGTGATCTCTCCTACGGCGACTGACGGGTCGTAGTCCGCGACTTGACCCGTGAAGGCAATAGAGAAACTGGCCATGTTCCTAGTCCTTAATTCTGGTCAGATTCCACGAGTAGGTCCCGATGCGCTTTCCGCGCCGATTGAAGACCTTCCAGCCGTCGCTGACGTTGTGTCCATCCACATCAGGAGTTATATACTCTTTTCCGTTCGAGTATACGGGCTGACCGTGCGAGTTGAATGGAGCCTTCTGTGGTGCTATTCGTTGGCCGTAGCCCAGGTTTTTGGCCTGGTCCCCGAACTCTTGTTTTGTCTTGGGGGCGGCGGGCTCCCCGTTTCCTCCCGAACCCTTGCTCCCGCCACCTGAGTGGTCGTTACCGTTCCGGAGCATGACGTGGTCGGGGCCAGCGGCATCCACGGCCAAGGCGCCTATGCCAGCTGCGGCTGTCGCGCTCCCTGTGACGACAGCGGAGGTGGAGACTACATCGAGTGGAACGCCGACGATTGACCCAACGCCTGTAGCACTGAGGAGGGTTCCCGCTCCGTCTCCCAAGCCACCGGCCGCGGCCAGAAGCATCCCGCCACCTGCAGCTGCAGCCTCGCCGGGATGGTTGAGCGCAGCGTTGCCAAAGGAGGCCACGTCTTCGAGGACGGTCGTCCCGACGTCAGCTGCGAAATGTCCGACCCCGGAAAAGAAATCCCCCACACGGGAGAGGAACCCCGGCTTGGGGGGAGCCTGGTCTCGCGCCTTGCCGATCGCGCGAGCGGCGACACTTCCAGCTGACTCCAGCTGGGACCTGGCACTACTCAGAGTGTGCTGTGCAGTTTCGTGGTAATCTTCTCCCGCATTCCATTCCCGTATCGCCTGCGATGCCTGACCTTGCGCCCATTCGAGAGTTGAAATGTATCGATCCAGGGCACTGGCCGCCTCACGGAAAGCGTCCCCCGCTTTTATCCATTCCGTTGGCTGCCCGTCGAACGCCGCCCGGAAGGCGTCGGCTGCATCGCCACTCCAACCGTCACTTGTGTTTACCTTGGAGAGACCCTTCCCTGCTTCCCATAGGAGTGAGGCATATCGCAGGAGCGCCCCTTCCGCCTCATACAGGGAATGGGGATTTCCAGGAATAAGATCCTCTGGCTTCTGCGTGTCGCCGAGATCTGTCATCAGTGCTCCCCGGGGTCCCTCTTGCGGCTCGCCAGTATTCCCTGCATCTCTCCGTGAGCGTGCTCGTCGACCTCTCGGTATGCCTTGACGTTGTGTGCCAGTCGCGCGCTGACCTCGCGACCGTCTTTGGCCAGATTATCGACACCCACCTTCCAGCGCCCCAAGAACTCCCCAAGCGTGGAAGCCAGGGCTTCATGGCCTACGGCGGAAGGCTCGTGCGGAATATCGCCAACGTTTTCACTTGCAACAAGATCCAAGGTGCCGTTGACTCCGGCAGAGGCTTGTTCCAGTGCGTTCAAGTCCACTGAAAAGCCCTTCGCCATGATCCCCCTCACAGTCGTTTTCACTCTAATTTCGATCTTCCGTGGCGGTCCACCGGTGGAGTCGGTGGACCGCCACGAAAGATCGACTGCGCTATTGAGCAGCGTAGTCGATATCAACGCGCGGAGGGGTGCCACAAAAAAGACTTAGTCACTCGTCTCGCCCCTGTCCACGACTGGACTGCACCCACGCCGCTGTGCTGTCTCCTGGCGCGGTCGAAGAGGCCGAGGACACGACGGGCCCTCGGGCAGAAGGGGCCGGGGCGGCAACGAAGTCTTCCCAACGCAGATGCGCCTGCCGTCTCCGGAGTCAGGTCACGCGCCAGTGGCATCAGAAGACGTCCGACGCAGTGGACTTGCCCCCGCAAACGTGTCATGCGGCGGCACGAGTTACCGGCCCACGGGGCACCGTCAAACGACGATGTCGCAGTTGCTGGCGGCGTTTTGATGGGGCGTGCCCCATCCGTGCCCTGCAGACCGGGCAACACCGGTCCCCAGGGGTGCGACGAGACACCAAAGTACACTCCAGGAGAAGAGCGTTTCCGCAGGTCAAGCGGCCTAGAACGCCCCAGCCCTCGTTGATTCCCAAGCTCAGAGCGCGAGTTCGATTCTCGTCACCCGCTCCATAGCGAAGGCCCAGGTCGGCGACCTGGGCCTTGTTTGTTGTCTGGGCCTCTTCGGGTGCTGCGTGCCCTCCGCGTGCCCCAAGTGGCCCCCAGAGGGCCACTGAAGGCCGCCCATCAGCAACAAGAGGCGCCCCCGGCGACGGAACATCCCACATGGCGAGATCGACCTCCAGTGACCTGCATCACCTGACCGTGCGGCCTGCGCCGATCGCGTCTGCAACCCGCCGGCGCATGCGTGTCACCGGACGACGGGGCTGCGACGTTCGACGAGCACCACGTCGCGCCAGCGGTCATGCTGACGGCCGATGCGTTCGCGGGTACCGATGACGCGGAAGCCGACCCTTGCGTGCAGGGTGAGGCTGGCGGTGTTCTCGGGGAAGATGCCGGACTGGACCGTCCAGATACCGGCGGCGTCGGTCGAGGCGAGCAGCGCCCGAAGGAGGGCGGTGGCGACTCCGCGCCCGCGGGCGTCGGGGTGGACGTAGACCGAGTGCTCGACGACGCCGGTATAGGCGCAGCGGTCGGAGACGGCAGAGACGGCGGTCCAGCCCAGCACGCGGCCTGCGGGGTCGTGCGCGACCAAGCGGTGCTCGGGCAGCTTCGCCGCGTCGAATTGCGCCCAGGTGGGGGCGGTGGTCTCGAAGGTGGCGTCGCCCTCGTCGATGCCGAACCGGTAGATGGCCAGCACCTCCTCGGCGTGCTGTGGCCGCATCGCCGTGACGGAGAAGGGCGCCCGTCCGGTCACCTCTGGATCCCGAGTTCCACGAGCAGGGCGCGCACCCGCTGTTCGATCCGGTCGCGAATGGGCCGGACGGCGTCGAGGCCGCGACCGGCGGGGTCGGGGAGGGCCCAGTCCAGGTAGCGCTTGCCCGGGAAGACGGGGCAGGCGTCGCCGCAGCCCATGGTGATGACGAGGTCCGAGGAGCGAACGGCGTCGGCGGTCAGCATCTTGGGTGCCTCCGCGGAGATGTCGATGCCGGCCTCAGCCATCGCCGCCACGACGGTCGGGTTCACGCTCCCGGCGGGGTCGGAGCCCGCAGAACGGACCTCGACCTGGGCGCCGGCGAGATGGGTGAGGAAGGCAGCCGCCATCTGGGAGCGGCCGGCGTTGTGCACACAGACGAACAGCACCGAGGGCCCGGCGGGCGAAGTCTCAGGCACGAGCGCGTCCTTCCTGTACGGCGGTGGGGCCGTCCTCCGTTGCGGGCTGGGGAAAGTGGCGGCGGACGGCGAGGCCCACGTAGACGAGCCCGATGAGGACGGGCACCTCGATGAGGGGGCCGACGACGCCGGCGAGGGCCTGGCCGCTGGTGGCTCCGAAGGTGGCGATGGCGACCGCGATGGCCAGCTCGAAGTTGTTGCCGGCGGCGGTGAAGGCCAGCGTGGTGGTGCGCGGGTAGTCCAGTCCGAGGGCGCGGCCGAGTGCCATGGAGCCGGCCCACATCAGGGCGAAGTACACCAGCAGCGGCAGGGCGATGCGGACGACGTCCAGCGGCTGGGAGGTGATGGCCCGGCCCTGGAGCGCGAAGAGCACGACGATGGTGAACAGCAGTCCGTACAGGGCGAACGGTCCCACCCGGGGCAGGATACGTTCCTCGTACCAGGTGCGCCCCTTGGCCCGCTCTCCGAGTCGGCGGGTGAGGAAGCCCGCGACCAGGGGGATGCCGAGGAAGATCAGGACGCTGCGGGCGATCGCCCACACCGACACGTTCAGAGCCGTCTGCGGCAGACCCAGCCAGCCGGGCAGGACCGAGAGGTAGAACCAGCCCAGCACGGAGAACGCGAACACCTGGAAGACGCTGTTGAGAGCGACGAGGACCGCGGCGGCCTCCCGGCTGCCGCAGGCGAGGTCGTTCCAGATGACGACCATGGCGATACAGCGGGCGAGGCCGACGATGACCAGTCCGGTGCGGTACTCGGGCAGATCCGGCAGGAGCAGCCAGGCCAGCGCGAACATCACGGCGGGCCCCACGATCCAGTTCAGGACCAGCGAGGGGATCAGGAGGCGGCGGTCCCGGGTGACCGCGTCGAGGCGGTCGTAGCGGACCTTGGCGAGCACCGGGTACATCATCACCAGCAGGCCCAGCGCGATCGGCAGCGAGACGCCGGTGACGGTGACCTTCGCGAGCGCGTCGCCGAGGCCGGGCACCAATCGGCCCAGGCCCAGGCCGACGGCCATCGCAGCGAGGATCCACACCGCGAGGAACCTGTCGACGAAGGAGAGCCGCGCGGCCACCGGCTGCTCGACGGCGGCCGGCGCGGTCACGAGGCGGCCCCGGAGCGCTCGGACAGCGCCTCATCAGCAGGACGGGTGAGGATGCTCGCCAACCGATCGGTCATCTGCGGCAACGACCAGTAGTACACCCACGTCCCACGCCGCTCGCAGTCGATCAGCCCCGCCTGCCGGAGCAGCTTCAGGTGGTGGGAGATCGTCGGCTGGGAGAGGTCGAAGGCAGGGGTGAGGTCGCACACGCACACCTCGCCGCCGGCACGCGAGGCGATCATCGACAGCAACCGCAGGCGCACCGGATCCCCGAGCGCCTTGAACACCGCTGCCAGCTCCACCGCCTGCTCCTGATCCAGAGGTGCGCTCAACAGCCCCGGACAGCAGCCGCCGACCTCTTGGCCGAGGACCTCAAGCTTCTGATTCGACATGCTTCTATGTTGACGTCCTTCGATCCAAGGTGCAAGCTCGGAATTGAAGAACATCGATACAGCCTCTTAGGGAGCGCGTCATGGCACGTGTACAGCTCGCGCTGAACGTGGCCGACCTGGAAGGGTCCGTGGCCTTCTACTCCAAGCTGTTCGGCGTGGAGCCGGCCAAGCGCCGGCCCGGATACGCCAACTTCGCCGTCACCGAGCCGCCACTCAAGCTCGTGCTCATCGAAGGCGAGGAGGGCCAGGAGACGCGCCTGGACCACCTCGGCGTGGAGGTGGAAGCGACCGGTCAGGTCACGGCGGCCACCGAACGTCTCAAGGAAGCGGGCCTGGCCACCTTCGAGGAGAACGACACCTCCTGCTGCTACGCGCTGCAGGACAAGGTCTGGGTCCACGGCCCCGGCAAGGAACCGTGGGAGGTCTACGTCGTCAAGGCGGATGCCGACCAGCTCGGCAAGGGAACGGCCCCCGAGGCGACCGGGAAGGCTTCTGCGCCACTGCGGAGCCGGGGGCAAGCGCCTGCTGTTGAGCTTCGGCGCGGAGGCGGCTCGCAGCGACCGCGAAGACCGGGGGAGGAGCGGCTCCGCGCCCCGCCCCTACGCCGGTCATGCTTGGCGTCGCACCGGCTTCACCTGTTGCACCTCCCGCCGCCGGCGGCGCACGCTCGCGTCGATGGCCTCCGCCACCACCCGCTGCCGCTCGTCGTTCGAGTGCTGGTAGATCAGCGCAGCTCGCTCCGAGGACTGCCCGGCCCGCACCATCGTGTCCTTCAGCGTCGCTCCCGACTGGGTCGACAGCGTGTGGCCGGTGTGGCGGGTGTCGTAGAACCGGAAGTCGTCCGGCAGGCCGACAGCCTCACGGGCACGCCGCCAGCGGCGGCTGAAGGTGGAGCGACGGAAGGGGGCGCCCTTCTCCCCGACGAACAGCAGGCCGTCGAGCCCCTTCTTCGCGAACCAGTCGAGGTGACACTTGACCTCCATGTGCAGGAAGTCGGGGAGCTGGATGGTCCGCGTCCCGGCGAGTGACTTGGTTTCGCCCTCGACGCGCTGGCCGGCGGTCAGTTCGGGGGCGGCCCCGCGCACGCGTATCGCCAGGGGTTCGAGGGTGACGTCAGACCGCCGCAGAGCCGCCTGCTCGTCCGGACGCATCGGTCCGTAGGCACCCAGGTAGACCATCAGGCGTCACCGCGGTCCGACGGCTTCCACCAGTGCGTCGATCTGCTCGACCGTGGCGATGGGCCGCTCGCGTGCCCGCTCGGTGCCGGCACCCCGGATACGGCAGGGGTTCCGGCGGATCAGTTCGTCGCGCAGCGGAGGGCTCGCGTCCGCCCACCGTATTACGCCATCTCAAGGACTGGCGGAAAGCGGAGGCGCTCCTTCACATTGCGCCGTACTGCAGTGTCGCCAGCATCATGGCGTTCGGTGCACTCTTGAGCGTTTCCGCTGGCACCGCCACAGCCGTCACACCTGCCCCACCGAAAGACGGAAGCCTGAGCTTCACTGCGAAGGTCGCCAAGGTCGGCCCCAAGTCCGGCGCCAAGCTCAGCGCCTACACCATTCTCTGCGAACTCAATGCCGAGTGGAACTGGGACGCAGAAGTCGTCGCCACGGTCACCGGTACGACCAGTTCTACTGCTCAGCCGCCGGCCCCGACGGCCCGTCGATCACCGGGGAATCACGGGCACGCCTCATGGCCGAAGACGGCACGTCCATCGTCGACGGCGAGCGCACGGTCATCCAGCCGCTGGACCCGGCTCCCACCATCTCAGAGGTGTCGGCCAAGGTGGAACGCCCCTCGGAGCATGCACGTACAGCACGACATCTGGGTCGACCTGCTCACCCCTGAGTGGATCTGGCTGTCAGCCCCTGACGGCTGCAACGGCGCCGGCAGTCAGCTGCAACATCGAATACGAATCCTTCACGATCTCAGTAAGAGCCTTGGTTCGGGAGTCTTACGCGGGTGCGCTTATCTCGCACCGACTTCCGGCCTTCGGTCACCGGTAGGGGAAAAATGGCCTGGTCAGGTCGACACGACAGCTATCTGAAGCAAGCCGTGTTAGCGGTCGCCGAAGAAGTGCAGCGCAAGAGATCCAGAGAGCGCGCCAAAGCGGCCGAAATCAGCAAGAAACTCGTACGTGAGAGTCGCGAGATCGCTCACGAAACTGAGTTCGCAGAACTGGAGCGCCTCGCAGTACTCGGACAGGTCCCCCAATCGGAATACAAGGCTCGCATGGCAGCACTGCATGCGAAGGATGACGAGTAAGGCGGGGACTACGAATTCGTCATCCAGAAGCCCTTCCCCGTAACCCAGCCTGGTGGTTCGCCGATGGCGTGCCGGCGTCCCCAGTACGGGGTGCGGGGCGGCAGGGCACGGCCGGTGAGGCCCACAGCAGTCGTCCGCAGGGACCAGCGAGGACCTGCACGTTCATGCCGTGTTTCTTGTGCTTGCCCGAATGGAAGGGGCGGTCCGCGGCGACACGGTTGATCGACAGCAGTGTGCTGTCCAGCAGCACGAAAGCCTTCCCGACGCGGTGCGGGCTGATTCGGCCAGGGTCGGCGCCAGGGAGGCGAGGACATCGACGACCTCCGCGGTTTTGCGCATACTCCAGTATGCTCTCTCTGTGCCCTCAACGACTCGCATCACCGTCACGCTGCCCAGCGACCAGGTGGCGGAGCTCCGCAAGCTCACGGACAACGTCTCCGGCTACGTGGCGGAAGCCGTAGCGCGCCAGATCCGGCACCAGCTTCTGGGCGACGACCTTCGCCGGCATGAAGAAGAACACGGAGGCTTCAGCGACGAGGAGCTCGCCGAGGCCCACTCGAAGATCTTCGGCGCCACCGGCTCTTCCAAGGACGCGGACGCCGCGTGAGCGAGCGCATCGAAACCGTTGTCCTGGACTCAGAAGGGCTCTCCGCCTGGATCGCGCAGGACCGCAAGCTCCTCGCGATGCTGCAGGTCTTCCACGACATGGGAGCCGACCTGGTGATCGGGGCGAACACCATCGTCGAAGTCACCCACTCCCGCACCAACATGTCTCGCCTGAACTGGGCCCTGTCCCGGATCAAGGTGGAGCCCGTCACTGAGCAGGCGGCGAAAGCGGCGGCGCTGCTCAAAGGCGCCGGACTGCACGGGCACAAGTACGCCATCGACGCCACCGTCGCCGAGATCGCCCTGCGCCAGCCGAAACCGGTCGCGCTCCTGACGTCCGACACCGACGACATGACCAAGCTCTGCGGCAACCAGGTCCGCATCATCCCTCTCTGACCCGCCTGCCCACCCTGGGCACGACCCTCGGCGGGGTCCGTCGCGCTGCCGGTTCTCGTGCCCCGTCCGTGCCCAGCAGAGCGGACGACAGCGGTCGGATGCGGCCCCCGGAGCCCACAGCTGCACACCCCACCCAGCGGGAAATCACAGGTCAGGCGGTCTCTACCAACCCAGGCAGCGCTGATTCCCAAGCTCAGAGCGCGAGTTCGATTCTCGTCACCCGCTCTTGTGAACCCCCAGGTCGATGATCTTGGGGTTGTTTGCTGTCCGGGCCCCTCCAGGCGTCGCGTACGCGCGCCCCAAGTCCTGCCCGGGCGGGCCCACACGACAGCCCTGACAGCACCGCGCAGCGCGCCCGCGGGGGGCTCTCCGCCCGGCAACCCTGCACTGACGGTCACCGCCGATACCAGCCGACCCGATTGACCAATGGGCCCCGTCCAGCCACTTCGTACCCTCTAGACGCGGAGAGGGAGCTCCGCCAGGCGCCGCCGTCCGCCAGAGTCCCCAGTCGGGGCGAGCCGCCCCCATGCCCGTTCCAGCAGGGTTCCCGACTCCTCGGCGCAGAGGTGCACTTCGCCTCCTCGCCGCCTTGAGGAGGGATACCCACGGGACTTGTCGCCTTAAGACACGTGTGCCGATCCCCTGGACTAGGGTTGCGCCCACAGATGAGCATCGAGCAATGGGGGGCCTGGCTCATGGAAACCGGGAAGGCTTTCGTCTACCGTCGCGCGGCCGCCATGCACCGGAGGGGGCGCCGGCGTGGCATCTGAATACTCGCGACTACTGCGACAGGACTTCTCTGACATCCAGGCTGCGGCCAAAGCCTGGCGTGATCTGTCAAGGAGCGCAGATCACCTCACCGATCGCCACCGCCGCGAGGTGACCGGTCCGCTCCACCACTCCTGGAAAGGGGACGACGCCGACGCAGCACTCTTCTACCTGGAAGATGTCGCGTCGCGACTGGGAGTAGTCGAGACAGAGGCGATGGCTGTCGCGTCCGTGCTCGACAGGACCAGGTCTTCGATGGAGGCAGCCCAGAAGGAACTGCGCGATACGGTGCGCACCGCGGAAGCGGACGGTTACAAGGTCGATGACGACGGATGGGTCAGCGACCCCACGACGGAAGGCCTCCCGCACAACGACCCCGACACACAGGGCGTCATAGCCGACCGTAGCGGGCCGCTGGGCGAGTACCGGGCACGGATCGATGAGGCTTTAGCCAAGGCGCACAGGGCAAGCAACGACGGCGCGAAAGCGCTCACGGACCTGAACGGCGACATTCTCACCGACCCCACCAAGCACGATGCGGCCACCGAATCCAGCCAGGACGCCAAGGCCGCGATGAAGGCGGTGGGCCTGCAACCTCCCCGAATCCCCGATGACCCGAAGGACGCCGCCGACTGGTGGGAATCCCTCAGCAGTAACGAGCGGGAGACCTACGCCGCACTATATCCGAAACAGATCGGTTCGACCGACGGCCTTCCCTCGGATGTCCGTGACGACGCCAACCGCACCGCAATCGCCCAAGAGCTGAATGCTCTCCAAGAGGGCAACTACGCCGAAAACTTCCCCGGCGAGAGCGAAGAAACCATCAACCAGAGGTTGAGTAATCTCGAGTTGCTCAACGAGCGGCTCGAGGCCTCGGACAGCGCACCCAAGGGGAAGGAGCTGTACGTCCTCGGTTACGACTCGAAGGACGACGGCCGGGCCATCATCGCCATGGGCAATCCGGACACCGCCGCGCACACAGGAATCATGGTCCCGGGCACCAACACAGAAATGGGAGGAGTGCCAGGGCAGCTTGAGCGGATCGACCAACTCCAGAACGCTGCGGAGAAGCGGTCCGACGGCGAGAGCGTTTCCATGATCACGTGGCTCGGTTACGACACCCCGGAAGCAAGCGCGACCGACTTCAACAGCGTCGCCGGGACCGGTCGGGCCGAGGACGCCGCCCCGGACCTGCGGAGCTTCGTCCAGGGCACGAAAGCCTCACACGACGATTCCCCGAGCCACACCACCGTGATGGGGCACAGTTATGGGTCCACCGTAGTAGGCGCAGCGGCGGCCGGCGGCTCCGGTCTCGGAGCCGACGACATCGTGGTGGCCGGCAGTCCCGGCATGACCGTCGCCAACGCTCGGCAGTTGCACATCGACCCGGAGCACGTGTGGGTCGGCGGAGCCTCGGACGACCCCATCAGCAACCACGCATCCGGCTACACCCTCGGCCCCGACCCCATGAACGTCAATTTCGGCGGCAACAACTTCGAAGTGGACACTCACGGGCACAGCGGATACTGGGACAAAGGTAGTGAATCCCTCGACAACCAGGGGCGCATCATCGCTGGAAGGCAGCCTACCGAGTCGCCGAAAGAAGGGAATTATGTACCACCGGACGGCCTCGTGCCGGGTTAAATCAGGCCTCCTTGCCGCGCTCGCCACCTCAACCGCTCTGCTTTTAATCGGAGGGTGTATGTCCCAGAGTGAAGACGACCCAAACACCCCGTTGCCGCGCGTGGCCAAGGACTCCGCACTGAACTGGGCCAGGGACTATACCGTGTACATGGCCCGACTCACTGACGTCGACCTCGACGCCTCTACAGAGAAGGTGAACTGGGAAGCGTGCGTGGGCGAGAACAACGAGGTGGCGAAGGACGGCCGCTACAGCCTCTTTTACTATATCTACTCCCCAGCCCCCACCACTGAGCACACACATGTCGTTCGTACGCTCCGTCACACCTTGTCCAGGCACGGATACAGGATCACGGGCTATCGGGAATTCAAAGACTCCTACACCACCGCGGTTTTCGACGCCCGCAACGAGAAGAGTTCCTACCTGGTCTCGGCAGAAACAGTCGGTTCTGGCAAGAACAAGCCACAACGCCTCTCTTTCTCCGTCCGCACCCCCTGCATGCTTCCCCCGGGGGTAGAGCAACAGCGTTTCTGACCTCCCACCCACACACACAGAGGAAACAGACGTGTCACGAGGCACCCAGGTCGACCCCGCCGAACTACGCGCCTCCGCTCGCGCGTGTGACGGCATAGCCGACGACCTGAAAGGCCCCTGCGACAAGGCAGTCAAGGGGGCGGACACCGCAGGTGACTCCCTCAACGGCTGGTCCGTAGGGCCGGCCCTGAGGGAGCTCTCCGCCAGCTGGAAGCCGGCTTTGGAAGGCCTGCACGCCCGTCTCGAAGCAGGTGGCGACAACCTCAGGTCCTCAGCGGACGGCCACGAGTGGAACGACCAGCGCACCTCCCAGGACTTCGAGAAGACCGGAACGGGCACTGCCACGCAATCCGCGTTCATCAAGATGCCGGGCAGCCTGGCGAACAGTGGACCGCCCCTGAGCTCGGGCGCTCCGTACGTCAGCTCCAACTTGCCGACGTACGGCGCTGTCCCGGACCAGCGGCCATCCCCTGGTGGGACGGTCTTCGGCTGACGCGCAGGAGGTTCACAGAGGCTCGAGCCGGCGTCCGGGCCTGTCCAGCCCTTTCGCCGGCTCGGGTGCCTTTCCCCAGAGGCTGGCGAAGGGGCCTCCACCCGGCGTCCCCATGGCTCTTGTCCGGAGGGACGCGTCTTCGCCGGTGCAGGCTGTGTGCACCTCCCGGTCAGCCTGCCCCGCCTCTGGCCGGCGCGCTCGATGTGACCAGGCGGGGCGGGGCGAGCGGCTGCGTAAGGGTGAGCACGGCCAGGTCCGGCCAACGGGGCCGGGGCCGTGCCCTCGCGTGTCCGCGGGCCCGCCGGCTCCACAGCCGGTTCTCGGCGCGCAGGAGGCAGTGCCGCATGTGCTGCTCCAGGCTCGGCACTCGTCACATGTGCTCCCGCGCCGACGGCGGTGGTCCACCGCACCCTGTCCGTGCCACTGGCAGCCGGGCCATCGAACTGCGCGTGGTATTCGGTGTGTTCGTCACTCGTCGGTGCCGTTCATGTTCGCGCCGCCCAGACCCAGCGCCGGGCCCCGCACCCCTCGGTCAGCCCAGTGCGGCGGCGATGGCCTCTGCCGGGGGTGTGGTGGGGCGTCCGAGCAGGTGCCGCAGGTCGCCGGAGTCGGTGAAGAGTTCGTCGTGGCTCATGGCACGGTCGGCGTCGGCGAGGACGCGCGCGAGTTCGGCGGGGACGCCGGCTTCGGCCAGGACCCGGGTGAACCCGTCGGCGGTGAGGTCGTTGTACGTGATGCGCTTCCCGGTGGCGGCCGAGATCGCGGCGGCCAGTTCGGCCAGGGTGAAGGCCTGGTCTCCTCCGAGCTCGTACACCTTGCCGGCGTGGCCGTCGGTGGTCAGCACGACCGCGGCCGCCTCGGCGTAGTCGGCGCGGGCGGCAGCGCTGATCCTTCCCTGGCCGGCCGCCCCGAGGACGGCTCCACCGCGCAGTATCTGCGGGAGTTGGGCGGTGTAGTTCTCCAGGTACCAGCCGTTGCGCAGCATCACGCTGGGGACGCGCTCGCGCAGGTACTCCTCGGTGGCGTGGTGGCTGACGGCGAGGACCGTGCTGGAGGTGTCCGCGCGCAGGATGCTCGTGTACGCGACCAGCGAGGCGCCCGCCGTCACTGCGGCGTCGACGGCGTGGCGGTGGTTGGCCAGGCGCTCGTCCACGCTCGTGGTGGAGATCAGCAGGAGCCGGTCCGCACCCTCGAAGGCTGCGGGGAGGCTGTCCGGCTCTGCGAAGTCGGCCCGGCGCACGACGACACCTCGGTCGGCGAAGTCCTTGATCCTGGTGACGTCACGGCTGGTCGCGACGATGTCGGAGGCCGGCACTCCGCGGGCCAGCAGCGCTTCGACGGTGAGCCTGCCCAGCTGTCCGGAGGCAGCGGTGACAACGGTCGACATGGGTTCGCCTCTTTCTGCCGCGGACCTTCCGCGGGTGAAACCCATGGTGACCTGGTCGCTCTCTTTTGGTAAGTACGCACTCCGAGGTAAGGTGGCCACCCCGGCGAAAGCATCGAGGTGAGGTCTGTGGCGAGCGTCGACGATGTGATCGAACCCATACCGGCCTGGGACCCGTACGCGCGGGGATGCCCTTCGCGTGACCTGCTCGACCAGATCGGCAGCAAGTGGGCGGTGCTCGTGCTGGGCGAGCTCGGCAGGCACGGCGCGTCCCGGTTCACCCGGCTGCGGCAGCGGCTCGCGGGGGTGAGCGAGAAGATGCTCACTCAGACGCTGCGCACGCTCGAACGCGACGGGCTGGTCCGGCGGACGGTGTATCCGGAGATGCCGGTCCGCGTGGAGTACGAGTTGACGTCACTGGGTCAGACGCTGCGCGACCCCCTGAAGGCGCTCACGGAGTGGTCGGTGCAGCACATCGAGGAAGTCCTCACCGCCCGCGAGGAGTACGACGACCGCGCCGGAAAGCGCTAGGTCACGCGAGCCGGGGCCAGGCCGAGCCAGGGCAAGCCGGCACCCCACCGTCCCGTTGGCGCCGTCCCACCGTCCCGTTGGCGCCGTCCCCACCGGCACCGGTCCGTCGTCACCGGCGCGGCCGAAGGCTCAGCGGCACATCTCCGCGACGGCAGTGGCGGCGAGCAGGACGCCCACCAGGCCAGGCCCCCCGACGGCCAGGGTCCGCTGCGAGGCCAGGGCGATGCGGGCGCTCGCCGGTTCGCCGGGGAGGTAGACCACCGGGACCCGGTCACCGACGGGCAGGCTGCCGGCGCGGAAGAACCTGATCAGGAACTCGTGTCCCCTGCGCTGCTCGTCGACGAAACGCACCACGGGGTGGTGCGTCTGGGACGTCAGCACGTGGCTGACCACTCCCGTGGTGCGGACCCCTGCCCGTCGGAGGTGCCGTTGGCGTATCGCCTGGCGGACGGCGTATCCGAACAGCAGCAGGGACAGCAGTACGAGCGGCAGCTGCACGGGCGGTTCTTCCTCTCCTTCGGCGTCCAGGGGCGGTCAGTCACACCTTCGACGTCCAGGGACGGTCAGTCGCACGGTCACGCCGCTCCTGCGCGGTTCCGTACACCGTGTTGAGCGCCCGGCTCTGTCCGAAAACGATCTGTGAACGGGCCGGGTTGGCCGCCGGTAGCGCCGTGCCGTGGCGCGGGGTCAGCGGACCAGGTGTCCGTCGATCCGCTGTCTCAAGGCGGGCAACGCGACGGCTGCGCAGGGTGACCACCGGCCACGGGTGCGGCCGGCGGCCGGACACGGGGCAGGGCGTCCGCAGGAAGGTGGGCTCCGCGAGCGTCTCGACGGGCTGCCCCTCCGCGGGCGCCGGCCGTGTCGCCGCGCTCGGCGCCGAACACCTCTGCCGCGTCCGCAAGCGGGACGGCATGTCCCTGTCCCCCAGCGGGCCCCGGGCCGCGGGGCCCGGGGTTCGCACTTGCCCGGGAGGAGGCCTGCTTCCTCCGAGGCCCCGTCACGGCGCTGCGACCCGCGTGTCACAGGCGCGTCTTGATGCGCTTCCTGCTGCAACGAGGCAACCCGCAGGTGCTGTCCTACGGAACGACAACGCCCGCTTCCAGCCGGAGCGCGCGAGACGACACCGCTTTCCAGGAGTACCGATGCGCGTCAAGAAGGTCCCCGCCCTCGCCCTCATCGTCGCCGCTGCCGGCCTCTCGCTGACTGCCTGCAACAGCAACGGCGGAGCGAACGCCTCCGCGGACACCGGCTCGTCCACCGCGGCGAGCAGCTCCGCCGGCGGCCAGGGCGCGGCCTCGGGCTCCTCCGCCGAGGGCAAGGACGCAGCCTCGGGCTCCACCTCGTCCGACTCCGGCACGGGCGGCGAGGTCACCGCCAAGACCCAGTCCGCGACCTCGGCCGCCGGCTGCAAGACCGACGACCTCGGCTTCAGCGCCACCTCCGCGGGGGTCAAGAACGAGATCGTCGTCAACATGAAGAACAACGGTTCGCGCACGTGCAGCATGCACGGCTTCCCGGGCGTCCAGCTCATCGGCCCCGACGGTCTGGGCGACACCGGCCCGGACGCCGCCCGCACCGATGCCTCGGGGTCCACCGTCACCATCGCGCCGAGCGAGGAGACCCGCTTCCTGCTGCACTACAGCCCGGAGTCCACCGGCTCCACCAAGACCTACACCAGGCTCTCCGTCACCCCGCCCAACGAGAGGGTCTCGGAGATCGTGAACCTGGGGAAGCTCTCCATCACCCTCCCCACCCCCAGCGGCCAGTCCCCCGACGTCTTCGTCGACCCCGTGGGCTACCACACCGGCTCCGGCAAGTGAGCCCGGCGGCGACGCCCTCGCACTGACCGATGCCGCGTCCGCCGACATCGCAGGCGTCTCGCCCCCTCGGTGCCTCCTCCACACCCCTGTCGACCTCGCAGCCGTCCCGAACGCAGGAGCCTGCGTTCCGCGTACCCGGCGCCCCGCCCCCAGCGGGACAGCGCTGAGCAAGGGACGGCTCCGCCGCGGGAGCGGACGACCCTGATGTCGCGCCCCGCCACGGCACGCGCCGTGGCGGGGCATCGCTGTGCCCGCTTCCGGGAGCCGGGCAGGGGGCGAACAGGCTGCGGATGCCGCCGCACCGCTGCTGCCCGGCGGCTCGACTCCCCACCGAGTGGTGACCTGTGATGGCGCCATGCCATGGCACCACACCATGGCACCATTTGGCGCCACCGTCTGGCGCCACTGATGGCACCAGAGAGGCCAGGGCGTATGTCGGCGCCATCCTGGCGCCAGCGATCTCGCCCCCATACGCCCAGTTCAGCGGGCCTTTCCTTGAGCGCCCGCACATTCGCCTACCGCTGCGGCTTGCGCATGGCGCCATAGTGGTGCCACTATTGCGCCATGGACCTCACGCCGTATGTCGACAACCTCCGCCACGACCTCGCGGTGGCCGCCGAAGCCGGTGGCGAGGACGCCCGCGAGCTGGCGGAGCGGCTCACCGCTCCGCTGGAGTCGGCGACCCGCCTGGCCATGCTCAACGTGCTCTCCGCCGCGATGGACGAGATCACCCGTGAACTCGCCCCGGGCTCGGTGGACGTACGGCTGCGCGGGCTCGACCCCGACTTCGTGGTGACGCGGCCGGCGGGCGAGGAGGCGTACGAGGGCGGGGGCGGACCGGCCGAGCCGCTCAGGGCACCGGCCCCGGCGCCCGCCGACAGCGAGGAGGGCGGCACCGCCCGCGTCAACCTGCGGCTGCCCGCCCACCTCAAGGCGCGTGCCGAGGAGGCCGCGAGCCGTGAGGGCCTGTCGGTCAACGCGTGGCTGGTGCGGGCCGTCTCGGCCGCGGTCGACGGCGGCGGCACCACTGCTCGCGCCGTGGACAAGCCCCGCACCGCCCGCACCGTCGGACAGAGCTTCACGGGCTGGGTGCGCTGACCGCACCCCGTCCGACCCACTTCACCCACACCACGTCTCACCAGCAGGGACGCCCGGAAGACCCAGGAGGACGGGACAGCCATGCCTTCTTTCGACGCTCCTTTCGACACCCCCGAACCTTTCGACACCCCCGAACCGATCTCGGCCACCACCCACGTGGACGCCGGCTCCATCCGGTTCATCGCCACCGACCGCCTCGACACCCGCGTCGAGGTCCGGCCCCGCGATCCGAAGAAGGACCAGGACGTGCGGGCGGCCGAGCAGACCGAAGTGGACTACGCCGGCGGCCTGCTGACGGTCCGGACGCCGAAGGGACGCCGCCTCTTCGGTCCCTCCGGCGCCGTCGACGTGGCGGTCGAACTGCCCACCGGGTCGCAGGTGGAGGTGACCGGCGCGTGGGTCCAGGTCTCCGGCGAGGGCCGGCTCGGCCAGGTCCGCGTGAAGACGTCGGTCGGCGACGTCCGCCTCGACACCACCGGCCCGCTGACGCTGACCGCCTCGCACGGCTCGATCAGCGTGGACCGGGTCGAGGGCGCGGCCGAGATCACCAGCAACTCCGGCAACGTGCGTGTCGGCCTCATCGACGGCCCCGCCGTCCTGAAGAACACCAACGGCGCCACGACGGTCGGTGCCGTCACCGGCGAGTTGCGGATGAGCGGCACCAACGGCCCCCTGGACATCGCGCGCGCCGAGGCCTCGGTCACCGGCACCTCGACCAACGGCTCCCTGCGCGTCGGCGAGGTCGCCCGGGGCGAGGTCCGGCTGGAGACCTCCAACGGACTGATCGAGGTCGGTGTGCGCGACTCCACCGCCGCCTGGCTCGACGTCAGCTCCCGCCGCGGGCAGGTGCGCAACATGCTCGCCGCCTCCGAGGCGCCGGAGGAGACCGAGGAGACCGTCGCGGTCCGCGCGCGGACCAACTGGGGCAACATCGACATCCTCCGCGCCAAGTCCTGAGCGTTCCGCACCACCGCACCACCGCACCACCGCCTCTTCCGGCTCCCCCATCACCTCACCCTTCGAACGGGAGGGCTCCATGGATTCTTCTGTCATGCCCACGACACGCCACGACGACGGCCGGCAGCCGCCCGCCGCCGTCTCCACCCTCGGGCTGCGCAAGTCCTACGGCGACAAGACCGTCCTGGACGGCATCGACCTGCGCATCCCGGCCGGTTCCGTCTTCGCGCTGCTCGGGCCGAACGGCGCCGGCAAGACCACCACCGTGCAGATCCTCTCCACGCTCGTCTCCGCCGACGGCGGCCGGGCGCAGGTCGCGGGCCACGACGTCGCCACGGCACCGGACGGGGTGCGCGCCGCGATCGGTGTCACCGGCCAGTTCGCCGCACTGGACGACCTGCTCACCGCCGAGGAGAACCTGCTCCTCATGGCCGACCTGCTGCACCTCGGCAAGCGCGAGGGGCGTCGGCGGGCCGCGGAGCTGCTGGAGCGGTTCGGCATCGCGGACGTCGCCCGGAAGCGGGCTGCCACCTTCTCGGGTGGCATGCGGCGCCGGCTCGACATCGCCATGACGCTGGTCGGCGACCCGCAGGTGATCTTCCTCGACGAGCCGACGACCGGACTCGACCCGCGCAGCCGCCGGACCATGTGGTCGACCGTGCGCACCCTGGTCGCCGGCGGCGTCACCGTCTTCCTCACCACCCAGTACCTGGAGGAGGCCGACCAGCTGGCCGACCGGATCGCCGTGCTCGACGGCGGCCGGATCGTCGCGGAGGGCTCCGCGGACGAGCTCAAGGCGCAGATCCCCGGCAGCCACGTACGGCTCGGCTTCACCGACCCCGCCGAGTACGCGCACGCGGCCACCGCCCTCCCCGGCGCGACCCGGGACGAGGAGAACCTCGCCCTGCGGGTCGCGGGCGACGGCGGCCTCGACGCGTTGCGCGCCCTGCTCGACCGGCTCGACGAAGCCGGCATCCGCGCCGCCGACCTCTCCGTGCACACCCCCGACCTCGACGACGTGTTCCTCGCCCTGACCGGCGACGGCAGCACCGGCACCGCACTCCCCGCGAAGGAGACCCTGCGATGAGCACCCTCACCTACGCCCTGCACGACTCGACGACGATGCTGCGGCGGAACCTGAAGCACGCGATCCGCTACCCGTCCGTGGGGCTCGGCAGCGCCATGACGCCGATCCTGATGCTGCTGCTCTTCGTGTACGCCTTCGGCGACTCGATCGGCGCCGGCATGGGCGGCGGCCGGGACGCGTACCTGAACTACCTGACGCCCGGCATCATCGTCATGGGCGTGGCCGCCGGTTCGATGTCGACCTCGATCGCGATCTGCACCGACATGACCGAGGGCATCATCAACCGCTTCCGCACCATGAACATCACCCGCTCCTCGTTCATGACGGGACACGTCGTCGGCAGCGTCATCCAGACGATGGTGAGCGCCGTGCTGGTTGTCGGCGTCGCGCTCGCCGTCGGCTTCCGGTCCGGGGCGACCCCGCTGGAGTGGCTGGCCGCGGCCGGCCTCCTCACGGCCATCGCCTTCGCGGTGACCTGGCTGTCCGCAGCGCTCGGCCTGGTCTCCAAGACCGTCGAGTCGGCGAGCAACAAGCCGCTGCTCGTCCAGTTCCTGCCGTTCCTCGGCTCGGCCTTCGTGCCGGCCCAGTCGATGTCGCCGGGCCTGCGCTGGTTCGCCGAGTACCAGCCGTTCACCCCCATGACCGAGACCCTGCGCGGCCTGCTCTCCGGCTCGGAGATCGGCGACAACGGCTGGATCTCGCTCGCCTGGTGCGCCGGGATCGCCCTGGTCGGTTACGGCTGGTCGCGCTCGCTCTTCAACAGCAACACCAAGCGCTGAGCAGCGGGGGCGGCGGGGCGGGGCGTTCACTCACCGGTATCGCCGGCGGTGGGCGCCCCGCCCTTTTCGCGCACCGCATTTCCGGCGGGCTTATCATCAGATGATGACATCACCTGATGACATGATTGGACGGGTTCATGCAGCCTCCCGGCACCTCCTCCGGACCCCGGACCGAGCGGGCCCTGGTCCCCGTCCTGGTCTCCCTCGGGATGCTGGTCGCCATAGTCAGCAGCCTCGGGGCGCCACTGGTACCGACGATCGCCGCCGCGGACCACGTCTCGGTCACCAGCGCGCAGTGGTCGCTCACCGTCACGATGCTGATGGGCGCCGTCGCCACCCCGGCGATGGGACGCCTGGGCGACGGGCCGCACCGGCGGAAGGTGATCTTCACCGGTCTGGTGCTGGTGCTGGCCGGAAGCCTGCTGGCCGCGCTGCCGCTCGGCTTCGGACCGCTCATCGCGGGCCGGGCGCTCCAGGGGTTCGGCATGGGGCTCGTCCCCCTCGCCATCGCCACCGCCCGTGACTCGCTGCCCCCGGAGCGCGCCAAATCCGCCGTGGCGACGCTCTCGCTGACCACCGTCGCCGGTGTCGGGCTCGGCTACCCGATCACCGGTGTGTTCGCCGAGTACCTCGGCATGTACGCGGGGTTCTGGTTCGCGGCGATCGCCACCGCGGTGGCGCTGGTCGGCGCCGTCCTCGTCCTTCCCCCGGCGCCGGACCGTCCGGCGCACCCGATGGACCTGCCGGGTGCCGCACTGCTCACCCTCGGCATGGCCGGGCTGCTGTTCGCCATCACCCAGGGCGAGGAGTGGGGCTGGGGCTCGGCCCGGCTGCTCGTGCTGGCGCTGGTCGCGGTGGTGCTGCTGGTGGGGTGGGGCTGCCACGAACTGCGCACCGCGCACCCGCTGGTGGACCTGCGCCTGGTCCGCGACCGGACGGTCCTGGCGGCCGACCTCACCACCATGATCGGCGGGATCGGGACCTACCTGCTGATCTCGCTGGTCACCCGCTACGTGCAGACCCCCGCGTCCGCCGGCTACGGGTTCGGGGCCACGGTCGTCGTCACCGGCCTGATCCTGGTGCCCTTCTCGGTGGGCAGCCTGGTCGCCGGGCGGCTGGTGCAGCTCCTGACCCGGAGCAGTTCACCCGCCCGCCTGCTGCCGGTGGGCTGCCTGATCAGTCTCGCGGCGATGGCGCTCTTCGTGTTCGCCCGCGACGGCCTGTGGGAGGTGTTCCTCGTCATGGGGGTGGCCGGACTCGGCATCGGCTTCAACTTCGCGGTGACCCCCGCGCTCATCATCCGGGGCGTGCCCGCGCACGAGACGGGCAGCGCCATGAGTTTCAATCAGGTGGTGAAGTACATCGGATACTCGGCGGGCAGCGCGCTCAGCGCCGTCATCCTGGAGGCTGCCACCGCCCCCGGCCGGGCGCTCCCCCCGGACGGTGGTTACCGCACCGCGGGCCTGCTGGGGTGTGCTGTGTGGCTGGTCACGGCGGCGGTGAGCTTCGTCCTGCTCCGGCGGGCCGGGGTCGTCAGGACGGTGGCCGCGGGCCGCACCGTCCCGGTGCCGGCCGCGGGGGCGGTGGACGGCGCACCGGCGGCGGTCGCGCCGGCCGGCGAGGAGCCGGAGCACTTCGGGGCCGCACGGTGAGCGGCGCTCCCCCCGCCCGGCGCCGAGACTCGGCCCGCAGCCGCGAACTGCTGTTGCAGGCGGCGACGGAGCTGTTCGCCGAGCGCAGCTTCGAGGGCACGACGACCCGTGAGATCGGGGAGCGGGCGGGTGTCGACCCGGCGCTGATCGCCCGCTATTTCGGCAGCAAGACCCTGCTGTACATCGCGGCCCTCCGCGCCGAGCAGGGCGGCACGCCACCGGCCGACCTGACGCATCCGGACCGGCTGCGCGAGGTCGTCGAACGCACCGACCGGCGCGGCCCGACCCCCCTGGTCCGCGTCGCCGTCCAGGCGCTCAGCGACCGGGCGGCGCAGGAGGCGACGCGCGCGGCCCTGCACGAGCGGCTGGTCGAGCCGCTGCGCGAACACCTTGAGCAGGAGGGTGCCGACCGGCCGGGCCTACGCGCCGAGATCACGGTCGCGGCGGTGATCGGCATCCTGCTCGGACGCCACTCGGGGGCCTTCGACGAGCTGAGCGAGGTCTCCCCCGCCGAGCTCGTCGCCCTGCTGGGGGAAGCGCTCGACGGGCAGGGCTGAACGCGCGGCCGCCTCCGGGCCGGGCACGCGGGGCACCGGAGGGACCACGCCCCGGGTGACGGGCTCGCCTGCGCCGACACCTCTCCCCCGTCTGGTATGACATGTCCTACTTGAGCGGCTTTGGCCTCGCCGGGAAGTGCTGCCTGCCCGGTCACGGGTGACGGGGACACCGCCGCGCACACCCCCGCGCCAGAACGGCGCACGACGTGACAGCCGAGGGAGACCATGGGTCGGGCACGCAGGCGCAGGACAGTGGTGTCGGTGGCTCTCGCCGGGATGTTCGCCCTCACCTCGGCGGTGTTGTCGCCCGGCGGCACCACGACGAGGGCCGAGGCCGCGTCCGCGCCGCGGACCGGCGCGGCGACGGCGCCCGGCGCGCACACCCCACGACCGCCCCGGCTCCCGGAGGACTTCCGGGGGCGGGGCCGGTGGATCGTCCGGGACCTGGGCATCACGGTCCCGTTCACCTGGGAGGGGAAGGACGGCGACAGCCAGATGGTGGCCGGCGGCCCGCAGTACCCCATCTGGTTCACCAACCTGATCCACCACGGGACGCTGTACACGCTCACCTACAAGTGGCCCGGCCTGAAAGAGCACCCCTGCTCCGCGATCCCCGGCTTCACCCTGGACTCGTTGAACCAGGCCTTCCGCGGCGCGCGGTTCGTCGGGCCGGAGGTCCTGCAGGGGCGCCCGCACCGGCGCGTGAACCACTGGCGGGTCGGTGTCGTGGCGCCGAAGCTGCCGCCGGGCAAGCACCTGCGGTTCCCGCTCGCCCTCGGGGACGTCTACGTCGACCAGCGCGACCGGAGCACGTTCTGGCAGGTGCTCCAGTTCGGGGTGCAGAACCTCTACGACCCCGAGTTGGACGAGTGGCTGGTGATGGACACCTTCGCGCACAGGCCCGGCAGGGTCACGCTCCCCCGACGGTGCGCGGCCCGGGCCTGAGGGACGGCCCGCCGCGCCGGCCTGCTGCCGGCCGGCTGACCCGGTGGCCCGCGGGTGACGGGCCGGCCCGTCACCCGCGGGCGACCGTGCCGGCCCGGTACGCGCCGGTCGGACCGGACCCCGCACGCGGCGCTCGGACCGGACACCGTACGCGGCGCTCGGCTCAGCGGCCGTGCGCGCCGGTCGGCTCAGCGGCCGTGCGCGCCGGTCGGCTCAGGACCCGTACGTGCTGGTCGGCATGGACTGGCCGAAGTACTGGTACGGCTCCTGTGACAGGCCCGCGGTGGCCGCCGAGAAGCTGACCGCCTTCCCGGCGGACACACCGCCGGAGGAGCCGTGCAGGCTCCACAGCGCGCCGTTGCTGGTGTTCTCGGTGGGTGCGGCGGCGGCCAGGTCGTCGTAGCCGTCACGGTCGGTGTCGGTCAGGCGGACGGTGGCCCCGAAGCGGTCGTAGGTCTCGTTCGCGCCCGGCACGCCCTCGGTGCCCTGGTGCACGACCTGCGCGCCGGTGCCGGTGAGCCCGGCGGCCGAGCCGTGCAGGACGACGACCTCGCCGGCGTTCTGCACCGTTCCGATGGCCTCGAAGTCGTCGCCGACCACCACGTCGGCGTATCCGTCCCGGTTCACGTCGCCCACCGCGACGGCGTCGCCGAAGGAGTCCTCCTGCTCGGTGACGCCGGGCACGCCGGGGCTGTCCTGGGTCAGGGTGGTGCGTGAGGACGCCGCCAGTCCCTGGGCGCCGCCCCGGTAGGCGGTGATCGAGTTGTCGTCGGGGGAGCCGGTGACCAGGTCGTCCCGGCCGTCGCCGTCGAAGTCGCCGGCGGCGGCCACGTGGGCCTCGTCGGGCAGGACGGTGTAGGCGCCGGCAGCGCCCGGGTAGACGAGGGCGGCGCCGTCGAAGCTGTTGTCCTCGTCGTAGCGACCGCCGACCACGAGGTCGTCGGTGCCGTCGCCGTCGAAGTCCCCGGCCGCCAGGGAGCGGTAGTAGTCCGGGCCGTCGGCGGCGACGGCGGTGTCCAGCCTGCGCTTGCCCGTGGCGCCCGCCGACGAGACCCCCTCGAAGATCCACACGTCGTTGCTGTCGGTGCCGACGGCGAGTTCGGGCTGCCCGTCGCCGTTGAAGTCGCCGACGGCGAGCCGGTCGCCGAAGCGGTCGTGCGCGGAGGGTGCCGGGTCGGGGAGCGTGGTGCCGCTGCCGAGCCCGGACTTCGTGCCCCACAGGACGGCGACGGTGCCGCCGTCCACGTCACCGTCGACGTCCTCCGCCGGGGTGCCGGCCACCACGTCGGTGTAGCCGTCGTCGTTCAGGTCGGCGGTGGCCAGTACCGAGCCGAACAGGTCGCCCTTCTCCGCGGCACCCGGCACGCCGGCGGAGTTCTGCGTGACGATCTGGACCCGCTTGGCCGATATCCCGTCGGCGGAACCGGTGTTCACCACGATCGCCCCGGCGTGGGCAAGGCCCGCCACGGTGGCCTCCGAGGCGGTGACCAGGTCGCCGTACCCGTCGCCGTTGACGTCGCTGCGCCCGTGCGGGGAGGCCGAGGGAGCGGCATGGGCCGGTACCGCGGCGAACAGCCCGGCGGCGAGGGCCGCCGCGAGGACGGGAGCGGTGCGCGAGCGCTGATGCATGGTGACTTCATTCCCCTGTGTGTGAGCCCGGTTCCGCGCGCCGGGCAAGGCCCGGACGGCCCTTGCGCGCGCGGAGCCGACCCCGGGCCGCCGGGCACCGCACGGCGGGTGCAGGCCCGGGCGTACCTCGCGGTCGGCTAAGGGGTCCTTGCCATATGCCCGCCCGGGCCGCGTGGTCTGGCACCGCACCTCGCGGCGTTGCCGAAAAGCCCTGGTAGCTCCGCTACGAGGACTCTCCGGCGCCTTGCGATGCACGGCACCAGACCACGCGACCTCATCGGACGCTCATATGGCAAGGACCCCTCAGAGGAGACGCCTGGTGGGGCCGGAGAGTTGTACGGGGCGGCAGGGGAATCCGTGGGCGGCTCCTCACCGCCGTCGACGCTGCCTGGCCGTGGCGCCCGCCCGAGGTCTCCCGCCGTGCTGTCCGCCGCCGGCCTACCCCGCCCACCGCCCCGACAGGTAGGCCACCGCGAGCAGGACCGTCAGCGGGACGCTGAGGGTGAGGTAGAGGGCGCCGAGCTTGGGGGTGCGGGTGCTGCGGACGGCGAGGTGGACCCAGAGCGGCCACCACAGCAGGGTGGCGCGGGGCACGGACATGAACCAGTACGAGGTGCCCAGGGCCCACAGCGTCAGGGCGATGTAGAGCGCCTCCGGCCAGCTGCGGCGCCGGATCAGGAACACCAGCAGGACCAGGCCGACGACCATGGCCGCCAGCTCCGCCTGGAACATGACGGCGTATCCGGTGGTCTGGTGGTGGCCGAAGGCGCTGTGCCAGGTGTTGCGCCAGGCCTCCCACGGCGGGTGGAAGGTGCGGTACCAGCCGCGCTCCTCGGCGTGTTTCCAGGCCATCCAGTCACCGGTGTGGGCGTGCAGGTAGGCGCTGTGGAGGACGGCGGGCAGGGCGGGCAGCGCGAGCCAGGGAGCCCGGCGCCACTGGGAGCGGGTACGGGCGGTGAGGACGAAGTGCAGGGCGAGCGCGGCAGCGAGGAAGAGGCCGCTGACGCGCACGCAGGTGGCCAGGGCCGTCAGGGCGGTGGCCAACGGCCAGTGGCGGTTGTGGGCGGCGAGCCAGGCGGGGAGGGCCAGGGCGAGGAAGAGTGCTTCGGTGTAGCCGAGGGCCAGGAAGATCGCGCAGGGGGACAGCAGGAGGAAGAGGACCGCCCGGCGTCCCACGTCCGCCCTGCGGCTGCCGTCGAGGGAGGCGTCGCGGGATGCGTCGGCAACGGGCAGGTGGAGACGGGCGATACGGGCCAGGGCCACCACGGCCACGGCTCCGGCGGCGAAGGAGACGGTCAGCCCGGCCACCGTCCAGTCCGGCAGGACGGTGTGGACGGCCCGCAGGGCGAGCGGGAATCCGGGGAAGAAGGCCTCCCGGTTGTCCCAGCCCGGCGTCCAGGGACCGTTGCCGCCGGGGAAGTAGCCGTCCCGGGCGATGTTGAGGTAGTGGTTCCAGTCCCAGTGCTGGAACGGGGCGAGGAAGGGACCGGGGTCGCGGGCGCCCGGGTCGGAGGGGAAGAGCCAGGGCGTGCAGTAGGCCGTGGTGGCGACGGCCACCCGGGTGAGCAGGTACCACCACAGCACCTCGCGGTCGGCCGCGCCGAGGAACCGGGCCAGGAAGCGGACCACGGCACGCCCCGGCGCCCGGGCCGCGCCGCCCTCCCCCGCCCCCCGGGCCGGACCGTCCACCACCGCCGGAGCGGACGCGACGACTCCGGCCCCCGCCACGCCCCGGCCCCCTGCCACGACCGCCCCGTCCGGCCCGTCCGGCCCGTGCACCCTGTCCGGACCGTGCGGTCCGTGCCTCCCGTGCGGTCCGTGGGTGCCGAAGGTCGCCTCCGGCAGGTCCGCGTCCGACGATCCCGGCCGGGGGCGGCGTCCTCCGCCGGACCACGTGACGGCGGCGGCGGGCACGGGCCGGCGTATGCCGGGTGGGGGCATCGGTACTCCTCCGGGTGGGCGCGGGCGGGGCGGGGTCGCCCGGGGGCGGCCCACCGAGCGCTCGGGGGCGGGGCGGGGGCGGGGGTTGGCGTCGGCTTCAGGGAGCGGAGGTGGTGGGGCCCCCGTGGGTCGTGGCCGTCCCGGACGGGTCGCGGGTCGCCCCCGCCCCGGGCAGCTGCGTGGAGGTGGCGGACGACGTGGCGGAGGTGGTGGCGGAGGGCGGCAGGCTGGTGGTCGCCGTCCCGGGGCCACCGGACGGAGCACCGTGGGACGGGGTACCGGACGACGGTGTACCGCTCGGCGGGCTGGTGGGCGGCGGGCTCGTCGGAGCGGGGCCGCTCGGAGCCGGGCTGGTCGCCGGGACGGTCGAGGTGGCGGGGGCCGGGGGCAGCAGATGGACCGCGGTCGCCAGGCCGCAACCGGCCACCAGGCAGGCCGCCGCGCCGGTCAGGGCGAGACGGTGGCGCCGCGCCCGCCGGCCGCGCTCGGTGATGTACGAGGCGGGAGCGGGGACGGCACGGGCCCGGCCGGTCTCGGCGGCCTGCCGGAAGAGGGACCGCAGCGGGTCCTGGGACTCAGGCACCGTGGGCCTCCTCCATGTGCGGGTCCTGCAGGCGGTGTGCGAGGGCGGTTCTGCCGCGGCTCAGGTGCGTCTTGACCGTGCTCGTCGTCAGCGCCGTCTCCTGGGCTATCTGCTCGACGGTGAGGTCGCACAGGTAGTGCAGCGCCAGCGTCCGCCGCTGCTGGGGGGCGATCCCCCGCAACGCCGCCACCAGCGCCACCTGTTCCGGACCCGGGCCCTCGACGTGCGGTGGCTCGCCCCGGCGCCGCCAGGCGTCCGCCGACCGCCGGCCGAACCGCCACCGGCTGACCGCCAGGCGCCACGCCACGGTGCGTATCCACGCCTCGGGCCGCCCCTCACGGTCCAGCTGCCGCCGCCGGCTCCAACCGCGGACGAACGCCTCCTGCACCACGTCCTGCGCCTCGTGGAGGTCACCGAGCATCACGTACAACTGCCCCGTGAGCCGGGTGACCGTCCGGGCGTAGAACTCTTCGAACTCCTCGACGGTCAACTGCCGCTCCCGGATCTCTCGCTTCGTCCGGCATACGCCTGGCGCAGGGCGGTTGGTTGACACGGACCGGGAGACGGGGCGGTGACGTGCGTCACAGGAGGCCCGTGGCCCTCGTCCGGGAGCGGTCGTACCCGGTCGGCGGCCCCGAGGCGGCGCGGCCGAACCGTGACCGGTCCCTCATGTTCCTCTCATCGGTTTCACAGGGTTCCCCTAACCAACCGCCCTAGGTTCCGGCCATGTTCTTCACCTACCTCCGGCGTGAGCTGCGCCGTCGAAGAAAGGCGTCACTCGTCGTGGCAGTCGGCCTCGGGCTCGGCATCGCGCTGGTGATCGTCGTCGCCTCGGTCTCCACCGGGATGCAGAAGGCCCAGGGCTCGGTGCTGCAGTCCCTCTACGGGCTCGGCACCGACATGACCGTCACCAAGGCCGCCACCGCGCCGGACTCGGGCTCCGGGAACGACCGGCGGCGGTTCAACTTCAAGGCGCGCGATGAGGGGGACGACAGCCGGCAGTCCAGCGACCGGGTGATGGTGCAGGGCTTCCAGACCCTCTCCGAGGCCACCGTCGCCAAGGTCGCGGACCAGAAGGGCGTCGCCCAGGCGGTGGGCGGCCTCCGGCTCCAGGTGTTGAAGATCGACGGCCAGTTCCAGCGCGGCCAGTGGCAGCAGCGCAGCGGCGGGCAGCAGGGCGGGGGCTACGGCGGCCGGACGGGCGGGCAGGGCGGCGCCCCGCAGGGTGAGGTCACCGGCGGCGGCGCCCAGTTCGACGTGAACAACTACTCGCTCTACGGCGTGGACACCGAGCACCTCGGTCTCGGCCCGATGACCACCTCGAAGATCACCTCGGGCAAGGGCTTCACCACGAAGGACGCCGACGCCAAGAAGGTGGTGGTGGACAGCTCCTACGCCAAGCAGCAGAAGCTGAAGGTGGGCTCCTCCCTCACCGTCTCGGGCACGAAGTTCGCGGTGGTGGGCATCGCCACCGCCGACAGCGGGGACGCCTCGGCCGACGTCTACATGCCGCTGGCCCCCGCCCAGAAGCTGGCGGACAGCGCCAGGAAGGTCACCACCGTCTACGTCCGGGCGACCGACTCGCAGTCGATCGACGCGGTCAAGAGCGCCGTCCAGAAGCATGTCTCCGGGACCACCGTCACCACCTCCGCCGACCTGGCGGACACCGTCTCCGGCTCGCTGTCCACGGCGGCGAGCCTGGCCACCAACGTCGGCAAGTGGCTGTCGATCGCCGTGCTGGTCGCCGCCTTCCTGGTGGCCGGTCTGCTGACCTCCTCGGCCGTCAGCCGCCGGGTCCGCGAGTTCGGCACGCTCAAGGCGCTGGGCTGGCGCAGCAGCCGGGTCACCGGACAGGTCGTCGGTGAGGCCGTCGTCAACGGCCTGCTCGGCGGGGTCCTGGGCATTGTCCTCGGCATCGCGGCGGCGTACGTGGTGACGGCGATCGGCCCCACCCTGTCGGCCTCGCTCGGTGGCACGGCCCAGGCGGGTGGCGGCCCGGGCGGCCCCGGCGGCGGCATGGGACGCGGCGGGGCAGGCGGTGGGTTCGGCGGCGCCGGCCGGGCCGCGCAGCACACGCTCGACGTGGTGCTCAGCGCCCCGGTCAGCGTCTCGGTGGTCCTCCTCGCCGTCGGTCTCGCCGTCGCGGGCGGGCTGGTGGCCGGCGGCTTCGGCGCCTGGCGCGCCTCCCGGCTGCGTCCCGCGGACGCCCTCGCCCGCGTCGCGTAGGGGCGGGCGGCCCCGCCCTCGGGTGCGGGCCGCCCGCTCCGCGCCCCTCCCCTCCCTCCCCACCTCTGCAACACACCAGGAGGAAGCCGATGTACCGGCTCACCGGCGTCACCAAGCGCTACCCGCGCGGCAAGCAGGCCGTGCTCGCCCTCAACGAAGTGGACCTCACCATCGAGGCCGGCTCCCAGCTCGTCATCCAGGGCCCCACCGGCGGCGGCAAGTCCACGCTGCTGCAACTCCTCGGCGGCCTGGACCGGGCCACGTCCGGCGTCGTGGAGCTGGACGGCACCGACCTGACGAGCCTGCCGGAGGCGCGTCTGACGCGGCTGCGGGCCGAACGCATCGGGTTCGTGTTCCAGAGCTTCAACCTCATCCCGACGCTGACCGCCCAGGAGAACGTCGAGTCGGCGCTGGTCCCGCTGGCCACGAAGGGATCGGTCCGTCGTGAACGGGCCGTCGCAGCGCTGGAGTCGGTCGGGCTGGGCGACCGCCGGAGCCACCTGCCCGGTGAGCTCTCCGGGGGCCAGCAGCAACGGGTGGCCATCGCCCGGGCCCTGGTCAAGGAGCCCAGCGTCCTGCTCGCCGACGAGCCCACCGGCAACCTCGACGAGGCGATGCGCGACGAGGTCATGGAGGTCCTGGAGCAGCGGTGGAAGGAGCTGGGGCTGACGCTCGTCATGGTCACCCACGACTCGGCGCTGGCCGACCGCGCCGAACGGCTCGCCACCATCCGCAAGGGCAAGGTGACCCTCTCGGCGGGGAAGGGCGCCCGGCCGGCGAAGGCGACCCGCCCGTCGCGCCCCGGGAGTCCCACCCCGACCGACGCCCCCGCCCCTTCCACCGAACCCCCGGCGGCCCAGAAGTCCCCGGCAGCCGGCGAGGGGAGCGGGGCTGGGGCTGCGGCTGCGGCTGCGGGGAAGGACGTGCCGGGGGCCTGAGCGGGGACGGACCTTCCGTGGCCGGGGCGCTGGGCGGGAGCTTCTGGGTAGAGCTCCCCGGGAGGCTCCGGCGGCGTCCCGGGCGCGCACGGTGGGGAGCACGGCGTGCGCGCCGGGTGAGGCGACCCGGTCGGGCGGCCGGGATGCGGGCCGGTCGGCCGGCTCAACTGTCGGTACTCAAAGCCTCTCTGGCGGCCTGGCGGAAGGCGGCGCGCGGCGCCTGAAGCCCGGCGAGGGCCGCGTCGAACCGGTCCGCGCAGCGTCCCAGCTCTAGCTGCCGACCGGCCCGAAGGGCGTCCCGCCAGTCGGTGCCGACCTCATCCAGGTTGCTCACCGCGTCAAGCAGCGGTTCCAGCACCTGTGTGACCTCTCGGGGACCGGCAACGGAGACTGCGCCTACGGCAGCGGTCAGCTCCGTCCACAATTCGTGGGCGCGGGAGTACCGCTCCTCGCGCAGCTCGGCGGCGCCGGGATCGGTTCGCATGAGGTCCGCGGTCGTCCACCACTGCGCGCTGAGGCGTTCCAGACAGTCCAGAAACTTGGTGTAGGCCTCCCGGCGGGCATCATCGCGCCAGCGCGCCCGGTCGGCCCTCGCCTGCGCGCGCTGTTGCAAGCGCTGGCCGATCAGCGCCAGCAGACTGCCGCCCAGACCGCTCACGCCACCCACCAGGGCGCCCACCACCGCCGCCGTCCCCCCGTCCATGACATGCCATCCAACCCGCACGGACGCGCCTGCCACAAGGCTTCTTCGCCCGTCCCCGCGGACCCCTCTCCGCCGCGGCCCGGACGCCGAAGTCTCCACCGAACGCGCCTGCACCCCGCCATCGCCCTGCTGCACACCCCGTGGCCTGGGCCCTTGTCCTCGCGCGGTGGACGCAGGACCGTGGAAGGTACGGCACGGTGGCACGCTGACCGAGGAGGCCGTGATGCGTACGCTCACCCTGGGTTTCGACGGCACGCCGGAGAGCGAGGCGGCAGGCGAGTGGGCCGCCCGGGAGGCGGTGCGGAGCGAAGCGCGGCTCCGGGTGGTCTACGCCTGGGAGTGGCAGCCCTACTCGCTCACGCTGATGGACGCCGGCACCGAACGCCGCTGGGTGGAGAGCCTGCCCCGGACCGAGGCCGCCACCCTCGCCTCGCACCATCCCGACCTTGACGTGGTGGGGGAACGGGTCAGCGGCCCACCGGTCAGCGTGCTGCTGCCGGTGGCGGACGACTCCGAGACGCTGGTCCTCGGCTCACGCGCACTGGGCGGCCTGCACGGCTTCGTCATCGGCTCGGTGGCCCAGTCCGTGGTGGCCCACGCGACCCTGCCCGTGGTGCTGGTCCGCGCACCCGAGGCCGGGTCGGACGCCGACCCCAACGGCGCCGAGGAGACCGGTGAGGTCCTCGTCGGCGTCGACCTGGAACACCCGGACGACGACCTGCTCGCCCCGGCCTTCACCGCGGCCGAACGGCGCGGCGTGCGGCTGCACGTGCTCCACTGCGGCCGGCTGCCGCGGGGCGCACGTGGGGCCCCGACCGGCAGCGCCGAGCGCAGCGGTGCCGGGACGGAGCCCACCGCGGAGGAACACGCCGAGGAGGACGCCCGGCTGACGGCGGCGCTGGAACCGTGGCGCCGCGACCACCCCGAGGTCGAGGTGGTCGCCGAGACCTGCGCGGGCAGGCCCGCCGAACGGCTCGTGCACGCCTCGGAGAACGCTTCCTTGCTGGTCGTCGGCCGGCGCTCGCACCGCCACACCCCGTGGGGCCCGCGCATCGGTCACGTCACGCACGCGGCGATGCACCACGCGCGCTCGCCCGTCCTGGTCGTTCCGCGGGCCTGAGACCAGCCCGGCTGTCGCGCTCACAGGTCGATCCGCCATACTGCCCGCCGTGGAGCAGCGCACCGGTCCCAACACCCCGCCCCTGCACGCCGCCGGCCTCGACCCGGCCGCCATCCCCGGCCTCACCGTGCCGGCGCCCGCCGCGGCGCCGGAGGACGGTGACGGTGCCGAGAAGGCGCGGGCGGAGGAAGCCCGCGACGCCGGCGAGGCAGGCACCGAACCGGCCACCGAGGCCCCGGCGGAGGACGGTGACGGCTCCTCCGGGAAGACCGCTGCGGCCGTCCCCGCGCCTGCGGACGAGGGGGCCGCCGAGGAGGCCGCCGACGACGAGGCCGGAGCCACGGGTGCCGCCGACGACTCCGCGAGCGGGGAGACGCCCGGCGGGGAGGCGTCCAAGGTCTCCGCGCGGGGCGAGGGTCCCGTCTTCGAGGTGTCGGACCGGCGCGCCTCGATCCTGGTCAACGCCGAGGGCGTGACCTTCCGGCTGGACGAGGAGGTCGCCGAGTTCGACTGGGCCGAGATCGGCGCCGTCGAGATCAGCACCCCGCGCTTCGGCCGCCGCTTCACCGTCACCCTCTACACCGGCCCCCGCCGCTGGTACGAGGGCGAGGTCGAGGCCCCCGGCCGCAGCCGGCTCAAGCAGTGGGCCGCCGACCTCGACGCCGCCCTTGACGCCTGGTTCGACGACGGCAGCACGGACGAGAAACACCAGGACGGCGAGAAGGCCCAGGACGGGCGGGACCTCGCCTCCGAGGACACGGACGCCGAGCAGCCGACCGAGGACGAGGCCGCCCGGCCCGCCGACAAGGCCGAGGACACCGGGACCACCGAGGCCAACACCACCGGGGCCGGGACCACAAGCGCCACCGAAAGCGCCAATCCCTCCAGCGCCACCGAGGACGCCGAGCCCACCAAGAACGCCAAGGACACCAAGAACGCCAAGGACGCCAAGGACACCAAGGGCACCAAGGACGCCGACTGATCGTTTCCGGGTGAGGCGGGGGGTGCGCTGCAAGCCGGTGGCCCGACCTGCCTCACTTCGGACGGCGCCTGACAGCGCCGGGGCGTCCCCGTCCCGCCCCGCTCCGGTCCCGCTCCGTCCCCGTTCCTCCGCCTCGCTCAGACCTCTCTCGTGCCGCTGGTCCGAGCCGTGCTCCGACCGGGGGTCCACCGGACGGCCCTCTCCGGTGGACCCGCAGTGACCATTGGGTTCAAGTGGGTACGGGCGGCCCCTCCCGGCGGGCCGCTGTCGACGAGGTGACGTACCGGAGGGACCCGAGCATGAGTAAGAAGTACGCGAACGTGACCGCTGCGGCGGCGCTCGCACTGTTCGCCGTCACGGTTACCGGGTGCGGCCAGAGCGGCGGGAACGCGCACTCCCAGGCGTCGACCTCGGCAGCCGGTGTGGAGGCTGCCACGTCCTCGCCCAGCCCAGCGGTGGCCTCCGAGATCAAGGCGGAGCGGGTCGACGGTCTCGGCCGGATCCTCGTCGACGGCAAGGGCCGGACCCTCTACCTCTTCGACGCCGACAAGTCCTCGAAGTCCACCTGCACCGGCGAGTGCGCCCGCGACTGGCCGCCGGCGGTGACCGGTTCGGGTTCCTCCGGCAGCCCCTCCGCGAGCTCCACCGAGAGCCCGTCGGGCAGCGCGAGCGCCAGCCCGTCCGGCAGCCAGAGCGCCAGCCCGTCGGGCAGCAGCAGCTCCCCCGCCGGCTCCTCCGCCAGCCCCTCGATCCTGCCGTCGGCCGGCACGGGTGTGCAGGCCGGTCTGCTCGGCACCACCAAGCGCAGCGACGGCACCACCCAGATCACCTACAAGGACCACCCCCTCTACTACTTCGAGGGGGACAAGAAGGCCGGGGACGTCAAGGGCCAGGGCCGTGAGGCCTTCGGCGGCAAGTGGTGGGTGGTCGACCCCAACGGTGACAAGGTGACGACGATCCCGCCGGGGGCCGGCAGCGCCTCGCCGAGCGGCAGCGCCTCCGGGAGCGGCAGCCCCAGCGCGTCGGGCAGCAGCTCCGCGAGCCCCACCAGCAGCCCCAGCTGACCCACCCATCGGGCCACCCGGAGCGGCTCCGCACACCATGCCCGGTGCGCCCACGCCCGGTGCACCGCACCGGTACGCAACGCCCCGTGCCCCCGTCCTCCTGCACGACGCCCCGCGCGACGCGAGCCCCTGGAGCCGCCGCGCGGGGCGTCGGCCGTCCGGGACCAGTGGGGCGGGTGGGGGCAGTCGGGCTGGCCGGGGCAGTCGGGGTGGTCCGGTCGGCCGGGGTGGCGGGGCCGGACTCGGCGGTCCGCGTAGTGGTCGAGGCCGGCCGCCCCGTGCCGCCTGGTCGAGACCGGCGTGGCCGAAACCGGCGGGACGGAGATGACCGGAGCTCGTCGCCGGGCTGGTGGGCGGTGGCGGTGGCCGGCCTGGTCAGTGGGCGGCGGGGCCGGCTGCGGGCGGGTGGGGCCGACCGGTGGGATCCGGACGAACCTCGCCGGGTGGCGTCCGGGCCCGCGGCGGACTGCCTACCGTTTGAGGGGAAAGGGGCGGCCGTCCGTCGACTCGGTCCGGGGCCGCTCACGGGGGACAACAGAACAAGGGGTGGACTCATGTCCGCATCTCACGGCATGCCGTCGCGCGCCGCCGCGAACGGCACCAGCGGCGCGTTCGGCCGCATGTTTCCGCAGTTGGCGCCGCGGCGCGCCACCGGGCTGGAGCGCGCACTGGAGTTCGGCGCGCCCGGTGGGCTCATGGACGGGGGCCAGACCGGCGAGGACCAGCTCGCCCCGGACTTCCCGGCCGGCTTCACCTTCCTCGGCCAGTTCATCGACCACGACCTGACCCTGGACGTGCTCTCCCAGCTCGGTGGACGGGACGAACCGTCCGCGACCACCGACTTCCGCACGCCCCGCCTGGACCTGGACAACCTCTACGGCGCCGGGCCGGTGGTCAGCCCGCACCTCTACGACGGCTCCCGCGAGGGCAGGCTGGCCCACACCCCGGACGGCGTGGACCTGGCGCGCACCCTCTCGGGGCTCGCCCTGATCGGTGACCCGCGCAACGACGAGAACCTGCTCCTCAGCCAGTTCCACCTGGTCATGGCCAAGTTCCACAACGCGGTCGTCGACCGGTTGGCGGGCGGCGAGATCACCGACGCGTTCAGCAGGCCCTTCCCGGAAGCGCCCGGGGACGAACCGAGGACCCAGCAGCACGGGGTGCCGCTGGAGCAGCTCCTCGACGTGGCCAACCACTTCGACTCCCTGTTCGCCTCCGCCCGCCAGCTGGTGCGCTGGCACTACCAGTGGATCGTGCTGCACGAGTTCCTGCCGATGGTCGGGGATGCCAAGGTGGTGGCGGACGTCGTGGAGAACGGGCCCCGGTACTTCCGGCCGGAGGGCGCGCCCTTCATCCCCGTCGAGTTCGCCGCCGCGGCCTTCCGCTTCGGGCACTCCACGGTCCGCTCCGGCTACCAGGTCAACCGGGACTTCTTCGGCAAGATCTTCCCCGACGACCCGGACGCCTCCCCCTCGCCCCGTACCGACCTGCGCGGCGGCCGCCCGGTCCTGCCGGAGCACACCGTCGACTGGCGGCTGTTCTTCGAGGTGTCCCGGGAGGTCGAGCCGCAGCCGGCGCGGCACCTCGCCGCCTCCCTGAACACCCGGTTGCTGGACCTGCCGGTGAGCGCGGTGCCCGGTGCGGTGAGCGGCGCCCTCGCCCGGCCGGTCGCCTCGCTCGCCGTCCGCAACCTGCTGCGCAGCGAGACGCTGGGGCTGCCCGCGGGGCAGGACGTGGCGCGGGCGATCGGCGAGATCCCGCTCACCGACGAGGAGTTGGGGACCACCGGACCGGTCTACCTCTGGTACTACGTGCTCAAGGAGGCCGAGGTCGTGGCGCGCGGCCACCACCTGGGGCCGGTGGGCACCCGCATCGTCACCGAGGTGCTGGTGGCGCTGCTGGACGCCGACCCCGCCTCCTTCCGTTCGGTCTTCCCCCGGTGGCGGCCGACGCTGGGGGAGAAGCCCGGCCGGTTCGAGGTGGCGGACCTGCTGTACGTGGCGGGCGCCGTCGGCTGACCCTCCCGTTCCCCCGGCCGTGCCTCCCCCTGCCCGGAGGCACGGCCGGGCCCCCTCGCCCGTCCCGGGGCTCTGCCCGCACCCGGCAAGGGAGCGCGGGCAGTCTCCGCCCAGCGTGCGCCCGTGGTGGCCCCCGGGGGCGCGCCACCGCGCGCCCTGGCGCTGCGCCCGACACCGCCCCTCACACTCGTTTCCGGCACGCGCACGGCCCCGCGTCGGCGCCGGTGCCGCCGGCCGGGGACGGACAGCCGGGGACGGCTCGCGCCGCGCCCGTCACGGTCCCGCGTGCGGTGTCGCAGCCGTGTAAGGGTCTGTCGCAGGCGGGTAACAGGGCGCCGGTATGACGTTCAGACCGGCGAGGATCGAGCAGATGAGAGACATGTCCAAACCAGCAGCAGTACCCACGTCCTCCGCTTCCCACACCTCGGCACCGGGCTCCGGCGCAGGTCGCTCGCGTATCGGGCCGCGTCGCGTGGCGCTGGCCGCTGCCGGCGTCCTCGCCCTGGCCCTGGCCACTACCGCCTGCGCGGGCGGCCAGTCCACCGGCGCCCAGGGTGACTCCTCCACCACCGCGGCCTCCGCACCGAGCGGGACGCCGGGCGGCGGCAGCGGCCGGCCCCCCGGCGGTTCCTCCTCGGCCGGGTCGAGCACCGGCTCGTCCTCGGTGGGGGCCAGCACGACCTCGTCGAGCAAGGCCACCGGGCACGAGAACGCCGCGCTGGGCACGCGGTGTTCCGCCGACGACCTGTCGGTGACGCTGGGCTCCTCCGACGTCGGGGCGGGCCAGGTCCACTACACCCTCACCTTCCACAACAAGGGCGCCAAGAGCTGCACGCTGCAGGGGTTCCCGGGCGTCTCGCTCATCAAGCGCGACGGCACCACCATCGGCAAGCCCGCGTCGCGGGAGGGCTCCTCCCACGGTGCGGTGACCCTCGCCGGCGGCGGCACGGCCGACGTCACCCTGCACACCCTCAACCAGGGCGTGAAGGGCGACTCGTGCTGGGCCAAGCCCGCCTACCTCAAGGTCTACCCGCCGGGCTCGAAGGAGTCCGTCACCCTCGGGACCTCCCAGCCCGAGGTGTGCGGCGACAGCTTCACCACGACCGCACTCGCCCGCTGACGCCTCCCTCCCGGGACGGCGAGCCCGGGCCGGCGCCCACGACCACCGTCCGCACCCCCACGCCGGACGGCGGCGCAGTGGACCGGCGCGAGCCCCCCGTCCCGGTTCCCGCCCGGCAGCAGGCCCACCGGTGCCCGCCGGTGGGCTGAGCCGTGATCCGCGGCCGGCCACCGCACGCCCCGGCCGGGCGCCACCGCACGGTCCCGGCCCACGGCCGGCGCACCGTCAGTCCACAGCCCCCGCGTCGCCCGGCCCCCGGTCCGGCGACCCGGCCGCGCCGCGCGTCAGCGCCTCGGCGACCACCGCCGCGGCGGGGGACACCCAGCGCCGCCGGTGACGTGCCAGCAGGACCGGGGCGGGTTCGGCAGGCGGTCCGGCCACCTCCGCCAACAGCCCCGCGCGCAGGTCCCGCTCGACGGTGGCGCGCGGCAGGACGGTCAGCCCCAGCCCGGCCACCACGCAGGCGCGGGTCGCCTCGATGCCGCCGAAGCGGGTGAGCCGCGGGGGCGGCACCGGCAGCGAGAGCAGGGCGCGCACCAGCCGGTCGCTGTACACACAGCCGGCCTCGTGGACGAAGAACTCCTCCCGCGCCAGTTCCTCCCACCCCACCGGCCGGCCCGCGAGCGGATGGCCGGCCGCCGCCAGGTAGACCACCGGCTCCTCCCCGATGCGCCGCGCCACCAGGTCTCCCTCACTCACCTCCGGCTCCATCAGCAGCGCCAGGTCCACCCGGCCGGCCCGCACCGCCTCGACGGCGGCCCGGGTGCCCAGTTGGAGGAGGTGCACGTCGATGCCGGGGTGACTGCGCCGCAGGGCGGCCAGGACCCCGGGCAGCCGGGTGGCGCACAGCGACTCGCCGGCGCCCACCGTCACCTCCCCGGACACCGCCGCACCGGCGGGCTCGCCGCTCGCCGCAGCCGTGGCCCGCAGCCGGGCCTCCGCGTCCAGCAGCGCTGCGGCCTCGGTCAGCAGCCGGCGTCCGGCCGAGGTCAGCACGGCACCGGAGGGCAGCCGGTCGAAGAGGCGGGAGCCGAGGTCCTTCTCCAGGGAGCGGATGTGCACCGTGACGGTGGACTGCGCCAGGTGCAGTTCGTCCGCCGCGGCGGTGAAGGACCGGGTGGCGGCGAGGGTGACGAAGGTACGCAGGATGCGGGTGTCCACCGCGCCACCCTACGGAGCAGGTGAGACACCTGCAATCGAGGTTCTCGATCGCGTGGAGCGAAACTCATCGTTGGACGCGATGGGGGCGCGGTGGAACGGTGGTCCCATGACCTTCCAGCCCGGCCGGCCGGCCGCCACCGAAGCAGCCTCGTCCACGCCCGACGTCCTGCGGTACGCCGCCTTCACCGACACCCCCGGCGGCGGCAACCCCGCCGGGGTCGTCCTGGACGCCTCCGGCCTCGACGAGGTGCGGATGCTCGCCCTCGCCGCCGAGGTCGGCTACTCCGAGACCGCGTTCGTCACCGCCTCCGACCCGGCCGCCCGCCGCTACCGGCTGCGCTTCTTCAGCCCCCGCGCCGAGGTCGACTTCTGCGGCCACGCCACCGTCGCCACAGCCGGTGCGCTCGCCGCCCGCACCGGACCCGGCCCGCTGGTCTTCGACACCCCGGCGGGCGAGATCCGGGTGACCACCACCACCGGCGACGGCCCGCCGGCGGTCACGCTCACCAGCGTCCCCACCCGCTCGCGACCCGCCACCGCCGACGAGCTGACCGCGACCCTCACCGCACTGCGCTGGGACACCGCCGACCTCGACCCGGAGCTGCCGCCGCACGTCGCCTTCGGCGGCAACGACCACCTGGTCCTCGCCGCCGGCTCCCGGCAGCGCCTCGCCGACCTCGACTACGACGTCCCGCGGCTGACGGCGGTGATGCGCGAGTACGGCTGGACCACCCTGCAACTGCTGTGGCGGGAGGAGGTGACGGAGACGGCCGGCGACCCCGCGGGCACCACCACGCTCCGCTTCCACTCCCGCAACCCCTTCCCCGTCGGCGGTGTGTACGAGGACCCGGCGACCGGCGCCGCGGCGGCGGCACTCGGCGGCTACCTGCGGGCGCTGGGCGCGGTCGACGGGCCGACCCGGGTCCGCATCCGGCAGGGCGAGGACATGGGGCGCCCCGGCGAGCTGACCCTGGACCTCGCGCCCGACGAGAACAGGTCCCGGGTCACCGGCCGGGTGGTCCCCCTGGCCGCCGGCACCACCACGGCACCGAAGGAGCACCAGGCCCGATGACGCAGCGCCCCACGCCCACCGCACCGCTCCCGGGGTCCGTCCCCGACCGCGCCGCCCACTACCACCTGCCGGTCTTCCAGGGCATCGACTCGCTGCGTCGGGACGACCGCGCGGTCACCCCGCCAGGTCCGCGGCAGGTCCTGGTCCGGATGCGCGCCTGGTCCCTCAACCACCGTGATCTGCTGGTCGCCTCCGACACCTACGGCCGCGCCCTCGTCCCCGACCTGACGCCGCTGTCCGACGGTGCCGGCGAGGTGGTGCTCACCGGCCCGGAGGTGACCCGCTGGACCCCCGGCGACCGGGTGGTGAGCGTCTTCATGCCGCACTGGCAGGCCGGCCCCGCCAACGCCACCCGGACCGCCGGGGCCCTGGGCGGGCCCGCGCAGGGGGTGCTGGCCCGGTACGTGCTCTTCGAGGAGGACGCCGTCGTCCGCGCGCCCTCCCACCTCAGCCACGCCGAGGCCGCCACCCTGCCGTGCGCGGGGGTGACCGCCTGGCACGCCCTGGTAGCGGCCGGCGGCCTCAGCGCGGGCCGGTCGGTGCTGACGCTCGGCAGCGGTGGGGTCTCCGTCTTCGCCCTGCAGTTCGCGGCGGTGAGCGGGGCACGCGTCCTGGCGACCTCCGGCAGCGACACCAAACTGGAGCGGCTGCGGGCCCTGGGCGCGGCCGAAGGGGTCAACCACGCCCGGACGCCGGACTGGGGGCCCCTCGTCGCCCGGCTGAGCGGCGGGGGCGTCGACCACGTCGTGGAGATCGGCGGCGGTGGCACCCTGCCGCAGTCGCTCGCCGCGGTGCGGGCCGGCGGCCGGATCAGCCTCGTCGGCTTCCTCGCGGGCGGCGGTGGCGCCGACCTCGGTCAGGCCATCCGCAAGGGCGTCACCCTCCAGGGCATGTTCGTCGGCAGCCGCCAGATGTTCCAGGAGATGAACCGCGCCCTGGAACTGCACCGCCTGCACCCGGTCGTGGACTCGGTCTTCCCCTTCGAGGAGGCCCCGGCGGCCTACCGCCATCTCGCCTCCGGCAACCACTTCGGGAAGGTCGTCATCGTCGACGAGTGAGGAGTCCGTCCTCGACGGGGGTGGGCCCCCGCGCCCCGCTCCCCGGCGGGCCCGGGCCCGCGGTGCACGGCTAGAGTTCCACCGGACGTCCCCAGCGCCCTCGCCGCCCGGCCCGCGGTGCGCGTTGCCGGACCGCCCCGCCGAAGCCCCACCACCCCGAGGACCGCCGTGAACTCCGTCCCCGCCGCGACCGGGCCGGACCGCCCCGGGCCGTCCGAGGGCCCCGACCGCCTGCCGCTGACCGTCGTCGGCATCGGCGCCGACGGCTGGGCGGGCCTGACCGCACACTCCCGCCAGGCGCTGTGCGCGGCCGAGGCCGTCGTCGGCGGCGCACGACAGCTCGCGCTGCTGCCGCCTCAGGTGACGGCCGAGCGGATCACCTGGCCCACCCCGCTGCGGGCCGCCGTCCCCGGCCTGGTCGCGGAACTGGCGGGACGCCGGGTGGCGGTGCTGGCCAGCGGCGACCCCTCGTTCCACGGCATCGCCAGGACCCTTACCGAGGTACTCGGCCCCGGCCGCCTGCACGTGCTCCCGCACCCCTCCTCGCTCTCCTACGCCTGCGCCCGGCTGGGGTGGCCGCTGGAGGCCGTGGAGGTGGTCAACCTGGTGGGGCGGCCCGTCGAACGGCTGGCCGCCGCCCTGTACGAGGGGCGCCGCGTGCTGGTGCTCGCCGCGGGGCCCGCGACCCCGGGCGAGGTGGCCGCGGTGCTGTGCGGGCGGGGGTTCGGCGCCACCCGGGTACGGGTGCTGGAGCAGCTGGGCGGCGCCGCGGAGCACGTCCACGAGGAGACCACCGCCGCACGCCTGGCCGCAGGCGCCGGCGGGCCCTTCGACCCCCTCAACGTCGTCGCGCTGGAGTGCCGCCGCGACACCGGGGAGCGGGGTGCCCCCGACCGGCCGGACTCCGCCGACGCACGGCCGCTGCCCCGCCTCGGACTCACTGCGGGGCTGCCCGACACCGCCTACGAGCACGACGGCCAGCTCACCAAGCGCCACGTCCGCGCCGCCACCCTCGCCGCCCTGGCGCCCGCCCCCGGTGAACTGCTGTGGGACGTCGGCGGCGGCTCCGGGTCGATCGGCGTGGAGTGGATGCGCGCCCACCCCGCCTGCCGGGCCGTGGCCGTGGAACGGGACGCCGCGCGGGCCGGGCGGATCGTCCGCAACGCCCGCCACCTGGGCGTCCCCGACCTCCGCGTGGTCACCGGCGCCGCGCCCGGGGCGTTGGCCGGGCTGCCTACGCCCGACGCGGTGTTCGTCGGCGGCGGCCTGACCGCGCCCGGCCTGCTGGAGGCGTGCTGGGCCGCGCTGCCCGCCGGCGGCCGGCTCGTCGCCAACACCGTCACGCTGGAGTCCGAGGCGCTGCTCGCCCAGTGGTACCGGCGCCACGGCGGCGAGCTGGTGCGGCTCGCGGTCGCCTCGGCCGTCCCGGTCGGCGGCTTCACCGGCTGGCGGCAGGCCATGCCGGTGACGCAGTGGACGGTGGTCAAACCGCACCCCGGGCCCGCCGGCCCGCCTCCCGTCGCCCCGTCCCCCTCCGCCCCGACCTCCCAGGAGCCGCAGTGACCGTGTACTTCATCGGGGCCGGTCCCGGTGCCGCCGACCTGATCACGGTGCGCGGCGCCCGCCTGCTGGCGTCCTGCGAGGTCTGCCTGTACGCCGGCAGCCTCGTCCCCGCCGAGCTGCTGGCGCAGTGCCCGCCGGGCGCCCACCTCGTCGACACCGCCGCCCTGGATCTGGACCGGATCACCGCGGAACTGGTCGCCGCCCACGAGGCGGGCAAGGACGTGGCGCGCCTGCACTCCGGCGACCCCTCGGTCTTCAGCGCCGTGGCCGAGCAGATGCGCCGGCTGGACGCGGCGGGCGTGCCCCACGAGATGGTGCCGGGGGTGCCCGCCTTCGCCGCGGCCGCCGCCGCGCTGGGGCGGGAGCTGACGGTCCCCACCGTCGGGCAGACCGTCATCCTCACCCGCGTCGCCCGGCAGGCCACCCCCATGCCGCAGGGCGAGGACCTGGCCACCCTGGGCCGCAGCGGCGCCCTGCTGGTGCTGCACCTGGCGACCCGCTACGTCGAGGAGGTGGTGGCCGAGCTGCTGCCGCACTACGGCGCGGACTGCCCCGCCGCGGTGGTCGCCCTCGCCTCCCGCCCCGACGAGCTGGTGCTGCGCGGCACCCTCGCCGACATCGCCGGGCAGGTGACGGCGGCCGGTGTGCTGCGCACCGCCGTCATCCTCGTCGGCCGGACGCTGGCCGCCGAGCAGTTCCGCGACAGCCACCTGTACTCCTGCGAACGGCAGCGGTAGGGCCCGCGAGGGGGCCTCACGCCCCGCGTGGCCCGGCCCTGCCGACCACCGTGCCGGCCCGGTCCACGCAGACCACGTCGACGGCGACCGGCGCTCCGCGCAGCACCCGCAGCGCCTCGTCGCGGGCGGCGGCGGCCACCAGGTCGCCCAGCGGCACGTCCCGGGCGGTGCAGAGCTGGAGCGCGGCGAGCCCCGTGTTGGCCCCGGCGACCCGGTCCGCCAGCTCCGTGCTCGCGCCGCCGCGCCGGGCCAGGTCGGCCAGGAAGCCCTTGTCCACCTGGGAGCGGCCGGAGTGCAGGTCGAGGTGGCCGGCGGCGAGCTTGGAGAGCTTGGCGAAGCCGCCGCACACCGTCAGGCGCGGCACCGGGTGGCGGCGCAGGTACTTCAGGACCGCACCGGCGAAGTCGCCCATGTCCAGCAGCGCGTCCTCAGGCAGTCCGTGCAGGGCGACGGCGACCCGCTCGGAGGTGGAGCCGGTGCAGGCGGCCACATGGGTGCGGCCCGCAGCCCGCGCCACATCGACGCCGCGGCGGATGGAGTCGATCCACGCCGAGCAGGAGTAGGGCACGACCACGCCGGTGGTGCCGAGGACCGACAGGCCGCCGAGGATGCCCAGGCGTCCGTTCCAGGTGGAGCGGGCGATCTCCTCACCGTGGTCGACGCTGACGCAGACCCGCACGTCGGGGGTGGTGCGGCCGTGCCGGGCCGCGACCGCGGCCAGGTGTTCGCGGAGCAGGCGGCGCGGCACCGGGTTGATCGCCGGCTCCCCCACCTCCAGCGGCAGTCCGGGCCGGGTGACGGTGCCCACGCCGGGGCCGGCGGCGAACACCACGCCGCTGCCCGGCGGCAGCGGCCGGACGGTGACCCGCACCAGCGCCCCGTGAGTGACGTCCGGGTCGTCGCCGGCGTCCTTGACGACGCCCGCCATCGCCCAGGGCGCCCCGGGGCCGGCGGGCCCCGGGCCCTCGCGGGGCGGCTCCCAGGGCAGGCCGTCGCCGCCCGCCCCGCTCGCCTGGGCGGCCAGCGCGAACGCCGGGGTGTGCCCCTTGGGCAGGGTGACGGTGACCGGGTCGGGGAAGTCCCCGGTCAGCAGCGCGGTGTACGCGGCGGTGGCGGCGGCCGTGGCGCAGGCCCCGGTGGTCCAGCCCGACCGCAGCCCGGTGTGCGCCAGTTGGGCCGCGCGCCCGCCGGCGGCCGGTGGCGTGGCGCCGCTGCGGCCGCCGGTGCCCCGGGGTGCCGCGGCGGGCCCGCCGCCGTCCCCGGCTCCGGCTCCGGCTCCGCCCGCCGGTCCGCGGGTCTCGCCCGGTGTCGTACCGTCTGTCATCCGTTGTCCGTCCCCTCGGCCCGGAGGCCCCGTATGTCCCGTCCCGCACCGCACGTCCTGCTGCTCGGCGGGACCACCGAGGCCCGGGAGCTGGCGGCGGCGGTGCACGCGGCGGACGGGAGTGCCGGTGCCTGGCGGGTGACGTCCTCGCTGGCGGGGCGGGTGGCCCGGCCCCGGCTGCCGGCCGGCGAGGTCCGCGTCGGCGGGTTCGGCGGGGCGAGCGGCCTGGCGCTCTGGCTGCGCGAGCACGCGGTGGACGCGGTCATCGACGCGACCCATCCCTTCGCCGAGACGATCAGTGGCAACGCGGCGCGGGCCGCCGCGGCCTCCCATGTTCCCCTGCTGGTGCTGCGCCGGCCCGGCTGGGTGCCGGTGCCCGGCGACCGTTGGCATCCGGTCGACTCCCTCGCCGAGGCCGCCGCGCAGCTGCCCGCACTGGGCCGCCGCGTCTTCCTCACCACGGGACGGACGGGCCTCGCCACCTTCGCGGACCTCACCGACACCTGGTTCCTGGTCCGCTCCGTCGATCCCCCCGAACCGCCGCACCCGCCCCGCATGACGGTCCTCCTGGAGCGCGGGCCGTTCACCGTCGACGGGGAGCGCGAGCTGCTGCGCCGGCACCGCGTCGACGTCCTCGTCACCAAGGACAGCGGGGCGCGCGCCACCGCCGCCAAGCTGACGGCGGCGCGCGAGGAGGGCGTGCCGGTGGTCGTGGTGCGCCGGCCACCGGTGCCCGCCGGTGTGCCGCAGGTCGCCGACGTGGCCGGCGCGCTGGCCTGGCTGGCCGGACGCGCCACGGCCGCGGACACCGGAGGGCCGACGGCGGACACCGGAGGGCCGACGGCGGACGGCTGACCGGCCGCGGAACGCGGACGGCCGCCGGCTCGCCGTCCCGCCTGCTCCCGTCAGCCCTCCGGGTACCGCCGCGGCGTCCACACGCAGTGCTCACCGGTGCCACGGCGCACCGCCTGGGTCTGCGTGGAGCCGATCAGCAGGAGGGTGCGCATGTCGACCTCGGCGGGGTCGAGTTCGGCCAGCGGGACGACGCGCACCCGCTCGCCGGGGCCGCCGACGTCGCGGGCCAGCACCACCGGGGTGTCGGGCGCCCGGTGCTCCAGGAGCAGTTCGCGGGCCTTGCCGACCTGCCAGGTGCGACTGCGCGACCCGGGGTTGTACAGCGCCAGGACCAGGTCGGCACGGGCGGCGGCGTGCAGCCGCTCGGCGATGACCTCCCACGGCTTGAGGCGGTCGGAGAGGGAGACCACGGCGTAGTCGTGGCCGAGCGGCGCACCGACGCGGGAGGCGGCGGCGTGGGCTGCCGTCATGCCGGGGACGACCCGGACGGCCACGTCGGTGTAGGCGTCCTGGCAGGCGACCTCCAGCACGGCGGTGGCCATCGCGAAGACGCCCGGGTCGCCGGAGGAGACCACCGCGACGCGCCGCCCCCGGCGGGCCAGGTCCAGGGCGAACTCGGCGCGTTCCGACTCGACCCGGTTGTCGGAGGCGTGCCGCTGCTGCCCCGGCCGGACCGGGACCCGGTAGAGGTAGGTGGTGTAGCCCACCAGGTCGTCGGCGGCGGCCAGTTCACCGCGGGCCTCGGGGGTGAGCCAGCGCGGCCCGGCGGGGCCCAGGCCCACGACCACGACCTCCCCGCTGCCGGCGGCGGGCCCGGCCGGGGCCGCGTCCGCCCCGGGCAGCCGGACGCGGCTGGGCAGGACCGCGACGGAGAAGTAGGGGACCTGCTCGGCGTCGGCCTCGGCGAGCATCCCGGTGCGCTCCCCCGCCATCGTGGCGCGCTCGACATAGCGCGCCTCGTCCAGCCGTCCGGCGCTCGCCATGGCGCGGCGCACGGTGGGGAAGGTGCGGCCGAGCTTCATCACGACGGCCGAGTCGGTGGCGGCGAGGCGCGCGGCGAGCTCCTCCTCGGGGAGGGTGCCGGGCAGGACGGTGAGGATCTCCTCGCCCTCCACCAGCGGCTCACCCAGCCGGGCCGCCGCCGCGCTAACCGAGGTGACGCCGGGCACGACCTCGGTGGGGTAGCGGTCGGCGAGCCGCTTGTGCATGTGCATGTAGGAGCCGTAGAAGAGCGGGTCGCCCTCGGCCAGGACGGCGACCGTGCGTCCGGCGTCCAGGTGGGCGGCGAGCCGGGCGGCGGCCTCGGCGTAGAACTCCTCCATGGCGCCGCGGTAGCCGCCGGGGTGGTCGGTGCCCTCGGTGGTGACCGGGTAGACCAGCGCCTCCTCGACGTGGTCGGGCCGGATGTGCCGCTCGGCGATGGCGCGGGCGATGGACCGGCCGTGACGGGCGCTGTGGTACGCCACGACGTCGGCCTCGGCGATGACCTCGACGGCCCGCACCGTCATCAGCGCGGGGTCGCCGGGGCCGAGGCCCACGCCGTAGAGGCGGCCGGGGCCGGTGGTCTGCGGGGGCTGCTGGGTGGTCACTCTTCCTCGCTCGCGATGGCGTTGAGCGCGGCCACGGCCAGGGCGCTGCCGCCCCGCCGGCCCCGCACGATCAGGTGGTCCAGGCCGCTGGGGTGGGCGGCCAGCGCCTCCTTGGACTCCACGGCGCCGACGAAGCCGACCGGCACACCGATGACGGCCGCCGGGCGGGGCGCGCCCTCCTCGACCATCTCCAGGAGCCGGAACAGCGCGGTGGGCGCGTTGCCGACGGCGACGACCGCGCCCGCCATCCGGTCCCGCCACAGCTCCATGGCGGCGGCGGTCCGGGTGGTGCCCATCCGCGCGGCCAGCTCGGGGACGGCCGGGTCGGACAGGGTGCAGACCACCTCGTTGTCGGCGGGCAGCCGGCGGCGGGTCACGCCGGAGGCGACCATCGCGACGTCGCAGAGGATGGGCGCGCCGCCGCGCAGCGCGGCGCGGGCGCGGGTGACGACCCCGGGCGTCCAGCCGAGGTCGGCGACGAGGTCGACCATGCCGCAGGCGTGGATCATCCGCACCGCGACCTGGCTGACGTCGGCGGGCAGCGCGCCGAGGTCGGCCTCGGCGCGGATGGTGGCAAAGGACTGGCGGTAGATGGCCGCGCCGTCCTTCTCGTAGTCGAACACTGCTGTCCTCGGGGGCGATGTCGCGGATCGGGGGCGGTGGGCCCGGAGCGGCCCGCGGGCCGGCGGTGGCCGGCGTGCGGGGCGGTACCCGGGTGTTCTCGGGGCGGGGGTGCCTCAGGCGGCTTGCACGGGGTGTCCTGGGGCGGGGGTGCGGCGCGGGGCCGGCAGGCGGTGGCGGGTCACGGTCGGCCGCCCGGGGCCGGTCGGCTGCCGTCCGGTCCGTGCACGGCGACGCGGTAGGACCCGGGTCCGCCGGCCGGGCCCGGCGCGTGCGCCAGCACGTCCACCCACGCGCCGCGGGGGTGGCCGCACCGCCGCTCGCAGCCCGACCAGTGGACGGGCAGCGGCCCACCCGCCGCGGCGGCGCGGGCCGCGGCCACCTCGCGGCCCGGCCCGGCGGCCGGCGGTGGGGCGGCGACCACGGCGGCGGCGTCGGCCCGTACGTCGGCCAGCGACTTGGCGCAGCCGGGCCGCCCGGTGCAGGCGGTGACCCCGGCCCAGGGCGAGTCGGCCGAGGCGACGAGGCCGGCCCCGACGGCTTCCGCCAGAGCCTGCGGTGCGCCCGCCGCGGTGAAGCCGGGCAGCACCAGCCCGCGCCACGGCGTCACCCGCACCTGCCCGGCACCCCCGCGGGCCGCGAGCTCGGCCACGGCCCGCCAGGTCCCGGTGGCGACCCGGCCCAGCGGCACCAGCAGCGACAGCGCGGTGAGCCCGTCGGGACCGGCGACGGGTCCCAGGGCGGGCGACCGGGGCAGCGGGGGGCGGGCGGGCCGCGGCGGCTCGGGGGCGGCGTCGCGCACGGTGATGCCGGCGGCGGTGAGCAGCGCCCGCACCCGGTCGGTGTCCAGCGCGCGGTCGGCGGGCAGTTCGCCCACCCGCCAGGCCCGGGCCCCCCGGGGGACGGCGGCGAGGAAACCGGCGGCCACCGCGGTGGCCGCGCGGGGCGCGTCGGCGTGGGCGAGGCGCAGTTCCGCGGCGCCCGGCACCCGCAGCCCGGCCTCGCCGCCGCCCAGGTCGACGAGGGTCACGTCGGCGTCCAGCGCGGCGACGTCACCGCGGCCGTCGTCGCAGGCGAACAGGAAGCGGCCGGAGAGCCGGGCGAACTCCGGGGCGCCGCACAGCAGGGCGTCCAGTTCCGCCACCCACGGCCGCAGGTCGCCGTGGCCGAGGCCGTCGAGTCCGGCCAGCGGCGAGGCAAGGACGTTGCGGACCCGCTCGTGCACGGCCGAGGGCAGCAGTCCCGCGCCGCCCAGCGCGGCGGCGAGCGCGGCGCCGGCGTCGGCGGGCAGGCCGCGGAGCTGGAGGTTGCCGCGGGAGGTGAGGTCGAGGTGGCCGTCGCCCAGTCCGTCGGCGAGGTCGGCGACCAGCGCGGCCTCCGGGGCCGTCAGGAGGCCGCCGGGCAGGCGCAGCCGGGCCAGGTGCCCGTCGTCCGCCGCGTGCAGCCGCAGTGCGCCGGGGCAGGCGTCACCGGGGTCCGGCGCGGACCTGCCGCCTGCCGGGGCCGCGACGGCTCGGGGAGCCGGTGCGTCCGGTTCGGGGGCTATCGCGGGGTTCGCGTCGGGCCGGGACATGGCCGCCACCCTACCGACGAGGGGGCGCCGGGGGTCCGGGCGGCCGGACCGCGGGGCCGCCCGGCCGGTCCCGCGGCCCCGACCGTCGCCACCGCACCGGGCACCGCGGGCGTGCCCCCCGGCGCCCCACGTGCGCCCACCGGTGGCCGGGCGACAGCCCGTAGACTCGCCGGGCGGTCCGAGCGGACCGCACACCCGCCAGCGACGGCGCCGGGAACGCGGCCAGTCCGCGTCCCCGAGGGAGGAAGCCGGTGAGATTCCGGCGCGGTCCCGCCACTGTGAGTCCCGGGAGACCGGGGCGAGTCAGGAACTCCCGCCGTCACTCCACCAGCCCGGGGCGCGGACCCCGAGGAAGGCTCGACGCCGCATGCAGCTTCCGTCCGGGGAGAACTCCCCGCAGTCCCGCATCCTGCTCCTGTCGACGTCCGACACCGACCTGCTGAGCGCCCGCGCGGCCGAGGGCCCGGTCTCCTACCGGCTGGCCAACCCGGCCCGCCTCGACCTGGACCGGCTGCCCGACCTGCTGGCCGGTACCGACCTCGTGGTGGTCCGGCTGCTCGGCGGCGTCCGCGCCTGGGAGGAGGGGCTGGCGGCGCTGCTGGCCCAGGAGCGGCCCGTGGTGGTGCTCACCGGCGAGCAGGCACCCGACGCCCAGCTGATGGAGAACTCCACCGTCCCGGTGGGCATCGCGGCGGAGGCGCACGCCTACCTCGCGCACGGCGGCCCGGCCAACCTCGAACAGCTCGCCCGCTTCCTGTCCGACACGGTGCTCCTGACCGGCCACGGCTTCGAGCCGCCGGCCGCCGCCCCGAGCTGGGGCCCGCTGGCGTACACGCCGACGGCGCAGGCCCCGGGCCAGGACGCACCGGTGGTGGCCGTCCTCTACTACCGGGCCCACCACATGAGCGGCAACACCGGCTTCGTCACCGCGCTGTGCGAGCGGATCGAGGCGGCGGGCGGCCGGCCGCTGCCCCTCTACGTCGCCTCGCTGCGCGCCCCCGAGCCCGAACTCCTCGCGGAGCTGCGGGGTGTCGACGCCATCGTCACCACCGTGCTGGCCGCCGGCGGGACCCGGCCCGCCGAGGCCTCCGCGGGCGGCGACGAGGAGGCCTGGGACGCCGGGGCGCTGGCCGCGCTCGACGTACCGATCCTCCAGGCGCTCTGCCTGACCAGCTCGCGCGCCGAGTGGGAGCGCAACGACGAGGGGCTCTCGCCGCTGGACGCCGCCTCGCAGGTCGCGGTGCCGGAGTTCGACGGCCGCCTCATCACCGTCCCCTTCTCCTTCAAGGAGATCGACGCCGACGGGCTGCCCTCCTACGTCGCCGACCCCGAGCGCGCCGCCCGCGTCGCCGGGATCGTGGTGCGCCACGCCCGGCTGCGCCACACCCCCAACGCCGACAAGCGCCTGGCGCTGGTCCTCTCGGCCTACCCCACCAAGCACTCCCGCATCGGCAACGCCGTCGGCCTCGACACCCCCGCCAGCGCCGTGGCGCTGCTGCGGCGGCTGCGCGAGGAGGGCTACGACTACGGTGACGAGCCGGTTCCGGGCCTGGCCTCCGGTGACGGCGACGAGCTGATACGTGCGCTCATCGAGGCCGGCGGCCACGACCAGGAGTGGCTGACGGAGGAGCAGCTCGCCCGCAACCCGGTCCGCATCCCCGCCGCCGACTACCGCCGCTGGTACGCCACGCTCCCCGGCGAGCTGCGCGAGTCGGTGGAGGAGCACTGGGGCCCGCCGCCCGGCGAGATGTTCGTCGACACCTCCCGCAACCCCGAGGGCGACATCGTGCTGGCCGCCCTGCGCCGCGGCAACCTGCTCATCCTCATCCAGCCGCCGCGCGGCTTCGGCGAGAACCCGATCGCGATCTACCACGACCCGGACCTGCCGCCCTCGCACCACTACCTCGCCGCCTACCGGTGGATCGCCGCCTCCCGCGAGGACGGCGGCTTCGGCGCCGACGCCATGGTCCACCTGGGCAAACACGGCAACCTGGAGTGGCTGCCGGGGAAGAACGCCGGCCTCTCCGCCGCCTGCGCCCCCGACGCCGCCCTGGGCGACCTGCCGCTGGTCTACCCCTTCCTGGTCAACGACCCGGGCGAGGGCACCCAGGCCAAGCGCCGCGTCCACGCCACCCTCGTCGACCACCTGGTCCCGCCGATGGCGCGCGCCGACTCCTACGGCGACATCGCCCGCCTGGAGCAGCTGCTGGACGAGCACGCCTCCATCGCCGCGATGGACCCGGCCAAGCTCCCCGCGATCCGCGCGCAGATCTGGACGCTGATCCAGGCCGCCAAGCTCCACCACGACCTCGGCCTGGAGGAGCGCCCCGACGACGACGGCTTCGACGACTTCCTGCTGCACGTCGACGGCTGGCTCTGCGAGGTCAAGGACGCGCAGATCCGCGACGGGCTGCACGTGCTGGGCAACGCACCCGCCGGCGAGGCCCGCGTCAACCTGGTCCTGGCGGTGCTGCGGGCCCGGCAGATCTGGGGCGGCACCGCCTCGCTGCCCGGCCTGCGCGAGGCGCTCGGCCTGGACGAGGCCGCCGCCACCCGCACCACCGCCGACGCCGCCGAGGAGCAGGCCCGCGCCCTGGTGCAGGCCATGGAGGACGCCGACTGGGACGTGGCCGCCGTCGAGCGCGTCACCGCCGGACTGCCCGCCGAGCGCCGCGAGGCCGTGGCGACCGTCCTCTCCTTCGCCGCCCGGGAGGTCGCGCCCCGGCTGGCCGGCACCACCGACGAGCTCGACCACGCGGTGCACGCCCTGGCCGGCGGCTTCGTGCCGGCCGGGCCCTCCGGGTCGCCGCTGCGCGGCCTGGTCAACGTCCTGCCGACGGGCCGCAACTTCTACTCCGTCGACCCCAAGGCGGTGCCCTCGCGGCTGGCCTGGGAGACGGGCCAGGCGCTGGCCGAGTCGCTGCTGACCCGCTACCGCGACGACAACGGCGACTGGCCGCACTCGGTGGGCCTCTCGCTGTGGGGCACCAGCGCCATGCGCACCGCCGGCGACGACATCGCCGAGGCGCTGGCGCTGCTGGGCGTCCGCCCGGTCTGGGACGACGCCTCCCGCCGCGTCACCGGCCTGGAACCGGTGCCGGTCGCCGAACTCGGCCGTCCCCGCGTCGACGTGACGCTGCGCATCAGCGGCTTCTTCCGCGACGCCTTCCCGCACGTGGTGGGCCTGCTGGACGACGCGGTGCGGCTGGTGGCCGCGCTGGAGGAGAGCGCCGAGGACAACTACGTGCGGGCCCACGCCCAGGCCGACCTCGCCGTCCACGGCGACGAACGCCGGGCCACCACCCGCATCTTCGGCTCCCGCCCCGGGACCTACGGCGCCGGGCTGCTCCAGCTCATCGACTCCCGCGACTGGCGCACCGACGCCGACCTCGCCGAGGTCTACACGGTGTGGGGCGGCTACGCCTACGGCCGGGGCCTGGCAGGGCGCCCGGCGCGCGAGGAGATGGAGAGCGCCTACCGGCGCATCGCGGTGGCGGCGAAGAACACCGACACCCGCGAGCACGACATCGCCGACTCCGACGACTACTTCCAGTACCACGGCGGCATGGTCGCCACCGTCCGCGCGCTGCGCGGCACCGCGCCCGAGGCGTACATCGGCGACTCCACCCGCCCCGAGACGGTCCGCACCCGCACCCTGGTGGAGGAGACCTCCCGCGTCTTCCGCGCCCGGGTGGTCAACCCGCGCTGGATCGAGGCGATGCGCCGGCACGGCTACAAGGGCGCCTTCGAGCTCGCGGCCACCGTCGACTACCTCTTCGGCTACGACGCCACCACCGGCGTGGTCGCGGACTGGATGTACGACAAGCTCGCCCAGACCTACGTCCTCGACCCCGAGAACCGTGCCTTCCTCCAGGAGGCCAACCCCTGGGCGCTGCACGGCATCGCCGAGCGGCTGCTGGAGGCCGAGTCGCGCGGGATGTGGGAGAAGCCCGACCCGCAGACGCTGGCGGAGCTGCGCCGGGCGTTCCTGGAGACCGAGGGCGAACTGGAGGGTGACGACGAGTAGGGCGGTCCGGCGGCCGTAGCGGCCGGTACGTCGTGTCGGGGTCCGCGCCCACCGGGTGGGAGCGGACCCCGACGTGACGCCGCACCCGAAAAATGCGGACGCTCGGCTTCCGCCCGGTTCCGGAGAGTGACGCCCCGACGAGGGCCCGCACCGGCCGCACAGGCGTCAACTGGCGTTTTGCATAGTCGACCTGATGGGAGCACAGTTAGCCGCAACTGCGCCGGGTAACGACCGAGAAAATCACCCGATCGTGGCTTCCTGTCGTGCTCGCCGCCGCGTCGCCTCGCGGCCCGATGTGAAATGACTGTGAAGGGACCGCCTGTGATCTCCGTCGGCTCCAACTTTGTGGGGTAGGCGTCGCGTTGCTCCGCACGCCCGAAGAGATAGTCTTCGGCACTGATCACGGCGTGTCCGCACGCCGCACGGACCGCCTGCCGTACCCCGTTCCTGAGGACTCCCGATGTCAGCACTGATATCCGCCCGCGCTCAGGCGGAGCGCCCGCCACTGGCGCCCGTGGTAAGTGCGACGGCCGTCGCCGTCGTGATCACCGCGGCCCTGTGCTGCTGGGCCGTGCTCACGGCTCCCGCCAGCATCCGCACCCCCATGGCCTGGTGCGGGGGCGCCGCAGCCCTGGCCCTCACCGTCGCCGTCGCCACCGCCGCCCGCGAACGCGCCGTCGCCCACTTCCACCGGGCCCGCGCCCGGGCACTGACCTCCGAGGCCGACGAGCTCGCCCGGCGCACCCTCCCCGAGCTCATCGCCATCCTGCGCGACGGCACCTCCCCCGAGCGGGCCCTGGACCGCCTCCCGCAGAGCACGGTGCCGGCCTTCCGCGAGGTCACCCACACCCTCGCCGTGGAGGTCGGCCGCGGCGAGCGGATGCGCGCGGCGGCCCTCACCGCCTGCGGCAACGCCGCCTCCCGGGTCCAGGCGCTGACCACCAGCATCCTCGCCGACCTGCGCGAGATGGAGAACCGCGCCGACGAGGAGAGCCTCGGCGGCCTGCTCCACATCGACCACCTCACCTCGCAGACCGGGCGGCTGGCCGACTCCATCGCGGTCATCACCGGTTCCCGCACCGGCCGGCGCTGGAACAAGCCCATCGTCATGGAGTCGATCCTGCGCGGCGCGATGGGTCGGATCAGCTCCTACCGCCGCATCCGGCTGCACAACACCAGCAACCGCGCGGTCGCCGGCCACGCCGCCGAGGGCGTCATGCACGCGCTGGCCGAGATCATGGACAACGCGGCCGTCTTCTCCCCGCCCAACTCCGAGGTCCACGTCTACGTCGAGGAGACGCAGTCGGGGCTCATCGTGACGGTCGAGGACAGCGGTCTGGTCATGGGTGAGCGGCAGCTGCGCCAGGCCGAGGACTCCGTCTCGGCGAAGAAGCTGGACTACACCACGATGCCCGGCACCCGGCTGGGCCTCACCGTGGTCGGCTGCCTCGCCCGCAAGCACCGGCTGCGGGTCTCCTTCCGGCCCTCCGCCCGCGGCGGCACCGGTGTGGTCGTCATCATCCCGCGTCAGCTCGTCACCGACCCGCCGCAGGACAAGCTGTTCTACCAGCAGACGCAGCAGCAGGAAGCCGCCCTCCCGCTGGACGCCCGGTCCACCCCCGCCACGACGGTGCCCGACACGGTGGACGCCTTCGGCTGGGACACCACCCCCGCGCCGGCCCGGCGGCCCTCGCTGCCGCAGGCGCCCCACCCCGCACCCTCCTCGGACCGGCCCGCGGCGACCCCGCCGGCCGGCCGGCCCGCAGCCGGCGGCACCACCCCTGCGCCGCCCAACGCCTCCGAGACCACGGGCACGCAGCCGGTGCGCTACGGCGCCAGCGGCCTGCCGATGCGCCGCCGCGGGCAGACGCTCCGCTCCGCGGCGGGCCGTCAGTCCACGACGCCGCCCACGGGGTCGGCGCCGCGCCGCCCGATCCGCTCCAACAAGGAGAACGCAGACCGTTTCCGCGCGTTCCGCAAGGCCGTACAGGGGGACACGGACGGCCGCGGCTTCGCCCTGGGGGACGCCGCCCGCGCCGAGGGGGAACAGCCCCGAGGACTTGACGACGGGTCCGGCTCCGCCGCTTCCACACTCAGCACACCCCCTGTACGTCCGGAGGACGACGCACGATGAACACCACCGACAACAGCCTGGACTGGATGCTGGAGAAGCTCCTGGACAAGACGCCCGGCGCCCGGCACGCTCTCGTCCTCTCGCGCGACGGGCTCAAGCTGTGCCACTCACCGCAGCTGACGGTCGACCAGGCCGACCAGCTGGCCGCGATCGCCTCGGGCATCCAGTCCCTCTCCCACGGCGCCTCCGTGGAGTTCGGTGACGGCAGCGGCGGTGTGCGCCAGGCGATGGCCGAGTTCCACGGCGGCATCCTCTTCATCGTGGAGGCGGGCCACGGCGCCCACCTGGCGCTGGTCGCCGAGGAGGACTCCGACCCCGGGCTCATCGGCTTCCACATGAACGAGCTGGTCGAGCAGATCGGTGACTACCTGCGGGCCGAGCCCCGGGCGTCGGCCCCGCTGCCGGGGCAATCGGCATGAGGCGGCTCGGGCCCGACGACGACCCGGACCGCATCTACATCGTCACCGGCGGGCGGAGCCGCTCCACCGCGGCGCACGTCTTCGACCTGGTGACGCTGATCGTCAGCGAGTGCGAGCCGGCTCCGGGGATGCAGTCCGAGCACGTCCGCATTCTGCGGCTGTGCAAGAGCCCCACGGCGGTGGTGGAGGTCTCCGCCGCCCTGGGGCTGCCGATCGGCGTGGTCCGCATCCTCCTGGCCGACCTGCTGGACACCGGCCGGATCACCGCCCGCCACCCGCACTCCACCACCGCGGTCCTTCCCGACACCGACCTGTTGAAGGATGTGCTCGATGCACTCCACCGCCTCTGAGAGCCTGACCGAACCGAGCGCGCCCGACGGTGAGGCGCTCGACCCCCAGGGCGCCCGGGCCCCTCTGCCCCAGACCGCGACCGAGGGCCTGAAGATCGTCATCGTGGGCGGCTTCGGCGTGGGCAAGACCACGATGGTCCGCTCGGTCAGCGAGATACGTCCGCTGAACACCGAGGAGACGATGACGCAGGCCGGCGTCGGCATCGACGAACCGGTCGGCGTGGAGGGCAAGTCCACCACCACCGTCGCCTTCGACTTCGGACGCATCAGCGTCAACGAGTCGACGATCCTCTACCTCTTCGGCGCCCCCGGGCAGGAGCGCTTCTGGTTCCTGTGGGACCGCCTCTTCTCGGGCACCCTGGGCGCCGTCGTCCTCGTCGACACCCGGCGGCTGGACGACTCCTGGTACGCCATCGACCGCCTTGAGGCCCACGGCATGCCGTTCATCGTGGCGCGCAACGACTTCGGGGGTGAGACCCACACCCTGGACGAGGTACGGGAGGCGCTGGACCTCGCCCCCGAGGTGCCGCTGATCGACTGCGACGCCAGGGACCGCGAGTCGAGCAAGCAGGTTCTCATCGCCCTCGCCAACCACCTCTTCGCGCTGGCCGAGCAGGAGACCGTGTCGTGACCCAGCAGCCTCACTCCGCAGCCCCCGGGTGCCCCGTCCACCCCGGAGCGGTGCCCCTCTACGGCGAGGGCCTCGGCGGCGACACCGCTGCGCTGTACCGGCGGCTGCGCCGGGAGCACGGCACGGTGGCGCCGATCCTGCTGGAGGGTGACATCCCGGCCTGGCTGGTCATGGGCTACCGGGAGGTCCACCAGGTCACCGACAACCCCGAGCTGTTCGCCCGGGACTCCCGCCGCTGGCCCGCCTGGGACCGCATCCCGGCGGACTGGTCGCTGATGCCCTTCGTCGGCTACCAGCCCTCGGTGATGTTCGCCGAGGGCGAGGAGCACCGCCGCCGCTCCGGCGCGATCAGCGACGCACTGCAGATCGGGGACCCCTTCGAACTGCGGCAGCTCTGCGAGCGGGTCGCGGACTCCCTGATCGACGCGTTCTCCGGCGCCGGCGAGGCGGACCTGATGGCGCAGTACGCCCTCAACCTGCCGCTGATGGTCATCGCGGAGCTGTTCGGCTTCCCGACGGACGAGGTCCCCGGCCTCGTGGGCGACATCTCCGACTCGCTCGACGAGAACAAGGACGCCATCGCCGCGCACCAGCGGGTCGCCGACCGCATGGCGCGTCTGGTGGCCGCCCGTCACCAGCGGCCGGGTGCCGACGTCCCCTCGGTCCTGCTCAACCACCCGGCGGGGCTGACGGACGAGGAGATCGTCATCGACCTGCTGGTGGTGATGGCCGCCGCCCAGCAGCCGACCGCCAACTGGATCGGCAACAGCCTCCGCCTGATGCTGACCGACGACCGGTTCGCCCTCACCCTGACCGGCGGGCGCCGCAGTGTGGGCCAGGCGCTGACCGAGGTCCTCTGGCACGACACCCCGACGCAGAACTTCATCGGCCGGTGGGCGGCGCGCGACACCCAGCTCGGCGGGCAGCACATCAGCCGCGGCGACCTGCTGATCATGGGGCTCGCCGCCGCCAACACCGACCCGGACGTCCGCCCCGACCTCTCCGGCCACAGCTCGGAGGACAACCAGGCGCACCTGTCCTTCAGCCACGGCGAACACGCCTGCCCCTACCCGGCACCGGAGATCGCCCGGGTGATGACGAAGACGGCCGTCGAGGTCATGCTCGACCGCCTGCCCGACGTGCACCTCGCCGTCGACGAGAAGGAACTGGTCTGGCACCCGTCCCTGTGGATGCGCGGCCTGACCTCCCTGCCCGTGGCCTTCACCCCCACCCACGGCACCTGGGACGCGGAGTACTGAGGGGTACGGAGTACTGAGCGGGTGCGGGCGGGTCCGGTCCTTCGGGGGCGGGCCCGCTTGCGTCAGGTCTCCACGTCGAGCCGGGCCGTGCGGCCGGGCCACCGCAGGAAGCGAGCCGTACACGGGCTCCGGAGCGGGGCGGCCCCACGGAATCGACACGGTAGGCGGAGTACCGCTTCTCAGTGGCGGACATCACCGCCCGGCGAGCTGCTGGAGTAGCCATCGGCAACCGGCCACAAGCTGTCGCACGTCGGCGTAGGCCGAACCGGCTGACGGTGCCGCAGGGCGCTGACGGAGCCGGAGGAGCCGATCGAGGTGGATCTCCATCCGGTGCCGGTCGAACGAGCCGACGGGCATCACCGCGGCAGTGGTGCGTCCTTCTTCCAGCAACGCCGCAAGGTGGGCCACCAGTTGGCACCGCACCTCGGCCACGGCCTGATGGTTCAGACGGCCGGCTCCCATGGCGGCAGCCCGTCGGAACGTCTCTTCCATCGTCTCCCGGTCGTCAGGCCCGTACCTGGCTGTATCTGCCCGCCTCACGACCGCCTCGCAGCCTGATCACCACAGGTGGCCGACGGATCCCCACCGTCGGGTGTCAGGACCGCGGGCCCGATGAGAAGCATCAGCTCCGTTGCCGGTCCGGGACCAGCGCGCTTCCCGACGTCCAGGCGGACGACGTCGGTCTCGGGGGTGGTGGCGGAGGCGAAAGGCGTGAACACAGGTGCTCCAGTCTTCGGACGTGAAGGCATCCTGAACCGCGCGCCGGGTCACAAGTACCCCTGCGAGGGGCACTCAAGGAAGGGCGTGGCACCACTCGGCGAAACTGCTGAGCGTCTCGGCGTCCCCGCGCTTCAGACGTCGGAGCCTCGCTGCGTCCTCCCGGACCCAACGGTGCTCGCGAACGTGTTGCGGTGCGATGCGGCGAGCGGTGCGCAGCGACTCGAAGGCTTCGTTCGGCCGTCCTGTCCAGAGCTGCGCGCGTCCCAGTTCGATGTAGTAGCCGGATCGGCGTTCAGCAGGCAGCGCCCTCGGGGGAGCCCACTCCCGGACCCCGCATACGACACGGCCCAGGTGTTCTCCGCCCAGGCTCACGGCAACCGACATCTCGTGGATGCGGACACTGTCCGGCCCGAAAGCAGTCCCCCGGTAGATCTGCTCCGGAACGCGGTCTGCGAGTGACCGGGCGGCGCCCAGGTGGTCATCTGCGGCCACCGCGTCCCCTGCCCGGCCGGCGATCACTGCCGCCCTCATGTGGAGGGCCCCACGGGCAGCCAGCGCTTCCGGGGCAGCCCCACCGGGTGCGTCCTCCACAGCCTGTGCAAGCATGCGCAGCCCGGCCGAGTGGGCACCGGAAGAGAAGAACACCTCCGTGCGTACGTACGCGACCGTAGCCGCCACCAGGGGGTCGTCCGCCTGCCCCGCCGCCCACCGCATCACGTCGATGAGCCGCGCGGACACGTCCACGGCTCCGTGTTTGTAAGCCACCGCATCGGCAGCGCGGCAGGCGTCGACCAGCAGGCATGCCACCCGCAGTCGCGCCGGGGAGGACGCCACCGCGCGGCACAGTTCGGCCAGTACGGCCGGGGCAGTCCTGGCGATACGGACGTACTGAGCGCCCAGCCGCCAAGCCACCAGGTCCTCGACGGCTGCCTGCAGATCACTCAACGCGCGTACGGGACCGTCGTCCGGCATCTCGTACGACGCCAGCACCTCTGACAGCGCCGGCATCGCCTCGTGAACCCGGTGACCGCACTGTTCGTCTTGCGGAAGCAACCGGGAGACGTCCACGTCCAGGGCCTGCGCAAGAGCACCCAGCGCCCGGTCGGACACGCCCCGCGCACCCTGCTCGATCTTCCGGACGGTGCCGAGGGCGACGCCGGCGCGGCGCGCCAGGTCTGCCTGTGTCAGCCGGGCCAGGCGCCGCTCGTACGCGACGTGGGGGCCCGACCCGCTGTGCACGATGCTGGCCATGCCGACTCCCGTCCCGTGCGTCCGACCTCGAAACGTAGTCCCGTTGCGCACGTTGCGGATGCGGATACCGCCCCCTTCACCGCTGCGCGCCGCCCCGGCGGTGTTCCTGGTCGGACAGCAGCTCGACGAGTTCGGTCAGGGAGCTCACCTGCCAGTCGGCGGCCCTGGCCTCGGGGCTGTCGGCCCACAACAGGCCGTAGGGTCCCCGGCGGACGTGAGCTGTAGCGAGGCCCGCCCGGGCCGCCGGGCCGATGTCGTTCTGCGGGTGGTCGCCGACGTAGACCACCTCTTCCGGTGCGGCGACTGCCAGGTCCACGAGGCGGGCGAAGAAGTCAGGGTGGGGCTTGGCCACTCCCCAGTCCCCTGAGGTGGCGACGGCGTCCGCCGGCAGTGCCATGGCGCGGAGCAGCTCGCCGGCCCGTGCGGTCTGGTTTCCCGCGACGATCACACGCAGCCCGGCCGCCCGCAGCGAGGTGAACGCTTCGCGGACGTCCGGGTACAGGTCGCTCTCGTCCAGCTGCTCCACCCAGCCCTCGGCGGCTCGCTGACGGTGGGCCGCGGCCACGTCCAGCCCCGGACGGGCGAGCCGGAGGGCGTCGGCGTTGTCCCTTCCCTGGGCGACCACTGCCCCCACCAGGCCGGACAGTGTGTGCCGCGGGACCTCCAGCCAGTCCGCCCAGGAAGCCCATCCGCGGTCGTCACGGATCAGGGTCTCCCCGATGTCGAACGCCACCACACGCATCACAGGAGCAGCCTACGAGACCGGGGGCGCGGACCGCCCTCGTCAGGTGCCGTACAGCGGTGATCACTGCGCCGGGGCGGCCGGCACCTTCCCGCTCCGAGGTCGCCGCCCAGGGCTGATCACCGCCCATACGGTCAGGTCTCAGGCCACAGCCCGCTCCGACGCCGTGAACCGGACCCGGAGTGTGTCCAGGCCGCGGGTGAAGACGCCCTGCTCGGTGGGGGCGGCGTCGGCGGCGAGGGTCATGTCCGGGAAGGTGTCCAGCAGGAGGCCGACGCCGGTCTCGACCTCGGCCTTGGCCAGGAGGGCGCCGACGCAGAAGTGCCGGCCCAGGGCGAACGCCAGGTGGTCGGCGGCGGCGGAGAAGGCCGTGGTGGTCTCCAGGTCGTCGCGGAAGATGTTGAAGCTGTCGGGGTCGCTGTAGCGGCGGTCGTCGCGGCCCGCGGCTCCGATGAGGCAGGTGACGGTGGCGCCCGCCGGTATGGTGCCGCCCGCGATCTCCACGTCCTCGGCGGGCTGCCGCATGATCATCTGCACCGGGGGCGTGAAGCGCAGCGTCTCGGCGAAGGCCCGGGCGATCAGTGACCGGTCCTCACGGACGGCCTTGAGCTGGTCGGGGTGGCGCAGCAGGTTGTGGAGGATGCCCGCGATGGCCTTGTCGGTGGTCTCCCCGCCGGCCGCCAGCAGCAGGCTGCAGAAGGCCTTGATGTCCTCGTCGCTCATGGACGTGCCGTCGATCTCGGCGGCGCAGAGCGTGGAGAGCAGGTCGGCGCCGAGGTTCTGGCGGCGGTTGCGGATGATCGGCAGCATGTAGTCGGCGAACTCCTGCCGGGTCCGCACCCCGCGCTCGGCGACGCCGGGGTCCTGGCTGAGGTTGCCGAGGAAGTCGATGATCGCCGTGTACCAGGTGTGGAACCGGTCGTGGTCGGCGCGGTCCAGCCCGAGCATGTCGACGATGACGTTCACCGGGAAGCGGGTGGCGAACTGCGCGACGAGGTCGGCCTCGCCGTCCTGGCGAAACGCTTCGATGAGCTCCCGCGCGTTGCGTTCGATGACCGGCTGGAAGGTCTCCTGGAGCATGCTGCCGCGGAAGGCGGGTGCCACCAGGGCGCGGCGCACGGCGTGCTCCCGGCCGCTCATCTGGAGAATGGTCTTCCCGTGGACCGGTTCGAGCTGCCAGTCGTAGTTGTCCGTGGTGAAGACCGGGGCCTTGAAGGCCCGGGCCACGTCCTCGTAGCGCGACAGCACCCAGCTCTGGGTGGCCTCGTGGAAGAAGAGGGGGAAGTCGTCCCGCATGACCCGGTAGGCGCTGTAAGGGTCGGCGGTGAATTCCGGCGACAGGATGTCGGGTATCGCAGGGTTCGCAGTCACAACGCTCCTCGTTGTCCGTCTGTGGAGATGTCCCCCGCCCCAAGGTTGTTGTGGTCTGCAGCCACTGGCAAGTGCCACAACCTCGTCGACGGACCACTGACGACCCGTCTGTACCGGTTTCTGCGTGCTTTTTTTCACGTCGCGTCGTCCGTTGTTCGCTCTTCCGTGACGCCGTCCGCTCCTCGCGGCGGACGTCCCACCCCTCCGGGGACGGAGCCGGGGTGTGGAGCCGAGGTGTGGGGTCGAGGCGGTGGCGGGGGCGGTCACGTCGGGGGCCCGGCGACCTGTCGACCCTCGCGACGAGACCGTCTGACGGGGAGTGGGCCGGCGGTGCGAAGGCTCAGAGGTCGAACTCCGCGGGGGATATGTGCAGCGCGAAGCAGACCTCACGGACGACGGCCCGCTCCTTCTGGTCGAAGTGGCCGTCGGCGCCGCCGATGACGACACCGATCTGGACCACCGCACGGGCCTCACCCGGCTTCCTGACCTTGCCGACCACCTGTAGCAGGGACACCTTGGCGAGGTCGTAGTCGGCCGCGAGACGGTCCAGGTTCTCCTCGAAGAGCTGGTGGAGGTCCTTCGCGGGGAAGTTCCGCAGGACCTCGTTGGCCGCTATGAGCTGCGAGACACGGTGCCGCTCGGTGGGGTCGACGGTGCCGTCGGCCGCAGCCACCAGCGCGCAGACCGCCATGCTCGCGTCCCGGAAGGCCCCGCTCCGCAGGTCGTTCTTGGCTGCGGACAACTGCGTCTGCATGGTCTGTGCGGACTCCTTGAAACGATCCCACAGGGCCATCTGGGCCTCCTTGTTCGTCCTGCCGAGCTCGGCGTGATCACACGGCGGGACGAAATCTACCGGTGAGGTGAAGATGGTGTGACGGCCCGTCGGGTCGGGAGCGGAGAAGGCGTGTGAAGCGGTAGCGGCGCGTCTGCTGTGGGGGTGTGACGAGTCGTCGGTCCTGCCGCTCCACCGGCTCACGGTGCCCCCTCGGGGTGCCTCGTCTGTGGTCCCTGTGCAAAGTCGCGCGGGCGGGAGGCTCGTCGTCGCCGTTCCCGCGCGAGGCAGGGGATGCTGTCCGCAGGACACGAACGCCCCACGGGGTACGGCCGCCGTCCCGTGCAGGGTGGCGGCCGTACTTCGTGGGGCGTCGTCGGGGTGTCGTGGTCCCGGGTCGGGGCCGGCGCCGGACGTGTCGGCGCGTCAGGACGGGGAGGCAGCGGGCCTGATGAGGTCGCGGGCGCCTCTCAGCAGAACCTGTCGAAGTCGCCGCGCCGGGCCCCCTGGACGAAGGCGGCTATCTCCGAGCGGGTCATACGCAGCACGGCGGCGCCGGTGTCCTTGGAGTCGGTGATGCCGACCGAGCCGTCCTCGAACTCCGCCAGGGCCACGCAGTCCTTGCTGTAGTCGAGGTCGGAGAAGGTCGACTTGAACCAGGTCCGCTCGGGGGCGTTGTCGTTGCGGTAACCGGGGATCTGCTGTGCCATGTTTCCTCCTGTGCGCCTGGCCGCTGGCCGGTTCGGCAGAGCCACCGTAGGGACCGGAGACACCTGCGGAACAGCCGGGTTGCGTTTTTCACCTCGGTTGCGCTATAAGGCCGGGCGGCCGTCGCGCTGCACCGCCACAGGTCCCTGCCGCCGGCGTCGGGCCGCTTTCCGCCGCCCTCGGACGCTCCCCCGTGTGCGTTGTCCACCGTTTCGCCCCACCCGCCACGGGCACACGGCCCCGTCGACAGAGCCGTCATGCCGTACCTCTGCGGACCGGTCCGGTTCCCGGCCGCTCCTGGCCCACCGCCGCCGCCCGCCGGACCGCACCACCGCCCGCACCACCGCCCGCGTCCTCGTCCGCACAGCCGTGCCGTGGCCCGAGCCCCGTGGTCGGCCCGCCGGGCAGCCGGGTCAGTTCCGGGCCAGGCATCCGGAGCAGAAGGGAGAGGACCCGTGTCCGACGCAGCCGCCCCCGAGAGCCGTCACGACCCCCACCGTCCCGAACAGGCCCGGCACGACGAAGCCCCCGCACACCCGGCGGCCCCTGCGGACCCCGGGGCCCGCCGACGCGGCGAAGGGCCACCGCGGGCGGCGGGCGGGCGGCCGGTGGCCGTCGTCACGGGGGCCGAGTCGGGCATCGGCCGGGCCACCGCGGTCCGGCTGGCGCGGGACGGGATGGACGTCGGCATCACCTGGTACGCGGACGAGGACGCCGCGGCGCGGACCGCGGCCGAGGTGCGCGCGCACGGCGGGCGGGCGGCGGTGGAGCACCTGGACCTGACCCGTCTGCCGGACGCCGCGGATGCCGTGGACCGGCTCGCCGACGCCCTCGGCAGGATCGACGTCCTGGTCAACAACGCCGGCACGGGGACCGCCATCTCCTTCCTCGACACCGACTTCGCCACTCTCCGCGAGGTCGTGGACGTGGACCTCCTCGGCCCGTACCTGTGCTCCCAGCGGGCGGCGCGCCGCATGGTCGGGCAGGGCGGGGGCGGGCGCATCGTGAACGTCACCAGCGTCCACGCCCACCAGCCGCGGGTGGGGGCGGCCCCCTACTGCGCGGCCAAGGGCGGGCTCGGACTGCTGACCCAGACGATGGCCCTGGAACTCGCCGAGCACGGCATCACCGTCAACGCGGTCGCACCCGGGGAGATCGCCACCCCGATGACGGGCCAGGAGGACACCGACGTGCACACCGTCGAACGCCCCGGGGTGCCGCTCGGACGGCCGGGCGACGCCCGCGAGGTCGCCGCCGTCGTCGCCTTCCTCGCCGGGCCCGAGGCCGGCTATGTCACCGGGGCGTCCTGGCCGGTCGACGGCGGGATGCTGCGCATGGGGCCGATGGCCGGTTCGCACCTGACGGACCACTCCTGGCGGCGGCCGTGAGGGGTCGGGGTGTCCCGGTGGCGTGCCTCGGCGACTACCGGGCCGCATCCTCCGGCCTGCCTTCCCACCGCGGCGCGGGCCCACCGGTGCCGGCGGCGGTCCGGAGGTGGTGGTCCCGGGGGGCAGCCCGCAGCAGCCCACGCCTCTCAACGTGACCGGTTCACCACGCCCCGCCGCACCCCGGCCACGCCGAAGTCGTCCACGTGCTGGTGTGCGGCGCGGGCCTCTTCGATGAAGACCTCCACCGCGCGCCAGAAGGGGCGGAAGGCCGCGTCGAACTCCGCGGCTCCCCCCACAGAGCCCTCACGGCGGTCGCCGCGGGGCCGGGGACCACGAGGCTCCTGCCCGCCCTCGGCGAGAGCAGCACGCGCGGCCCGGTAGAAGGGACCGGTGGACCGCTCCAGGGCCAGGGCTGCGGCCGAGGCGGTCTCGGGGCCCTCCAGGTCGACGACGCGGGCGGCCCGGCGCAGCCGCCCGTACTCGGTGACCTCGCGCTCGGTGAGCTCCCGCAGCTCCGTCAGGGTCTGCGCACTGCGCGGCCTGTTGAGCACGGCCGAGATCTCCCAGCACAGCTCGCCCATACGGTGCGCCTGTTCGATGAGGTCGAGGTAGGCGGCGCGTCTGCTCTCCCGCAGCCGTTCGACGCGTTGGGCGCGCGCCGCCGTCTCGGCCTGGGTGCGGGCCGCCCGGGTACTGCCCCGGCTCGTCACCCAGCTCGCCAGCACCGCGGTCCCCCCGGTCACGGCGGCGATGGCGAGTGTCGCGTACATGTCTTCGGCCACGGCGGGCAGCGTACGCGGTCGCCGACGCGGGGTCGGGGGGCCGGGTGCCGGGGCCGGTGCCGCCGGAAGAAGCCCTCGGTCCCAGCTGCCCACGGGCCTCCGGAGGGCCCCGCGCCGGGCTCGGCGCCGCTGTGGACCCGTCGGTGCCCCGGCCTGGTCGCCACCGTCGGTGACGTTCCCGCGCAGGGTGTCGCCGCGCGGTGGGGCCCGGTCGTTCCGCCGCGCGGTGGGGCCCGGTCGTTCCGCCGCGCGTCCCGGCCCTCGGGGTGCCAAGCTGGAGGCGAGGGTCCGGGCGTCCAGGTGCGGGCGCACCGGCCGGGGCCCGTCGCATCGGGGGCGACCGCCATCACCCTGGACGAGGGAGACGCCGCCATGATCACCACCACTCCCGTCAAGGGCTCCCCCGCCTGGCTCGACCTCGGGGTGCGCGACGGCCGGGCCGCGGCCGACTTCTACCGCGCGGTCTTCGACTGGCGCGTGAGGCCCTTCGGCCCCGAGGAGGGGGCGGAGTCCATGGGCGAGGGCTTCGGCCTGCTGGAACGGGACGGCAGCCTGGTCGGAGCCCTGGGACCGCTCACCGAGGAGGGCGCCCGGTCGGCGTGGATGCTCTACTTCCGGGTCGACGACGTGGCGGCGGCGACAGCCGAGGTCGAGCGGCTCGGCGGCACCGTCCGCCTCGGCCCCCGCAGGGTCGAGGGCGCCGGCCGGCTGAGCCAGTGCACCGACCCGCAGGGCGCCGACTTCGCCCTCTGGCAGCCGGTGGAGCAGACCGGCTTCCAGGTCGCGGACGTCTTCGGGGCGCTGTGCTGGACCGAGCTCTACACGACCGACTCGGCCGCCGCCAAGGAGTTCTACGGCGCGCTGTTCGGCTGGCGGACCGACGACATCCCGCTGCCCGGCGGCACCGGCACCTACTCACTGGTCACGCCCGAGGGGGAGGGCGAGGAGCGGATGCAGGGCGGCATCATGCAGATGGCCTCGGAGTTCCTCACCCAGAACCGGGGCCGCGCCTACTGGCATCCCGTCTTCGCCGTCGCCGACTGCGACGCCACCGTCGCCCGCGTCACCGAGGGCGGCGGCAGCATCCAGATGGGGCCGGAGACCGCCGAGGGCGTGGGGCGCATGGCCGTCTGCGTCGACCCCTTCGGTGCCGACTTCGTGGCGCTGACCCCGGAGAACACCTGAGGTCTCCGACAGGCACGCCGCCGGACCACCGGCCACCGGCCGCCCCACCCGCCGGGCCCCCGGCCACCCGACACCGCCGGGGCCGCCCGCTTTCGACCTCCTTCCAGGTCACAGGGCCCAGCGCAACCGTCCCTCCGCCCGGGCCGCCAACTCCTCCTCGGGGGTGCGGCCGTTGAGCCGCGCGCGGGAGTCGTTCGCCGTCCAGCTGTAGACGCCGCGGGTCATCACGGAGGTCGCGTCCTTCTCCAGCGCGCTGTAGACCTCCACCCGCGCGCGCTCGACCTCCTCCTCACCCGGGTCCGCCCGGTGCGCGGTCTCCACCAGCTGTGCCGCCAACCGGAGTTCGCCCTCGGCCAGCAGGTCCCGGGCCCGGGCGGCGAGCACCCTCGCGCCCCCGGCGAGCGCCGCGAGTTCACGGGCGGCGGCGTCCTTGGGGGCGGGCCTGAGGGCTGCCGGGTCCTGGTCGTACCAGCCTCCGTAGAGCCGCCACACGTTGCGCACCACGAACTCCGGCTCGTCGTAGGAGGGACGCAGGTAGGGGCGTTCCAGCAGCTCGGCGGGGGCTTTGACGGTGTGCACGATCTCGTCGAGCGAGGCGCCGGCGTTCATCATCTCCAGCGTCCGGTCGTGGAGGGTGAGCAGTGCCTGCGCGGTGTCCAGCAGCGCGCGCCGGACGCGGTCGGCGCCGGCGATGGGCATGCCGTGGCCGGGCAGCAGCACCTCGGCGTCCAGTCCCGCCATCCACCGCAGCCCCTGGGCCCACTCCAGCGGGTGGCGCTGGACCTTCTGCGGGTTGCCGGCGTTGGGGAAGGCCCAGATGAACATGTCGCCGCAGGCCAGGACGCGTTGCCGGGGAAGCCAGGCCACGGTGGCGTCGTCGGTCTCGCCCTTGACGTGGCGCAGCCGCAGCTCGGTCCCGCCGTGCCGCAGCGTCATGGCGTCGCGGTAGGTGACGTCCGGGTAGCGGTAGTCGGCGGGCCAGGTCAGGCCGGGGAGCTGGAACTGCCGCCGGTTGATGACGGCGTTGTAGCCGCGGGTGAGGCGGTAGCGGTCGAACCGCGGGCCCACGCCCTCCTGGGCGATCACGGTCAGCCGCCGCTCGGTCTCGAAGGGGCCGGTGCCCATGGTGTGGTCGATGTGGCCGTGCGAGTAGACGGCGGTGGTGACCGGTTCGGTGAAGCGGTCACCGAGGGCGGTGGCGAGCAACTGGGCGGTGCGGGCGCTGCCGGTGTCGAACAGCAGCAGCTCGCCACCGTCCCGGACGACGTGGACGTTGCCGAAGGAGGGCCACATGAAGACGCCGTCGGCCACCTCGTGGGGGGGCCCGAGGCCATGAGGTCGCCGGCCTGGTAGGCCCTGTTCTCCCGAAGCTGCCGCGAAGTGACAAGTAACTTAGCGTGTCGTTAGGGCCTTTACTTCTGTGCAGGTTCAGGAACCTCACCGCCGGTGAGGGCGGCGAAGTCGGCGTGGGCCTGTTCGATGGCTTCCGGGTACGCCGCCCGTTTCTCGTGCTCGGCGAGCGCCCGGTAGATGCTGGCAACGGAGGGGTTCTGTCCCTTGCGCTTGCCGGTGGGGATGATCAGGTCGGGCTGGATCTGCTCGACGGACTCGCCGCCCGCGCGGCGGCGGAGCACGGTGTGGAGCATGTCGTCGGTGATGACTGGCGGTCGGCCGCCGTACTTGCCCTTGCGGGCCGCGGTGTCGAGCCCTTCCAGGGTCGACTCGCGGATGTTCTCCCGCTCGGTCTCCGCCATCGCTGCGAAGAACGCGAACAGCAGCTTGCCCGGGCCGGTGGGGTCGTAGATGCCGGGCAGGGGACCGGCGAGCATCTCCAGGACCAGGCCGTGGGCGGTGAGGTGGTCGGCGAGCGCGGTGAGCTCGGCGGCGTCGCGGCCGAGGCGCTTCATCTCGTAGACGGTGAAGATGACCCGGCAGTGCGGGGCGTGCGCCTTGACCTCCCGCGCCGTCCGCAGCGCCTCCTCGAACTTCGGGCGGACGCGGACGCGGGTGCTGATCTTCTCGCTGAAGATCTTGTCACGGGGGATGCCGTGCTTGCTGAGCGCGTCGAGCTGGGAGTCGAGTTCCTGCCCGAGCGTCGAGCACCGTGCGTACCCGATGCGGATGTCCGCGCTCGGCAGGTCCGGGTCGATCGGCGCCGGCGGCGGGGTGCCCGGACGCCACGGCCGGCCCGGTCCGCGGTCGGCGGGGGTCGGCACCCGCAACGCCTTCTTCAGCCGGGGCACCATCGTGAAGCGGCGGGTGTGGTAGGCGGAGGCGACCGCGCCGCCGCGCGAGCGGCACGGCGAGCCGGGCCGCGCGTCACACTTCGGACAGGCGTGCTGTTCGACGTCGTCCGCGTCCGACCGGTCGGACACGGACGGCTGCTGAGGGGCCGTCATGGCCCCGGATTTTCGCACAATGCAAGTCTCAGAAGGGGGTCCGTCCCGCTTTTAAGTGAGAACGTGTTCTGAGATCGAATCCGGGTCCGGTTAGGGTCCGGCGGCCCGTGATTGATCTTGCTCGTGCAAAGGACCGTTTGTGAGAGCGTCGAGAGCCCCTCTACGCGCTTCGCTCGTGGCACTTCCCGTACCGCGACTGTGTGCACCCGTATTCGTCGGGGGTGCGCACGTCGATGACGGTCAGCTCGTGCAGGCGTGCAGCGGCCTGACGGTGAGGGCGGTGGTGGGGGCCAGAGGGATTTTCCTTCGCTCGGTTGGGGTTACCCCTTCGATAGGATACCCAAGGGGGTATCTCGAAGGAGTGTGGGTTGTGGAACTGGCGATGGCGGCTGAGGAACTGAAGACGGTGGTCAACCGGCTGCGCCGGGCGCAGGGTCAGATCGCCGGTGTGATCAAGATGATTGAGGAGGGGCGGGACTGCGAGGACGTCGTCACCCAGCTCGCCGCGGCGTCCAGGGCTCTGGACAAGGCCGGTTTCGCGATCATCGCCACGGGGCTGCAGCACTGCCTGACCGATGCGGACATGGCTGCTTCCGGTGACCGGGAGCAGATGCGTACTCGGCTGGAGAAGCTGTTCCTTTCTCTGGCCTGAGCTGTGGTGCCGCGACGCCGGATCACCCGCCCGGTTCGGAGCGGTTGGCCCCATGGCCTGGCATGTGAAAGGGGAGGGATCCGGAGCCGGATCCCTCCCCTTTGTGGTGTGGTTCAGCGGTTGCGCAGTGCGGCCAGTGTGTTGTCGAGGTCGGCGGCGCGGGGGCGGTTGTGGGGGAGCTTGGCGAGCATGGCGGCCATGCCGCAGGTGTTGGTCAGGGCGGAGAAGACCAGACCGCCCGCGATGCCGGCGGAGATGAGCTGGAAGGCGGGGTGGACGACGAGCCCGAGCAGCAGGCCGAGCAGCACGATCACTCCTGCGGTGAGTCTCACCTGCCGTTCCATTCCCCAGGTGGCACGGGAGGCGCCCTGGGGGCGGTGGAGCTCGTGGCCGTCGGCCGCCCAGGCGCCGGTGCCTCCCGACAGGGTGGCGGCGGTGATGCCGTTCTCCGCGAGGATCTTGCAGGCGTTCTCGGAGCGGGCGCCCGAGGCGCAGACGACCAGGACGTCGCCGCGGTCGGTGGCGTGCCGGATGTCGGGCAGCGCGCGCTGGATCTGGTCGAGGGGGATGTTGAGCGCGCCGGGGAGATGGCCGCCGGCGTATTCACCGGGGGTGCGCACGTCGATGATGGTCAGTTCGTGCAGGCGGGTGCGCGCCGCGTCGGTGGCGAGGGCCGTGGGGGTGGTCATGGCAGATGTCATCCTTGCGTGTCGGAGTGTGGTGGAGCTTGATCTGGCGGGAGCCGGACTGAAAGCGGTCCTGAGATGCGCGTCGGCTGGGGAAGCGCTCCCGGCCCCTGTTCCTGAGCTGTTGACGGCCCTCGTGTTCAGATGATCACGTCGACGAGCATGAAGGCCGCCACCGCCAGCAGGACACTGGCGAAGATCTTCTGAAGGGTGGTGCCGGAGATCTTCGTCGCGAGGCGTTTGCCGTCCCAGGCGCCGAGGATCGCGGCTCCGGTGAAGGGGCCGATGATCTCCCAGTGGAGCCCGCCACCGGTGCCGGTGCGAGCGGCGAGCGCGGCGAGTGAGTTCACCGTGATGACGAGCAGGCTGGTGCCCACCGCCCGCCGCATGGCCAGTCCCAGGACGCTCACCAGGGCGGGCACGGCGAGGAATCCCCCACCCACCCCCAGAAAGCCCGTCACGGTGCCCAGGCCGGCGCCGGCGCCGGCCGCCTTGCCGGGACGGATCCGGTCCGGCGGCTCGGACGTGGACGGACGCAGCATGCGCAGGGCCGCCAGCGCGGCGACGACCGCGAACGCCGACGTCAGTACCGCTTCGGGCAGGCTCCCGGCGACAGCCCCCGCGAGGAAGGCGGGGACGATGCCCGCCGCGGCGAACAGCGCCCCTGTCTTCCATGCCACGTTCCCGTCGCGGGTGTGGGCGTACAGGGCGGTGGCGGAGGTGGCGGTGACGATGATCAGGCTGGCGGTGGTGGCGGCGGCCGGAGTGAAGCCGAGCAGGTAGATCAGTGCCGGTACGGCAAGGACGCTGCCGCCGCCGCCGAGGGCTCCGAGGGCGAGACCGATGACGGCCCCGGCGATGAGGGCGAGAACGAGTACGGTCACGCTATCCGGCCGCTGTTCCCGCGTTCATCGACGACCGGGTGCCCGGCGGCGGCCCACGCGTTCATGCCGCCTTCCACGTCCACCGCCTGCGCTCCGCGCTCGGCGAGGAGCTTGGCCGCCTGCTGGGAGCGGTGCCCGCTGCGGCAGATCACCACCAGCGGACGCCCCTCAGCTTCAGCGGGCAGGGTGGCGCCGGCGACCAGTTTCGTCAGCGGTACGTGGACGGCGCCCGGGGCGTGGCCCGCGGTCCATTCGGGCTTCTCACGCACGTCCAGCAGGACCGCATCAGGCCGGTCGCCGCTGGTACGGCTGCGTGCCTCGTCGACCGTGACACGGGGCCCGTTTCGGCGAAAGAGGAACATCACACGCTTCCTTCCTTGCGGGTGGGCGGACTCAGGCGGAGGCCAGGGGCAGCCCGGCTTCCGTCGCGGCGTCGAAGTCGTCGTCGACGGCGACCACGTCGCGGCCGGCGGCATCGAGCAGGGAGGCGGCGATCGCCGCGCGCATCCCGCCGGCGCAGTGCACCCACACCGTCCCGTCCGGCACCTCGCCGATACGGCCGTGCAGCTCGTGGATCGGGATGTGGACCGAGCCCTCGATGTGGCCGCCCGCACGCTCTGAGTCCCGTCGCACGTCCAGAACGACGACGTCGTCGCCGCGCTTACGGATGTCAGCGAGGTCGGCGAAACGGGCGCGGGGGAAGGAGGCGAGCTGCTCCCCCTCCCGGATCCAGCCGGCCGGGTCGCCGGTGGCTGCGGCGGCCGGGCGGTCGATGCCCACCCGCGCAAGCTCCCGCTGCGCGGCGGCGATCTGCTCCGGGGTATCGGCGAGCAGGGTGACGGGCTTGCCCCAGGGGATCAGCCAGGCCAGGTAGGTGGCGAGCTTTCCCTCGCCCTCGAAGTTGAACGACCCGGCCACGTGCCCCTCGGCGAAGGCCATGCGGCTGCGCAGGTCCACCACCCACTCACCCGCGGCCAGCCGGGAGGCGATCTCCTCGGCGTCCGCGAGCCTCGGCGGGGTGAGATCGACCGGCGCCGGGCCCGCGGCGTTGGCCGGGCCCATGTGCGCGTAGTAGGCGGGCACGTCGTCCAGCCCGGCGAGCATCTGGGCGACGAAGGTGTCCACATCCAGGGTCAGCGCGTCGTTGATCTCGCGTTCCTTGCCGATCGTGGTCGCGTCCCCCTCGGCCTGGGCGGAGGAGCAGAAGCTGCCGAACCCGTGGGTGGGCAGGACCGGCACCTCGTCGTCCAGCTCGTCGGCCAGGCGGTGGGCGGAGGCGTACTGGGCTCGGGCCAGCTGCTCGGTCAGTCGTGGCTCGACCAGGTCGGGGCGGCCGACGGTGCCGATGAGCAGCGACCCTCCGGTGAACGCCGCCACACCGCGTCCGTCCTCGGTGAGGGCGTAGGAGGTGTGGTGCGGGGTGTGCCCGGGAGTGGCGATTGCCCGCAGCACCAAGCCCTCGTCCACCGTCACGGTGTCGCCGTCGGCGACAGGGGTGCGGTCGAAGGACACCTGTGCCCCGGCCGGAACCAGGTACTGGGCGCCGGTGACGCGGGCCAGTTCCAGGCCGCCGGTGACGTAGTCGTTGTGTACGTGGGTCTCTGCCACGAAGGCGATACGCACCCCGCGGCGGGCCGCCGCGGCGATGACCTGGTCGATGTCGCGCGGCGGGTCGACGACCACTGCGGCATGGGGCCCGCCGGCCAGGTAGCTCCGGTTGCCCAGACCCTCGAACTCCAGGGTGTCAACGAAGAACACGGCTCACGACTCCTCTCGGACAATTTACCCCGGGGGGTATCTGACGCTCACCATAACAGCTATACCTGGGGGGGTATTCCATGCATGGAAACCACCCCGCTCAAGGCGCCGCCTCGCGCCCTGCGGGTACCCGGCGGGGTATAGAGGAATCAATCGTTCCGCACTATCCGGGAGTGTCCGTGTCCTACGACCGCACCGTCCGCCTGGCCGCCACCGACTTCGACACCGCCGTCACTGCCGTACGCAAGGCCCTGGCCGACCAGGGATTCGGCATCCTCACTGAAATCGACGTGGCGGCCACCCTCAAGGCGAAGCTCGGCCACGACATGGAGGACTACCTGATCCTGGGCGCCTGCAACCCGCCGCTCGCGCACCGGGCCCTGGAGGCCGACCGCTCCATCGGCCTACTGCTTCCCTGCAACGTCGTCGTACGCCGCGACGGTGACCAGATGCTCGTCCAGGCCCTCGACCCGGGCACCATGGTCACCCTCACCGGCCTCGACACCCTCAAGCCCGTCGCCGACGAAGCCACCGCCCGACTCGACGCCGCACTCAGCGCCCTGGCCGCCACCTGACCTCTCCCCCCGTTCGGCATCCGGCCGACCCCGGCACGCCCCTGGTACATCTGCCGGCTTCCAGCCGGTCGGCCGGAAGCCGGCCGGCCCGCGGGTTTTCAGGGTGCCGATCCGGCCGCACTGGCCGCCGCCGGCCGTGCGGTTTCCGCCTCGGGCGCGGTGCGGGGGCCGGGCACCGAGGCCGCCGCGGCACATCGGCGAGCACCCCGCCCTGTGCCTGGCGCCCTGCGCCGTCCGGCCCGGACAGCAGCGCCGGGGCGCGGGCTCCGCGGCCGTCCGCGCTGCCCTGGCGGCGGCCCGTGAGCGGGGCGAACGCCATGTCGTCGTCCTCGGGCACCCGGGCTACTACCCGCGGTTCGGCTTCGGCCGGGCCCTTGACCACGGCATCGGGCTGAGCATCGAGGTCCCCGACGAGGCGCTGATGGCCCTCAGCCTCGACCCGGACCACCCGCTGCCCGGCGGCACCGTCCGCTACGCCGCACCGTTCGGCATCTGACGGGCCCCCAAGGGGGCCCGGCCCCCGCGGGGGCACCGCGCACGGGGCGCCCGGCGAGCGCGTCACCGCCCCCGCCCACAGCGCCCCTGCCCCTGCCCGGCCTCCGGCGGCCCGGGGGCCCCGGAGGTTCCGGCTGTCCCGGCGGCCCCGTGTGTCCCGCTACTGGATCGCGATCGTCTTCCCGCTGCCCGGACGCGGGTCGTCGGACGAGCCGTTCGCCGAGCCGCCGGCGCCCGCCGTGCCGCGCTGCGCCGGGTTGCCGAGGTTCTGGCGGACGGAGTCCAGGATGGTCAGGCCCTGACCGACCAGGCCCGCGGCGATCTCGCCCAGACCGTCGGCGCCGTTGAGGACGTTGACGTTGGCGCCCTGGAGCCCCGCGGACGCCTCCTTGACGATCTGCGGGAGCTGGTCGATGACCATGCGGTCCAGCGCCACCCGGTCGTAGGACGCGGCAGCGGCAGCCTGGATGCGCATCCGCTCCGCCTCGGCCGTCGCGAGCACCTTGATGCGCTCGGCCTCCGCCTCTGCCGGCTTGACGACCTCGGCGACCAGCTGCTCCTCGCGCAGCGCCGCAGCCCGCTGCGCCAGCTCGGTCTGCGCAGCCAGCACCTCCTGCTGGGCGTGGGCCTGGGCCAGCGGGCCCGCCTGCGCCGCCTCCGCCTGCGCCCGGTCCACCTCGGCGTTGTACCGGGCCTGGACGACGGCGGTCTGCCGGGCGTACTCCGCCTGCTGGCGGGCCGCCTCCTGCTGGGCCTCGGAGGCCGCCTGGGTGGCCTGGGCCTGGGCGATCTGGGCCTGCCGCTGGATGGCGGCCTTGTGCGGGGCCGACATCGCCTCGATGTAGCCGGTGTCCCCGTCGTCGATCGACTGGATCTGGAAGGAGTCGACGATCAGGCCGATCTTCGCCATCTCCGCCTTGGAGGTGTCCAGCACCTCCGTCGCCAGCTTCTGCCGCTCGGTGACGATCTCCTCGACCGTCATGGAGCCGATGATGGCGCGCAGGTGACCGGCGAAGATGCGCCCGGTGAGCACCGCCATCTGGTCCTGCTCGGACAGGAAGCGCTGACCGGCGTTGACGATGGACTCCGTGTCGTTGCCGACCTTGAAGGCGATGACGGCCCGTGCCGTCAGCGCGATGCCCTGCTTGGTCACGCAGGTCTCCACCACCTCCGCCTCGCACATGGCGAGCGTCAGGAAGCGGACCTTGCGGAAGACCGGCAGGACGAACTTGCCGTGGCCGGTGACCACCCGGAACGGCGCGCCCCCCTGCCCGCGCCGACCGCCCGAGATCAACATGGCCTGGTCCGGCGACGGAACGCGATAACCGAACATGGTTCTTGGTCTCCTCACCTCGTGCCGTGGTCAGCCGGCGTCATCAGCCAACTGGTCCAGCACGTCCAGAGGGTCGGCCCACGCGATGACGTCGACCTGGCGGGCACCTCGTGCAGAGGTGACCAGTACCGTCGCCCCGGCCGGCAGTCGCTCGTCGCACCAGGCGAGGTACGTCTCCGTCCCACCCCTGACCCGTACCAGGACCTCGCCGGGACCCGAGGCCGCACGCGTGCCGATGACCAGCACCCCCGTGTGACCGATCACGGCCTCATCCGACGTCATGGACGCCGCCCCCTCGTTCATTTCCTCGTGTGACGACAGTAGCGCCCGGCCGTCGCGGGGAGGAGGGAGCGTGCCACAGGAATCCGACCACCCACCCGCCGGACGACGCGGGGAGGGACAGCGGGAGGGACACCGGGAGAGACACCGGGAGAGACAGCGGGAGGGACACCGCGACGGGTGCCGGTAGGCGCGAAGGGGAGAAGGGCACTCAGGACGGACGTCGGAACGCGATAGCCGAGCGCATACTTGACTGACCGTTCTGGAAAGCTCTACGTTCCCTCCATGGCCAGAACCAAGGAGTTCGATCCTGACGCGGCGCTCCAGTCGGCCCTTGAGCTGTTCTGGCGACGGGGCTACGAGGCGACGTCCGTCACGGATCTCGTCCAGCACCTGGGCATCGGCCGGGCCAGCCTCTACGCGACCTTCGGCAGCAAGCACGAGCTGTACCTGAAGGCCCTGGACCGGTACGCCGAGACGCGCGACCCCCAGCTCCTGGACGAGCTGTACCGGCCGGGCCCCGCTCTTCCCGGGGTGCGGACGGTGGTCCGGCGGTTCGCCGCGGAGGCCGTCGCTCCGGAGACCCGGGGGGACGGTTGCCTGGTCACCAACACCGCCGCGGAGCTGGCCTCCCGCGACCCCGACGCGGCCCGCCGGGTCGAGGTCAGCTGGGAGCGCCTGGAGACCCTGCTGCACTCCGCCCTCGTACGGGCTCAGGCCCAGGGTGAGCTGCCCGAGCACCGCGACCCGCGCATGCTGGCGCGCATGCTGCTCGTCCTGCTCCAGGGCGTCCGGGTCGTCGGCAGGACCTCGGGCGATCCGAGCCGGGTGCGGGACGCGACCGAACAGGCACTGGCCCTGCTGGCCTGAGTCTCCCGCGCCGGCCCCGCGCTCCCCCCGCACGCCCGCCTGGACCTGGCCCCGGCGCATCTGTCCTGGCTGCCGGTCACGCCGTCACCAGCCCCTCTCACATGCCGGCGCGTCCACGCGTCGGCAGGCCCACTCACCCGCCCACCCCTTCGTCCTCACGTCCGGATTCTGAACCGTACGGTCAAGAATCCGGGAGACCCGCCCACCAAGACCTGCCCACCAGAGTTCTCACGGGAGTTCACCACCATGCACCGCTTCACCGGCAAGTCCGCCCTCGTCACCGGCGCGGGTTCCGGGCTCGGTCGCGCGATCGCGCTCGCCCTCGCCGCCGAGGGGGCGTCGGTCGTCGTCGCCGGCCGCACCGCCGCACCCCTCGACGAGACCGTCGGCCTCATCGCGGCAGCCGGTGGTACGGCTGCTGCCGTCACCGTCGACGTCACCGACTCCGACCGTCTGCGCGACCTCGTGAGCGAGTCCGTCACCCGCTTCGGCGGGCTGGACATCGCCGTCAACAACGCCGGGATACTGCGCGGCAGGGCGCCTGCCGGGGAGGTGAGCGAGGAGGACTGGGACGCGGTGCTGCGCACCAACGTCACAGGAGTCTGGCTGGCGATGAAGCACGAGATCGCCCACATGAAGGAGAACGGCGGCGGCGCCATCGTCAACATCTCCTCCAGTCTCGGCGCCCACCTGCGGATACCGAACCTCGCCGCCTACATCACCTCCAAGGCGGCCGTCTCCGCGCTGACCCGTGCTGCCGCTCTCGACCACATCCACCAGGGCGTCCGCATCAACGTGGTCAGCCCGGGTTCCGCAGTCGCTCCCATGTCGCTGCAGCCCGGCGAGACCGAGGCGGAGCGCGCGGAGCGGGTCCGGACGGAGAACCCGCTGGGCCGGCTCGCGGAGGCCGAGGAGGTGGCAGCCGCCGTCCTCTACCTCGCCTCGCCCGCTGCCGGCTCGGTCGTCGGCACGGACCTGGTCATCGACAGCGGTGCCTCTGCCTGACGGCCGTACGGGCAGCAGGACGACAGCAGGACGACCGCCCACGGCCGGACGGACAGCGGAACGCCCCCCCCGGCCGGGCGGACAGCGGGACGACTCCCCCGGCCGAACGGGTGAGGGCCGGGGCGGGCGTGCCCGCCCCGGCCTGGTCGACCCGGTACGTCCCTGGCGTCCCACGGGTGGCGGGCGGGTGCCGGACGCCGGTGCTCGGGCGCCCGGCTGCTGGTCCCCGCGGTGATCTTTTGCGGCCCTTCAGGGCACCCTCTAGCTTGGGGTGACGGCTTCCTCCGCCCTCGGCGCCGCCCCACCGGGTGACGCCTCGTGACCAAATCGACAGCCGCCTGCCGTCGTGTCTCGCCGCCCCCGGGGCACGAGAACCGGGCCGGTCCCCTCAGGCCCGGCGCTGGTTCCTCGTCCCGGAAGCCACTGGAGGACCTTTCATGTCATCCATGCCGCCCGACGCCCGCGCCGGGGACACCGCACAACAGGAGGCGGTGCGCCCCCCCGCCGCGGACCATCCGGTGCCGCACCGGTGGCTGGTGCTCACGGTCATCGGGCTCGCCCAGCTCATGGTGGTGCTCGACGCCACGATCGTGAACATCGCGTTGCCGTCGGCGCAGCGGGCGCTCGACTTCAACAACGACGGCCGGCAGTGGATCATCACCGCCTACTCCCTGGCCTTCGGCAGCCTCCTGCTGCTGGGCGGCCGGCTGGCGGACTTCTTCGGGCGGCGGCTGACGTTCGTCATCGGCCTCATCGGTTTCGCCGCGGCCTCCGCTCTGGGCGGCGCCGCCCAGAGCTTCACCATGCTGGTGGTGGCCAGGGCCCTGCAGGGCATGTTCGGCGCGCTGCTCGCGCCGTCCGCGCTCTCCCTGCTGACCACGACCTTCACCGACCCGCGCGAACGCTCCAAGGCCTTCGGCATCTTCGGTGCCATCGCCGGTTCCGGCGGCGCCATCGGCCTGCTGCTCGGCGGCATCCTCACCGAGCACCTGAGCTGGCGGTGGACGCTCTACGTCAACGTGCTCATCGCCGTAGTCGCGGTCATCGGCGCCATGATCTTCCTCCACCGCCAGCCCCGGACGCAACGGCCCCGGCTGGACCTGCTCGGCACGCTGCTGGCGGCGGCCGGCGTGTTCTGCCTCGTCTTCGGCTTCTCCCGGGCGGAGACGAAGTCCTGGGGTGACGTCAGCTCCTGGGCCTTCCTGGTCGCCTGCCCGGTCCTGCTCGCCCTCTTCGTCCTGCGGGAGCACAAGGCACGCCACCCGCTGCTGCCGCTGCGCATCCTCGGCGACCGCAACCGGGGCGCCTCCTTCATCAGCGTCTTCCTCGCCGGCTCCGGCATGTTCGGCGTCTTCCTGTTCCTGACGTACTACCTGCAGACGACGCTGAAGTACTCACCGGTCCAGACGGGCCTGGCGTTCCTGCCGATGGTCGTGATGCTGACGATCGTCGCCCAGCTCGCGATCAACCTCCTCATCCCCCGCATCGGCCCGAAGCCGGTGGTGCCCGTCGGCATGATCCTCGCCGGGGGCGGCATGGCGTGGCTGACCCGGCTGGGGCTGCACAGCACCTACCCCGCACACGTGCTGCCGCCGCTGCTGGTGCTGGGCGCCGGCCTGGGCCTGGTCTTCCCGCCGGCCATCTCGCTGGCCACCCTCGGCATCCGGGCCAAGGACCAGGGCGTGGCCTCGGCGACCGTCAACACCATGCAGCAGGTGGGCGGTTCCATCGGCACGGCACTGCTCAACACCCAGGCGGCGTCCGCAGCCGCCCGCTACGCGTCCAGCCATGCCCGGTCCCGGACGCTGGGGGCCCGCGCCGCGCTGCACAGCTACGGCGTGGCCTTCTGGTGGGCGGCCGGAGTCTTCGCGCTGGGCCTGGTCATCACGGTCTTCCTGTACCGGGCGGGACGGCCGCAACAGCTGGTGCCGGGCGGTGCCGTCCCCGAGAACAACGGCGCGAACGACACCGACGGCCACCCCGGGCAGGCCCCCGGCGACGACCGGTCCGCGGCCGGCGACCACCCCACCCACCGCCGTGACCTGGGCGCCGGCCACCCGGCCCCGGAGGGCGTCGGCCCGGCGGCAGGGGTGGGCAGTGGTGCCTCCGCGGTCGGGGCGGGGAGCGGCGCGGCAGGTGGTGCGGCGGTCGGTGCTGCGGCGGTCGGCCGGTTCGGTGCGACGGGCATCCGTGGCCGGGTCCTCGCGGACGGCGGCGCCCCCGTGGCGCGTGCCGTGGTCACCCTCATCGACGCGGGCGGCGGGCAGTTGGGACGCACCTCGGCCGAGCCGGACGGCACCTACCTCCTCCAACCCCCCGACCGCGGCACCTACGTGCTGGTCGGCTCCGCGCCCGGGCACCGGCCGCAGGTCGCGACCGTCACCGTCGACCACGAGCCCGTCGAACAGGACCTCGTCCTGACGGCTGCCGGCGGGCTCACCGGGACCGTCCACTCCGGCGGCGTCCCCGTCCCCGAAGCCCTGGTCGTCGCCACCGACGAGCGCGGCGAGGTCACCCAGTCGACGACCACCGAGGTCAACGGCGCGTACCAGCTCGCGGCACTGGCCCCCGGGTACTACACCCTCACCGTCTCCGCGCCCGGCCACCAGCCCTCGGCCGAGGCGGTCTCGGTCTCCGAAGCGGCCCCGACCCACCACGACGTGGCGCTGGCCCCGGCCGCGACGGTCCGCGGCACCATCCGTGACCGCCGCGGCCGTCCGCTGCCCGACGCCCAGGTCACCCTGTTGGACCGGTCCGGCACCGTGGTGGGCCGGCACCTCACCGGCGAGGACGGCGCCTATGCCTTCGGGGACCTGGCGGCCGGCGACTACACCGTCGTGGCCAGCGGCTACCCGCCGGTGACCAACCCGCTCTCCGTGGTCGGCCAGGGCGGCGACGGCTACGACTTCACGCTGAGCCATGAGGAACAACCGCCCGGGGCCTGACCCGAGGAACGCCCGGGGCCTGCCCCCGACAACCGCCACCGTCACCGCCGACTCACCGTCACGCGTCCTCGCCCACCAGGGCGGGGCGCAGGACGGCCTCCGAGGCGGGGCCCGGAGGCGCACGGTGCTCTGCGGAGCAGACTCCGAGCGTGGTTCCACGTGAAACATCCGGGCCGGAGTGAGAGGGACCGACCGTCCGCTCCTGGTTCCCCTCCCGGCGGCGCCCGTACTTCCGACCCAGGACAGGGCGGGGCACCGGGCCGGGCAGGGGGCCGAAAAGCTCTCCCGCCCGGCGCGCACCCGTCCTACCGTGAGCCCATGTCCTCAGACGCCGTCCCCTCCGGCACCACCCGCCCCGACGCCGCACCGGCCGAGACCACCGGGCCCCCCGCTCCGGCCGCACTCGACGAGGCCGTGCTCCTCACGCCCTCTCCCGCGCGGACCCCGGAACCCCGGACCGAGGAGCCGAGCCGACACCCGTCACCCCAGCCGATACGTGTCCTGCTGCGCCCGGCCGCCCTCTCCGACGCCGCTGCGCTCGCCGCCGCCTACCTGCGCAACCGGGAGCACCTGGCCCCCTGGGAGCCGCCCCGGGAGGAGTCGTTCTACACCGCCACGCATCAGGAGCAGCGACTCGCCATCCTGCTGGAAGGCCGCGCCGCAGGTCAGGCCATGCCCTGGTTGCTGGTGACGGACGGCCCCGACACCCCCCACGACCGCCCCGCCGCTCCGGCCGCCGCCCCGACGAGCGCCCCGGGTGCCGCCACCAGCACCGCTCCGGCGGCCGATGCGGGCACCGCTCCGCCGGCCGAGGGGTCCGGCCCTAGGACCGGTGAACGCGTCGTGGGCGCCGTGACCTTGCAGGGCATCGTCCGCGGTCCCGCGCACTCCGCCACACTCGGTTACTGGGTCGACGCCGCCCTCACCCGCCGTGGCCTGGCGAGAGCGGCGGTGACGCAGGTGTGCCGGCTGGCCGACACCGCGCTGGACCTGCACCGCCTCCAGGCCGGCGCCGTCACGCACAACACCGCCTCGCAACGGGTGCTGGAGCGCAGCGGTTTCGAGCGGTACGGCCTCTCCCGCCAGCACCTGTGGGCCGACGGCGCCTGGCGGGACACCGTCCTCTACGAACGCATCCTCAACGACCGTCCGCTCAACTGAGCTCCCGCCAGCCCCCTTGCGAGAGCCCCTTCCGGCCGGTCAGCGTCGCTCACTCACCGTGCCGCACCCCTACGGTGCTGCTCGCTCCCAGTACCGCCCGCCCCGGCGTCGCCCACGCTCAGCGGCCCCCGCTGGTCAGACGGATGTCCCAGCGTTCCCGCAGCAGGGCGTGGCCGGCCTCCGTGACGTCGAGGCCACGGCCCGAGCGGTGCCGGACCACCCATCCGGCCTGGAGGAACCGCTGTCCGACGGCGGCACCGACCGCCCCGGCCAGGTGCGGGCGGCGCTCGGTCCAGTCCAGGCACGCCCGGGTCGTCGTCCGGCGGGCCGAGACCGCGGCGTCGACATCGACCCCGAGGGACCAGAGTCCCGCAGCACCCTCGGCGGTCAGGGCGAGTGCGTCGCGGTCGGTGAGCCACCCGGCCCCGACCCATGCGTCGGCCAACGCCATGCCGAGGCGTCCCGCCAGGTGGTCGTAGCAGAACCGGGCGGTGGCCAGGTGCTCGGCCTCCCGGCAGCGGCGGTACCCGGCCACCGGCGTGGGGGCGGTCAGCGAGCCCAGGGCCTCCAGCGCCGCGGCGACCTCGGCGTCCGCGAGCCGGTAGTAGCGGTGCCGGCCCCGCGCGGTGCACGTGACCAGGCCGGCTTCGACGAGGACGGTCAGGTGTTCGCTGGCGCTGGACGCGGCCACTCCGGCAGCCCGCGCCAGTTCGCCCGCCGGGCGGCTGGTGCCGTCCATGAGCAGGTTCAGGAACACCGAACGCGCCGGCGTGGCCAGTGCCTTGCCGACGGCCGTGAAGTCCCGGTCCCGGTGCACGGGCTCGACACCCTCGGCCGAGTGGTCACGGACCCCAGGCCCGGGCACGACGCCGACGGCCGGATGGCCATGGCTCCCGGGCACGGGCTCGTTGCCGTCGGCTGAGGAGTCACGGTCCCTGTACATGAGCCCGACGGTACGACGGGGAGAGTTCGGCCGCCGCCGAAACGTCCCGACAGTACCGTCCGTCCATGACGACGCACTCGTACCTGACGCGCCTGCGCTGGAGCGGCTCGACCGCCGACGGCGTCCGCGGCTACTCCCGCGACCACACGGCCGTCGCGCCACCCGCTGCGGCCGAGATCTCCCTCAGCGCCGACCCGGCCTTCCGCGGGACCCCGGAGCTGCTCAACCCCGAGCAGCTCGTGGTGACGGCCGCGAGCTCCTGCCAGTTGCTCTCCTTCCTCGCCGTGGCGGCCCGTGCCGGAGTGACCGTGCTGGCCTACGAGGACGAGGCCACCTCCCACCTGGACCTGACCGCGGGACCAGCCCGGCTCGGCACGATCCGCCTGGCCGCCACGGTGCGGGTCGCCCCCGGTACGGACCACGACCTGGTACGCGAGCTCGCCCACCAGGCCCACCAGGAGTGCTACGTCGCCAACAGCCTCGCCGTCCCGGTCGAGGTGACCACCACGGTGGTCACGGCGTGAGCGGGCGGATGCAGGACCTGGAGGTCGAACTCGCCGACCGCCCCGGAGCCCTGGCCGACCTGGGGGAGGCGCTCGGCCGCGCCGCGGTCAGCCTGGAGGGCGGCGGCGTCTTCACCCACGACGGACGCGCGGTCGCGCACTACCTCGTCGGCGACGGGGCCCGCGCCCTGGCCGCCGTGCGGGCCGCTGGGATCGCGCCGGCCCGCACCCACGAGGTCGTCCTGACCCGCCTGGACCAGGAGGCCCCCGGTCAGCTCGGCACCCTCGCACGCCGCCTCGGGGAGGCCGACGTCAACATCCTGGTGCAGTACAGCGACCACGCGGGCAGCCTCGTCCTGATCCCCGAGCCGGACCACACCGACCGGTGCCGGGTCGTGGTGTACGCCTGGGAGGCGGCGCTGCCGCCGCGAGGCGTACGCGCGGACGTGCTCGCGGACGCCTCGGCTGCTCACCGCACCGCGGCAACGGGGTCCGGCCCGAGGACGGACAGCAGGCGCAACGCCTCCTCGGACGACGTACCGGGGACGGCGGTGTAGAGGACGAGGTGCTGGTCCTGCTCGGTGAGGGCGAGGGCGTCACAGTTGACGGCGACCGGACCGACCAGCGGGTGGTGGAACACCTTGTGCAGGGTGGGCTCGGTGCCCACGTCGTGGGCGGCCCACAGCCGGCGGAACTCCGCACGGCCCGAGCGGAGCTCACCGACCAACTCAGCGACCTCCGGGTCGTCGGGGTAGCGGGCGGCGACGGCGCGCAACCGCCGGACCGCGTTGCGGGCGAACGCCTCCCCGTCGGAGAGTCCGTAGAGGTGACTCTCCCGTCGGTGCGGTCCGAGGAAGGCCCGGCGGGCCAGGTTGCGGTCCCGCCGCGGGAGAAGGGAGAAGTCCTCCATCAGCGCGGCGGCCAGCGCGTTCCAGACGAGCACCTCGAACATCGCGGACACCACGGTCGCCGCGGTCATGGGCAACCGGTCCAGCAGGGCGAGGATGCTCGGGCGCACCTCCCGCGACGGGCCGGACCGCAGGCTCTGCGGGGCTCCGGCGAGGTGGTGGAGGTGGTCCTGCTCGGCGTCCGAGAGGCACAGCGCGCGAGTGAGGCCACCGAGGACCTCGCGGGAGGGGCGGGGACCGCGGGCCTGCTCCAGCCGTGTGCAGTACTCGACGGAGAGGAAGGCCGGCTGCGCCACCTCCTCAGCGGTACGGCCGGCTTGACGTCGCCTTCAACAACGGCGCGACGTTCTCCCCGCCCGGTCCGCTGGGCCAGGTGCGGGTGGCCGATTTCGACCGGGTCTACGCCGTGAACCTCAGGGGATCGTGGCTGGCCATGGCCGCCGAGGTGGCAGCCATCCGGGCGACCGCGCGGACAGGGGCCATCGTCAACAACTCCTCCGTCGGCAGCCTGCTGGGCAACCCGGGGCTGCCGGCCTACGGAGCGATGAAGCGCGCGGTCAACAGCCTCACCGAGTCGGCCGCCGTCACCTACGGCCCGGAGGGCATCCGCGTCCACGCGATCGCCCCCGGCGGCACCCTCACGGAGATGATGCGCGCCTGGGAGGAGGCCACGCCGGGCGTCCTCGCACGCGCCGATGCGCTCACCGCGCTGCGCCGCATGGCCGCTCCGGAGGAGATCGCCCAGGCAGCCGTCTGGCTCCTGAGCGACCGTGCCTCCTACGTGACAGGCGCGGTGCTCCCCGTCGACGGCGGCGCGCCGGCCTGAGCGGGACGCCGCCGCGCGAGCCGGGGCCGGGACGCCACCGCGCAAGCCGGGCGTGCACCGCTCCGGCCCCCGGAACCGCCCGCGCGTGCCGGCCGCCGGCCGCCTTCGGTGCGGTCCGGGCGCCCCGGCCGCTGTCCACTGCCACGGCGTGCCGTCGGTAATGACAACGGTCACCGGTGCAGCCTTTGGATTCGTCGGCGATCTGCGGTTGCATTACGGCGTACGCCCGTTTCTCCAGCACGGTGCGCGACCGGAGGAACACGTCGGGACGGCCGTGCACCGGTCGGGAAGGGAGCGAGCGATGGGCGGGCAGCCGCACGAGCGAGGGCGCCCCGAGCGCCGCCCGGACGCCGCCCCCCGCGGCGCCACGCCGGTGCGCGCCCCCGACCGTCCGGCAGGCGCGAACCACTCCGCCCCGGAGGCCCCCGGCCCTGCCGCCGGCCGCGTCCACAGCCACAGCCACGGGCACGGGCACCACGGCCACTCGCACGGTGTCGCGGCCGACGCCGACCGCCGGTGGCTGCGGGCCGCGCTCGCGCTGATCACCACGTTCATGGTGGGCGAGGTCGTCGTCGGCTTCGCCGCGGGATCGCTCGCCCTGATGTCGGACGCCGCGCACATGCTGACCGACGCCGCCTCCATCGCCCTCGCCCTCCTGGCGATGCGGCTGGCCGCCCGCCCGGCGCGCGGCGGCTTCACCTACGGCCTCAAGCGCGCGGAGATCCTCTCGGCCCAGGCGAACGGCATCACCCTGCTGGTGCTCTCGGTCTGGCTGGGCTACGAGGCGGTGCTCCGGCTGATCTCGCCGCCCGAGGTGACCGGCACCCTGGTGGTGGTCACCGCCCTCGTCGGGATCGTGGTGAACCTCGCCGCAACCTGGTGTCTGGCCCGCGCCAACCGCTCCAGCCTCAACGTCGAGGGCGCCTACCAGCACATCCTCACCGACCTCTTCGGCTTCGTGGCCACCGCGGTCGCCGGCGGGGTGGTGCTGGTGACCGGCTTCGCCCGCGCCGACGCCCTGGCCACCCTCCTGGTGGTGGCGCTGATGCTGCGGGCCGGCACCGGACTGGTCCGTGACTCCGGCCGGATCTTCATGGAGGCGGCACCCAGCGGCATCGACCCGGACGCGCTCGGCGACCGGCTGGCCACCTCCGACGAGGTCCGCGAGGTCCACGACCTGCACCTGTGGGAGATCACCTCGGGCGAGCCCGCGCTGTCGGCCCACGTCCTGGTGGCCCCCGGCGGCGACTGCCACAAGGTGCGCCGCCGCCTCCAGGAGCTGCTGCGCGACGAGTACGCCATCACCCACGCCACCCTCCAGGTCGACCACCTCGGCGAGCGCACCGGGGACGACGGACTGCTGCGCATCGGCTCCGCCCCCGCCGGGGCCACCGCCCTCCCACCCGAGGACCACTGCGAGGACAGCCACGGCCCGGTGCACCGCCGCGGCCCGCACCCGCACTGATCCCCGCGCCGCCTGACCACCGGCGGCCTGCCACTCCGTCAGCCCGCTCCTCCCCCAGCCCGCTCGTCCCCTCCGGCCGCTCGTCCTCCGGCCGCTCTCCCGGCAGCCCATGCCCGCCCGCCCGCGTCTGCCTCACCCGCCCGGGCCACCCCGCTCGCGCCGCACGCCGAGCCGGGCTTGGGTGGAATCCGGCTGTCGGCGTGAGGGAGGACGGAAGGGCAGTGAGCGTACCCACCCGGTTCGGCGCCGCCGCCCCGCCCCTGGACGCCGCCCCCGGCGGAGGTCAGGGCCGCCGTCGTCCCCGACGTCCCCGGTTGCCGGGCCCGGCGGCGGTGCGCCGCGCCCGTGCCCTGTGCGGCGGGTTCCTGCTGCTGGCCGCGACGCTCCTCCTGCCGTTCGCCGTGACCACCGTGTGGGCCCGCACCGAACTGACCCACACCGACCGCTACGTCACCGCGGTGTCCCCCCTCGCCCACGACCGCGACGTGCGGGACGAGATCGTCACCGGCACCACCGACGGCCTGATGGCCCACGTCCACCTCGACGGGCTGCTGCGGGTCGTGCCGCCCGCCCAGCGCCCCGCGGTGCGGGCCCGGTTCACCGCCGGCATCCGCGAGTTCGTCGACCGGCAGGTCAGGGCGGCCGTGACCAGCAACCGCTTCCCCGCCATCTGGCGCCAGGGGCACCGCTCGGCCCACGCCTCACTGATCCGCTCGCTCTCCGACACCTCCGGCCGGCCCGCCGCGCCGGTCACCTTCGACCTCGGCCCGGTCCTGCGCCAGGTCCGCACCCAGATCGCCCACGACGGCCTGGGCGCCGGGCTGACCCGGCAGATCCCGGAGATCAACGCCGTGGTGACGGTGCTGCCGGCGCGTGATGTGGCCCGGGCGCGCACCGCCTACCAGGAACTGTGCACGGCGGGCAGCACGCTGCCGCTGGCGACGGCCGGCTGCCTCCTGCTCGGGCTGCTGGTCTCCCCGCGCCGCAACCGGGCCCTGTCCCTCACCGCGCTGGGCGGGGCGAGCGCCACGGCCCTGCTCGTCGCGGCCCTCGCCTACGTCCGCGTCCGCCTCCTGGCCGCCCTGCCGGACCCGGCCGCCCGGCCGGCCGCCGCCGCGTTCTGGGACGCCCTCACCGGCTCGCTGCGCACCACGCTGTGGCTGACCGTCGTCCTGGGCGTGGGCACGGCACTGGCACTGCGGCTGACCAGCCGGGACGGTGGACGCTTCCTGCGCCAGTGGTGGCGCCTGCCCGGCGAACCGCCCCGCCACCCACGACGCTGACCGGCGCAGGCACGCCCCCGGGCGCCGGGCGGCACCCGCGAACGCCCAACACCCGGCCTCGGAGCAGGGACACGGGGAACGCCAGCGCGGGCCAGGAGCACGCGAGTGCGCGGGCCCGGAGCACGCGAGCGCGGGCGCGAGGCCCACAGCCCCAGCGCCCGCGCCCGCACCCGCACCCGCACCCGCACCCGCACCCTGGCGGACGGGTACTCAGAACACCACGACGGTCTTCCCGCGGGCCCGCCCCGAGCGGCTGGTCTCCAGCGCCTCCGGGGCCTCCTCCAGCGGGACCTCGTCGCTGACCAGGACGGTCAGCCGGCCCGCGTCGAGCTGGTCGGCGAGGATCTCCAGCAGCTCGGGCGAGGGACGGTTGACGAAGTTGAAGCCGCGCAGCTCCCGGTCGGTGAGCAGGTCGACGTCGGCCGAGCCGATCGTGGAGACCGCGGTTCCGCCCTCCCGCACCACGCGCAGCAGGTCGGTGAACTCCGCCGGGTCGCTGACCAGGTCGATGAGGACGTCCACCCCGTCCGGGTGCGCCTGGAGGAGCTGCTCGACGAGTGAGCCCTCGGTGTGGTCGATGGTGGCGGCGGCGCCCATGTTCCGCATCAGGTCGGCGTTGACCGTCCGGGCGCTGACAATGACCTCGGCACCGCGGGCCGCCGCGAGCTGGGTGACGAAGGTGCCCACGCCGCCGGTGCCGCCCACCACCAGCAGCCGCTTGCCGCCGCCCGAGCGGGTCTCCTCCACCAGGTTGTAGGCCGTGGTGCCGGCCGTCGGGACCGCGGCCGAGGTGGCGTAGGTGATGCTGCGCGGCGCGTGCGCCACCTCGGTCTCCAGGGCCAGTGCGTACTCGGCGTAGGAGCCGCCGCCCTTGCCGGGCAGGGAGAAGCGGCCGTAGACCGCGTCGCCCGGCGTGAACGACCGCACGCCCTCACCGACCTCGGCGACCTCGCCGGACCCGTCGACCCCGAGGATCAGCGGAAAGGAGTACTCGGCGACGTCCTTGAACAGGCCGTCCGCGATCTTCCAGTCGACCGGGTTCAGCCCGGCGGAGGCCATCCGCACCAGCACCTCCCCCGGCCCCGGTTCGGGTTGGGGCAGGTCCATGAGCTGAGGCTTCTCGCCGAAAGCGGTGACTGCAACGGCTCTCATCGCGGCGTTTCCCTTTCACCTGTCCGACCCCGGGGCAGAGCAAGGATCGTACGCAGCCGCACCCCCCGGCCACCGCAGGCCGCGGGTGGGGCGGGGCAAGGCAACTCTTACGGCCCGCCACCGAACCGGTTGTCCCTCGGGCCCCGCCGTCACCGGCCCCGCGCACCCCCGCCGGTTTGCCGAGCCAGGACGCGGTTACCCGTAGTCACCATGAGCAGCGGCACCGGAACCTCCCGGAACGCGCCCGGCGACGACCGGCGCGAGACGACCCTGCGCGTGGGGCGGCGCACCCTCGACCTGCCCCGGCCCGACAAGGTCCTCTTCCCCGGGGACGGCATCACCAAGGAGGACCTGGCCCGCCACTACCAGGCGGTCGCCTCCCGCGCACTGCCGCACCTGCGCGGCCGTCCGCTGATGATGGAGCGTCATCCGGACGGCATCGACGGCCGACCGCTGATGCAGAAGAACGCCCCCGACTACTTCCCCGACTGGATCACCCGCTCGACGCAGGCCAAGGAGGGCGGGGAGGTCGTCCACGTGGTCTGCGACGACGCCGCCACCCTGGTCTACCTGGCGGTCCAGGCCTCCATCACCCAGCACCGCTGGCTCTCCCGCGCCGACCACCCCGACCACCCCGACGTCCTGATCGTCGACCTCGACCCGGCGCCGGACGGGGACTTCGCCGAGGTCCGCTGGGCCGCCCGGCAGGTCTGCACCCTCTGCGACGACCTGGGACTGCCCGTCCGCCTCATGACGACCGGGTCCCGCGGCCTGCACGTCCTCCTCCCGCTGGACGCCAAGGCCGACTACGACACCGTGCGCGAGTTCGCCAAGGCCCTGGCCGACACCCTCGCCGCCCGCCACCCCGACCGCCTCACCACCGAGCCCCGCAAGGACGCCCGCAAGGGCCGTCTCTACCTCGACGTCCAGCGCAACGCCTACGCGCAGACCGCCGTGGCCCCCTACTCGGTCCGCGCCCGGCCCGGCGCGCCCGTCGCCACTCCCGTCTCCCGCGACGCCCTGGACGATCCCGACCTGCGCCCCGACGGCTGGACGATCCGCACCTTCGACTCCTACCTGGAGGCTGAGGACCCCTGGTCCGGCGACACCTGGCGGGGCCACTCGGCAAGCGCGGCGCACCGGCGGCTGCGGAAGGTGGCGGGGGAGGAATAGGACCTGTCCGGCGGCTCACGGGGCCCGGAACGCTCGCCGGTAGGCGCCCGGGTTCGTGCCGGTCGACGAACGGAATCGGCGGCGCAGGTTGACCGGCGAGGAGAGGCCGACACGGGCTGCAATCGCCTCGACCGGCAGTTCCGTCTCCTCCAGCAGGGTGCGTGCCGCTGCCACGCGACGGGAGCCCTTGCCGCGGCTGGCATCGCACACAAGAAGATCCGGCCCTACCGACCCCGGACAAACGGCAAGGTCGAACGCTTCAACCGAACCCTCCTGACCGAGTGGGTTTACCTGAAGCCTTAGGGGTCCTTGCACCTCCAACGCCGAGCGGACCGACGCCCTGGCAGACTTCCTCCACACCTACAACCACCACCGCTGCCACACCGCACTCGGCGGCCACCCGCCCATCACCCGCGTCAACAACCCTGCGGGTCAATACACCTAGGACTGTCAATACACCTAGGACTCCTGCCGGCAGGACGTGCCGGTGAGCATGTTGCCGGTGGCGGCCGTGATGACCGCGTCGAGTCGGTCCCGGACCTTCGCGAGTTCGGTGACGCGCCGGTCGACGTGCTCGCGCTCCGCCGTCAGGCGTTCGAGCAGCGGGGGCGTGGCGCGGCCCTCGACGACGCACGGCAGGAGTTCGACGATCGTCCCGCTGGACAGTCCTGCGGCGTACAACTGCTGGATCAGCCGGACCCGGTCCACCGCGCTCTCCGCGTAGTGGCGCTGGCCGCTCGGGCTGCGCTCGGCGTCGAGAAGGCCCTGTTCCTCGTAGTAGCGCAGGGCACGGACGCTGACGCCGGTACGGGCGGCGAGTTCTCCGATGCGCACGACGCCTCCCTGGTGTGCTCCGTCACAGCGACTTGCCTCTGACGTCAACGTCAGGTTTTAGCGTACCGACGTCAGCCCGACCGCGAGGCCGATCTCAAGCACCACTGGCCCTACTGGGCCCTACTGGCCCCACAGGACCTCCAGGGCTCGCCCGGAAGGGACGCGGAGTGCGCCCTCCCCGGCAGTCGGTCAGCGGCAGTCGGTCCGCACCACTCACAGACATCAACCCGGCCCGGAAGAGAGACAGTCGTGATCACGTACAGGAAGACAGGACTCACCGGCCCCACGCCCACTCCGACCGTGTCGGTCAAACCCGTCGCTCTGCCCGCACCGGAGCGCGGTGCTGACCTGCACGTGCGCGTCTCCGCACCGGTGAGCGGCAACCGGCTGCCCGTCGTGCTGTTCGCGCACGGCTTCGGGTCGCACCTGGACGGCTACGCGCCGCTGGTCGACCACTGGGCCTCCCACGGCTTCGTGGTGGTCCAGGCCACCCACCTCGATTCCCGGCGTCTCGGCGTCGCCTCGGGCGACGACCCTCGCAAGCCCCACATGTGGCGCCACCGCGTGCACGACATGCGGCGGATGCTCGACGAACTGGGCTCGCTGGAGGCGTCCGTCCCCGGCCTGGCCGGCCGGGTGGACCGCAGCCGCGTCGTGGCGGCAGGGCACTCGTTCGGCGGCCAGACGGCCGGCATCCTCGTGGGACTGCGCGTGACGGACCCCGTGACCGGGACGGCTGAGGACCTGACGGATCACCGGGTCATGGCCAGCATCCAACTGGCCACGGCCGGCCGCGGAGGCGAGGAACTGACTCCCTTCGCGCTCCAGAACGCGCCCTGGCTGCGCGACCAGGACTTCTCGCAGGTCACCGCGCCGGGGCTCGTCGTCGCCGGAGACGAGGACGAACTCCCGCTCTCCACCCGGGGGCCGTCCTGGACGACCGACCCCTACACCCTCAGCCGCGGCGAGAAGAGCCTGCTGACGGTCCACGGCGGTCAGCACTCCCTCGGGGGCATCTCCGGCTACGAAGCGGCCGAGACCACCGACGAGGACCCCGACCGCGTCGCTCTCGTCCAGCAGGTCACCCTCGCCTACCTCCGCCACGTCACCGGCGTCGACCACGCCGACTGGGAGAGGGCACAGGCGGTCCTCGGCGGTGGCTCGCATCCACTGGGGCGACTCGAATCCGCGTCACGAGGAGGAAGGGGGTGAAGGTTCTGCCTCCGCATCGGCAACACCCCTGACCGCTACGCCTGACGGAAGAAGGCCGCCATCCGTTCGGCTGCGTCAGGGGCAAGACCCGCCCTCTCCATCTCCGCCGTCTCTGCTCCGACCTCCGCCGCGCGGTCGAACATCTCGGTCTCGTAGGCCGCGACCGCCGCGGAGAGGTCGGCGCCGTGCCGGGCGATCGCCCGGGCCAGCAGGACCCCGTCCAGCATCGCCTGGTTGGCGCCCTCGCCCAGCGGCGGCATCAGGTGGGCGGCGTCCCCGAGCAGGGTGACGTCCGGGCGCGACCGCCAGCGGGTGCCGACCGGCAGGGCCTCGATGTTCCGCCCCACCAGTGACCCGGGATCGCAGGCGTCGATCAGACCGGTCAGTTCCGGCGCCCAACCGGCGTAGAGGGTGCGGAGACGTGCCACCGTCTCGGTCCAGCCCGCGTCCCCGAACCGCTGCCGGTCGATCCAGCCGGCGTCAGTCCGCAGGCTCACCGAGACGCGGATCGTGCCGTCACCGGACCGCTGCGCTCCCAGGTTGAGGTTGTCACCGAGGGCCATCAGGCTGCCCGGCCCGACGAACGCAGCGACCCGGGGCCGGCGCCGGTCGGCGTCGGTGATCGTCAGCTGGAGGTAGGCGGAGAGGTGGACCGGCCGTGCCTGCGTGACGAGGGCGCGGAGACGCGAGCGCGCTCCGTCCGCGCCGACCAGGAGGTCGCAGTCCGCCCGGGAGCCGTCGGCGAAGGTCAGCCGGTGGCCGCCGGCGGGCAGTGCCTCGACGCCGGTGACCCGGTTCCCCCAGCTCACGGCGGTCTCCGGCACCCTCGACAGCAGCAGCTTCCGGAGCGCCCCGCGGTCGATCTCCGGCCGGCTGCCGGTGCCCGGCTCGGGGGCGTGGTGTGCCAGCGTCCTGCCGGCCGGGTCGAGTATGCGCAGGTTCTCGCCCTCGGGCCGGGCTTCGGCCCGGAAGCCCTCGGTCAGCCCCAGCTCGTCCAGGGCGCGCTGCCCCGACTCGGGATGGAGGTCGAGGGTGCCGCCCTGGGCGCGGGCGTCGAGGCCGCCGTCGCGTTCGTACACCGTGGCCGCGATCCCGTGACGGTGCAGCATCCCCGCCAGCACCAGACCGCCGATCCCACCGCCGACGACGGCGATCCGCGGCCCGCCCCTCCCCTCGCTCCGCCGATCGTTCCTGCCCTCGCTCTTCTCGTCCTGCCTGGTCATCCCGGCCTCCACCCGTCGAGTTTCCGTACACTGTACGGAAAGATACCGTACGGCGTACGGAAGCGATACGGCGTACGGTGAGGCCGTGGAGCTGATCTGGGAGCGCCCCGAACCGCGCGGCCGGACGGTCGCGCCCACCGACCGGGGGCGGATCGTGGCGGCAGCGGTCGCACTGGCCGACGCCGAGGGGCTGGCCGGGCTGTCGATGCGCAAGGTCGCCGCCGAACTGCACGTCAGCCCGATGCGGCTGTACGGCTACGTCGCCACCAAGGACGAACTGCTCGACCTGATGGCCGACTCCGTCTACGGCGAGATCGCGGCTGCCCTCGGCGACCACCCCGAGTGGGAGCAGGCGCTCCGCACGATCGCCGTCACCACCCGGGACCGCGCCCTGCGGCACGAGTGGTTCGTCGAACTCATCGGCGGCCGGCCCCACCTGGGCCCGAACGCCCTGACGGTCATGGAGGCCACCGCCTCCGCCCTCGCCCGCGCCCTGGGACCGGACGACGACGCCCGCCTCATGCCGGCCCTCGGCGTCTTCAACGCCTACCTGGTCGGCGCCGTCCGCAACGAGGTCACCGAACGGCGCGTCAGCCGCGAGACCGGTACCGACGAGAGGCAGTGGCAGGCGTCCGTCGGGGCGTACCTCGGCCGGCAACTCGCGACCGGACGCTACCCGACCACCGAACGCCTCCTCCGCGGCGAACCCGAGGACGACCCCGCCGGCACCTTCGCCGCGGAGATCGACATCATCATCCGCGGCGTGACCCGCAGCGCCTGAGGCAGGCGGCCCGGCCGACGCCGCGGAACGCCGGCCCGCGACCCCCGCCCCTCACCCCCGCCGCCCGGCCCGCGCCCCGCGGGCCACCATCGCCGCCAGCCGGTGGACGGTCCGCGGCGGCGCCCCGCCCAGCGCCACCAGCACCGCCCCGGTCGCGGTCCGCCCCTCCACCCGCAGCGACGGCAGGACGACACCCGCGGCGAACAGCGCCCGCCGCAGCGAGCGCACCGCGTCCTCCGCCTCCTGCTCCGAGTCGTCACCGCGCACGCACCGCAGCGGCGGCGGACCCAGCGCGTCGACCAGGCGCAGCACCGTCTCGTAGGGCAGCGGCTGCACCTCCACGCAGGCCCGGCCCCCGACGGGCTCACCCCCGCGCACCGGGACGTGCAGCCCCCGCGCCGCCAACGCCGCCTGCAACTCCCCGGCCAGCCGCGCACCGATCCCCCGCGCGACCTCGCGGGACTCCTCCGGGCTGACGGACATCGCGCCACCTCGCTCTCCGTGGCGGCCCGGCCCCTGTCCGGCCGCACCGCCCTCATCACTCACAGTGACTGCATGCTCTCCTGCTGTCATACGACGTGGCAACGGCCGGCATGTGACAGTGCGGATCTGTCACACACGAAGGGGTGAGGATCGACGGCTCCCACGCCCCCGAAGCGCCAGGATGCTTCTCGACAGCGCCGGAGACGGAAACGAGGACAGGGACGGGGACGGGGACGGACCATGGCACGACGCAACGCACCACCCGGCAAGGCCGCTACCACCGCCGCGGTCTTCGGTGAACTCCTGCGCCACTTACGCGAGTCGGCGGGCCTCACCCAGGCCGCCCTGGCGCGCAGAATCCCCTGCGACCGCAGCTACGTCACCCACGTCGAGGCCGGAACCCGCGTCCCGCAGAACACCTTCGCCCGCCGCTGCGACGAAATCCTGCACACCGGCGGCACGTTGACCCACCTGTGGCGCGGCATCGACTGGTATCCGGCGGTGGAGCATCCGGACTGGTTCCAGCGGCGGGCGGATATGGAAGAAGACGCGGTGGCGGTATTCGTCTATCAGATCGATGTCGTACAAGGGCTGTTGCAAACCGAGGAGTACGCCCGAGCACTGTTCTCCCTCGCCATCGAGAGCGAGGAAAAAGTGGAGGACATGGTGCGGGCGAGGATGAGCCGTCAACGTCGCTTTCTGGCGGATGACGGCCCGCTCCTGGTGCAGGTTATCGACGAGAGTTGCCTGCGCAGGGTTACGGGAGGAGCGAGGGTCATGCGAGACCAGTGCGCGCATCTGCTGGAGCTTGCACGCAGGCCGAACATCCGCATTCAGGTAGCCCCAGCCGACGCGCACCACCTGGTGCGTCCCTTCCTATCCATGTCCCTCATCTCGCTGCCCGACGGCTCTCGGGTGCTGTACTCCGAGTCCCTCGACCGCGGCCACTTCATCGAAGATCCGGAAGTCATCGCCCAACACGCCCGGACCTATGATGTGTTGCGGGCCGACGCCCCGTCCGCCGGGGAATCCGCCGAGATCATCCGCCGCATCATGGAGGAGTACGGACGGCATGACACAGCACACCGCACCCGCGCACTGGGTCAAGAGCAGCTACAGCCAGGCCAACGGCGGCGACTGCGTGGAGGTCGCCCGCGATATCCCCGACACCGCCTGCGTCCGCGACAGCAAGGCACCTGAGGGACCCTTCCTGACCTTCCCGGCCGGAGGCTTCACTGCCTTCCTCGCCGCCGTCACCACCGACGCCCTCAGCGCCTGACCAGTCGCCGTCCACACACGTCCCGCCCGGCCCCTCCGGCCGGGCCCCGTCCGTCCGCCCCTCCCCCGCCTGCCGCACCCCGGGCGACCCTCGCGGCGGGCGGCGTTTCAATGGCCGCATGATCCGGTTCGAGCACGTCACCAAGCGCTACGAGGACGGGACCACCGCGGTGGACGACCTCTCCTTCGAGGTGGCCGAGGGCGAGCTGGTGACGTTGGTCGGGCCGTCGGGGTGCGGCAAGACGACCACGATGAAGATGGTCAACCGGCTGATCGAGCCCACCTCCGGACGCGTCCTGCTGGCCGGGGAGGACGTCATGACGGTGGACCCCGTGCGGTTGCGGCGGCGCGTGGGGTACGTCATCCAGCAGACCGGGCTCTTCCCGCACCGCACGGTGCTCGACAACACCGCGACCGTCCCCTTCCTGACGGGCTGGGGGCGGGCGAAGGCCCGGGCGCGGGCGGCGGAGCTGCTGGAGCTGGTCGGGCTGGACCCGGCGCACTTCGGTCCGCGCTACCCCGACCAGCTTTCCGGCGGGCAGCGGCAGCGCGTGGGGGTGGCCCGGGCGCTGGCCGCCGATCCGCCGGTGCTGCTGATGGACGAGCCGTTCGGCGCGGTCGACCCGGTGGTCCGCGACCGGCTGCAACGCGAGTTCCGCAAGCTCCAGGCCGAGCTGGGCAAGACCGTGCTGCTCGTCACCCACGACATCGAGGAGGCGGTGAAGCTCGGCGACCGCATCGCGGTGTACGGCGAGGGCCGCCTGGAGCAGTACGCCACACCGGCGGGGGTGCTGGGGGCCCCCGCCACCCCGTACGTGGCGGAGTTCGTCGGCAGCGACCGGGCACTCAAACAGCTCTCGGTGACCACCATCAACCCCGAGGACCTGGAGCGCCCGCCCTTCGCCCACCTGGACGAGGACGCGGGCCGGGCCGCCGGGCGGCTGCGGGCCGAGGGGGCGCGCTGGGCCGTCGTCCTGGACGGTGACGACCAGCTGCACGGCTGGGTGGGGACCCGGGAGATGGCGGGCGCCGGCGGCGTCGGCACGGTCGCCGACCACGCGCGCCGGATGGAGGCGTGGGTGCCCGTGGACGCCACCCTCAAGCAGGCCTTCAGCGAGATGCTGGGGCACGACGCGGGGTGGATCGCCGTGGTCGACGGCAACCGCTTCCTCGGCGTGCTCACGCCCACCACCCTCCACGAGGCGCTGCGGCGCACCATCACCGGGCCCCTCCGGGACTCCCCGCGGGACCGCGCGGAGGTCGACTCCGTCCCCACCGACTGAAAGCCGCCCCCGCCCGGCCCCGGTCCGCGACGGTCCGGCCACCTACCGGCCGCTTCCACCACGCGCTCCCCGCGAACACCTCCTAGGGTGAGGAACCAGAGGAAGACCAACCAGACGAACCTGGTGACGAACGGAGCTCACACCGGATACCGGCCGCCGGCGGTCTCCCACCGGCCGGACGGACGAGCCACGAGGGGTAGCCACGCGTACCGTCCGGAGGAAGCCGTCGAGGCGCGGTCCGGGCCCCATCGGGGACCGGGGGACCGTCGCCGGCCAGTTGCTGGCCGTGCAGATCGTCCTGGTCCTCTTCCTGGTCGGCGCGAGCCTCGCGGTCCTCATCCTCCAGGCGCGCGCCAACAACGACCGGGAGGCCCAGCACCGCAGCCTCGCCGTCGCCTCCGCCGTCGCCGACTCCCCGTCCACCGCGAGCGCCCTGCGGTCGGCCCATCCCTCAGCCCTCCTCCAGCCCCGCATGGAACGGCTGCGCCGCGACGCCCAGGTCGACTTCGTCGTCGTCACCGACATCCACGGCACCCGGTTCAGCCACCCCGACCCGCGCCAGATCGGCCGCAAGTTCATCGGCAACCTCGAACCCGCCCGGCACGGCCGCAACCTCTCCGAGACGATCAACGGCATGGACCCGCTCGGCCCCGTCCAGCAGTCGATCGTCCCGGTGCGCAGCGGCGGCAAGGTCGTCGGCATGGTCGCGGCGGGGGTGACGGCCGCCCACGTCGAGGTCGCCACCAACTCGCGGCTGCCGTTCCTCATCGGCGGTGCGGGCGTCGCGCTGGGGCTGGCGGCGCTGGGCACCGGGTGGGTCAGCAAGCGCCTGCGCCGCCAGACGCACGGGCTGGGCCCGGCCGAGATGACCCGGATGTACGAGCACCACGACGCGGTGCTCCATGCCGTCCGGGAGGGCGTGGTCATCGTCGACGAGAACAACCGCCTCGTCCTGGCCAACGACGAGGCGCGCCGCCTGCTGCGCCTCCCCGACCGCGCCGAGGGCCGCCGCGTCTGCCGGCTCGGCCTGAGCGAGGACGTGGTGGCGCTGCTCACCTCGCGCGAGACGGTCACCGACCAGGTGGTGACCGCCCACGGCCGGCCGCTGGCCGTCAGCAGCCGGCCCACCGTCTACGGCGAGGAGTCCACCGGCGGGGTGACCACGCTGCGCGACTACACCGAGCTGCGGGCCCTGGCCGGCAAGGCCGAGGTGGCCCGCGGGCGCCTGGACCTGATCTACCAGGCCGGTATGCGGATCGGCACCACGCTGGACGTGCGGCGGACCGCGGAGGAGCTGTGCGAGGTGGCGGTTCCGGACTTCACCGACTTCGTCACCGTCTCGCTGGCGGAGCCGGTGCTGCGCGGTGAGGAACCCGACCCGCGCGAGGCCACCTCGATGGTCCGGGTGGCGCTGCGGGCCGTCCGCGAGGACCACCCGCTGCACCCCGTCGGCCACATCCTCCCCGGCTTCGGCTCGGCGGGACCCGTCCACGGCAAGGCACTCGAACGGGACCGGGCCACCCTCGTCGACCTGCGCACCGACCCGCACTGGCAGCAGGGGGTGCCCGAGGAGGCGCGGCGGGTCCTGGAGTACGGCATCCACTCCGTCATCGCGGCCCCGCTGCGGGCCCGGGGCGTGCTGCTGGGCATCGCGCACTTCTGGCGCTCCGAGACCGCCGAACGCTTCGACGACGAGGACGTGGCCGTCGCGGAGGAGCTGGCGGCACGGGCCGCCGTCTGCATCGACAACGCCCGCCGCTTCGCCCGGGAGCACGCGACCGCCGTCACCCTCCAGCACCGGCTGCTGCCCCGGGCGCTGCCCGACCAGAGCGCGGTGGACATCGCCTCGCACTACCGCGCCGCCCAGTCCACGGTGGGCGGCGACTGGTTCGACGTCATTCCGCTGTCCGGGGCCCGGGTGGCGCTGGTGGTCGGTGACGTGGTGGGCCACGGGCTGCACGCCGCCGCAACCATGGGGCGGCTGCGCACCGCCATCCACAACTTCTCCGCCCTGGACATCGCCCCCGACGAACTCCTCAGCCACCTCGACGAACTGATCATCACCATCGAGGAGGCGGAGAGCGAGGACGACGACTCCAGCGGCGGGCCGGTGGCGGGCGCCACCTGCGTGTACGCGGTCTACGACCCGGTCGACGGCCGGTGCACCCTGGCCCGCGCCGGACACGTGCCGCCGGCCGTGGTCATGCCCGACGGCACCGTCGTCTTCCCCGACCTGCCGTCCGGCCTGCCACTGGGCGTCGGGGACCTGCCGTTCCAGATGACCGAGGTGCGGCTGCCGGAGGGATCGCAGCTGGTGCTCTACACCGACGGCCTGATCGTGCACCGCGACCGGGACGTGGACGAGGGCGTCGACCAGCTGCGGGAGGCGCTGTCCCGGCCCGAGGCCCGGGAGTCGCCGGAGCGCGCCAAGCAGACGGTCCTGGCGGCGCTGCTGCCCGACGAGCAGCGGGACGACATCGCGCTGCTGGTGGCCCGCGCCCGGCGGCTGCCACCCGACCACGTGGCGTTCTGGGACCTGCCACCCGACCCCGCGGCCGTGAGCGGGGTGCGCAGCGCCATCGCCGAGAAGCTCACCGCCTGGGGCCTGGAGCACCTGGCGTTCACCACCGAGCTGATCGTCAGCGAGCTGGCCACCAACGCGGTGCGCCACTCCGGCGGCCCGGCCCGGGTCCGGCTCATGCGGGAGCGGACCCTCATCCTGGAGGTGGCGGACGACAGCAGCACCTCCCCGCACCTGAGGTACGCGGCCAGTGAGGACGAGGGCGGTCGTGGCCTGTTCCTGGTGGCGCAGATGGCCGAACGCTGGGGCACCCGCTACACCGGCACCGGGAAGATCATCTGGGCCGAGCAGTCCCTGGAGCCCAGCACCCCCGACTTCGGTCTGGGATCGGACCTGATGGCGGACCTGTAGACGCCGGCCGGCGCACCGCTGTGCGGCGGTGCGCCGGCCGGGCCGGAAGTCCCCGGCCCTTTCGCCGGCATCCTCGGAGTCCGCACGGGCCGTCCGTTTTCACCCGGTCCGGTCGGCTCGCCGCAGGCGCAGCGCGGAGACCAGGAAGAACACCCCGCCCAGGAAGGCGTAGCCGGCCAGGGAGGACAGGGAGGCGTTCTTCTGCCCGGCCTGGGCGAGGAAGGAGGCCCCGGCGAGGGTGGAGACGGCGCCGCTGACGATCATCGGCCACTGGCCCCCCATGCGGCGCCGCAGGACGCCGACGGCGAGTTGGACCAGGCCCGCGGTGATCGCCCACGCACCCCAGACCCGCAGGACGGCCGGGAGGCCGGAGGCGGTGGCGGCGAGCAGGGCCGAGGCGGTGAGGGTGCTGAGCACGACGTTCGCGTAGAGACCGCGCACCGGCCCCCGGTTCGCCCGGGCGGACTTGAGGTCGACGACTGCGCACACCACGTCGAACGCGGGATAGACCACCAGCAGCGTCGTGCTGAGGGCACCCAGGGTGTGGGCGGAGGTGAACAGCAGGGCTGCCCATACCGCGGCGAAGGCGAAACGCAGTAAGTACAGGGGGCGCAGAGCCGCGGCAGCGCTCACGGCAGGGGCGGGAGTGGCGACGGAGGTGTCCATGGAGGTTCCTTTTCGTTGCAGCGGCCGCGAGCGGGGGCCGGCGCCGTGCCGGAGCGGATGGTGGTGCGGCAGGTGGAGGTGCAGCAGGTGAGGGCGCATCAGTTGCGGATGCGGGTGCGGATGGAGTGCGGGTGCGGAGGTGGTGCACCGCAGTGCCGTGGCCCTCTGACGCAGCCCCGTCGACAGAGGGAGAACGTTCGGTCTCGTGCTTATTGAAGGATGCGCGCACCCCCCTGTCAAGACCGAACGTTCTCCCTCACCCTGCTGGTACGGTGGGCGCCATGAGCGCGAGCACTGAAGGCGGGAGCACGTCCGAGGCTCGGGCGCGACTGCTCGACACGGCGACCCGGATCTTCTACACCGAGGGAATCCACTCCGTCGGCGTGGACCGGATCATCGCGGAGGCCCAGGTCACCCGGGCCACCCTGTACCGGCACTTCAAGGGGAAAGAGGAGCTGATCCTCGCCTACCTCCAGCAGGCCGACCGCGGCATCCGGGGACAGGTGGCGGCCGTCCGGGCGCAGGAGCTGCCGCCGGCCGACGCCGTCCGGGCGGTCAGCCGGACCATCGCCGAGGGCATCCGCTCCCCCGGGTTCCGCGGGTGCGCGTTCCTGAACGCGGCGGCCGAGTACCCCGATCCGGCGCACCCGGTCCACCAGGCCGTGCTGACCCACCGCCAGTGGTTCCTGGAGACCACCACGCAGTTGCTGGCGCAGGCCGGTTGCACGCCCGCCGACGCGGCGGGCCGGCACTTCGTCATGCTCCGGGACGGCGCCATGGCGGCCGGCTGCCTCTCGGACTCCGCACCGATCACCGAGACCTTCCTGCAGGGCGTCGAGGGCATCCTGCGCTCGCACACTCCGGACCCCGAAGCCACTGCTCGGGCATGACCACGCGGGGCGGCCCGGCCACCCTCGGCCCCGCGGCGCGGCATCCGTCCGGGCCGCCGGCCCCGCCACGCCCGTCCTCGCTCAAGCCCCCGTGCACCGCGCGCATTTCGCCTCTCCGTCACCGGCGGAGGTGGTAGACAGGCCCTCTGTCTAACCCGGGGGGCGGTATGGGCGCGAGATCCGGCAGGTCGGTGCGGTGGCGCAGAGGGGTCGGGGCGGCCTGGCTGGCGGGCGCGGTGGTGCTGGTGGGGCTGGTGGTCTGGCTGGGCGGCGTGTTCGGCAGCGGGGAGCGCGTCAACGGCATGTGGGTCGGTGCAGAGTTGGCCACCGACGGCTCCGCCCGGATATCCGAGGTGATCGACTACGACTTCGGCGTTCCGGTGGACGACCGCCACGGCATCTTCCGTGACATACCGGGGTTGCCACCGGAAGCGGAGGTCGCCGCCACTCTCGACGGCCGTCCCGTGCCCTCCGAGACGGAGGACCTGGGGTCGGTGACCCGCATCCGTCTCGGCGACGCCGACCGTTCCGTGAGCGGCACCCACCGCTACCGACTGCGGTACACCCTTCCGGCCGTCGCCCCCCACCACCGGCTGGCCTGGGACGCGGTGGGGACGGGCTGGCAGGTCGAGTTGCGGCACGTCACCGTCCACGTGGTCGCGCCGCACGCCCTGGCCACGCCGGACTGCGTACAGGGGCAGGCCGGGTCGCAGGCGCACTGCCAGGTCCAGGCGCCGGCCCCGGGCCGTCTCACCGTGGCCGTGCCGGAGCTGTCGGCAGGTGAGGGGGTCACGCTGCATGCCGGGGCCGGACGGGCGCTGGGCACCCGGCCGCGCCTCACCGCTCCGCCGGCCCCGGCGGCGGGCGCTTCCGGGGTGAGCCCGCTGCGGCCCGCGCCGGCGGCGGCCCTGGCGGCGCTGGTCGCGGCGGCACTGACCGTCGGGGTGCTGCGGATCGCCGGCCGGGACCGGGTCGAGGAGGGCGGGGCCCGGGGCAAGGGCCGCGTCGACCCGGCGCGGCTGGCGACCGGGCTCACCCCGTCCGCCACCCCACCCGAGGGGCTGTCCCCCTTCGAGGGCGGCCTGCTGCTGGCCGAGCGGGTACGGCCCGAGCACAAGGTCGCGTGGCTGCTCACCGCCGCCCACGAGAAGAAGATCGTCATCTCCGGCGGGCACCGGCGCCCGACCGTCCGGCGCGGCCCGCAGATGGTGAACCGGGTGCCCGGCCGTGCCCTGTACGAGATGTTCGACTCCCGGAAGAGCTTCACGCTCGGCCAGTACGACGCGTCCTTCGCCACCGGCTGGTCCACCCTCGGCAAGGAACTGGCCGCCTGGATGGAGACCACCGACCTGTGGGACGGCGCGAGCCTGCGGCGCGCCCGGCTGGTGCGGCGCCTGGGCCTGCTGCTCGCCCTCCTCGGGCTGGCGGTGGCGGTGGCCGGGGGCGCGGTCTGTGACGAACCGGGGGCGCCCTGGCTGCTGCTGGCGGGCGTGGGCGGCGCCGTGGCGGGGGCCGGGACGGCGATGGCCGTGCGGGCCTGGGAGCTGCGGGTGCGCACCGCACGGGGAACGCGGCTGTGGGCGCAGACGGAGTCCTACCGGCGGTTCCTCGCGGCCGGCGCGGACACCGGCGTGACCGACGGGGCGGCTCCCGGCACCGGGGACGCGGACCGGCACGGGCCGGACGAGCCCGACGCGTCCGACGCGTCCGACGCGTCCGGCGGGAGCCGGGCGGTGGCGCTGCGCACGGCGTGGGCAGTGGCGCTGGGCGAGGCCGAGCGGTTCGCCGAGGCGACCGCCGATGCCGCGCGCACCCCCGGCCAGGCGCACCGGCAGTCGGATCCGGGGGCGGCCTTCGCCCTCGCGTTCATGCTCTCCGCGGCGAACACCACCCACCAGCCCACCTCCTCCACCTCCTCGGGTGCCGGCTCCTCCGGTTACTCCGGCGGCAGCTCCGGCAGCGGGGTGGGGAGCGGCAGCGGCGGCGGAGGCGGCGGCTCCTGGTAGCCCGGCAGCAGCGCCCTCACCCCGGCAGCAGCCCCTTGTCCCGCAGGTAGCGCCGCGCCACGTCCTGCGGCAACCGGCGCCAGGAGTCGACCTGTTCGTCCAGGTGGGCCAGGTCGGCGGTGGTGAGCACCCGGTTGAGGCGGTCCAGGGCCCGGGCCGCCCTGCCGCCGCCCGCCCGGGCCCGGTTGACGACCGGGACGACCAGGTCGGCGTTCTGGAGGTGCCGGTCGTCGGCGAGGACCACCAGGTGGAAGTCGTCGAGGGTGGCGTCGGTGGTGGTGGTCAGCACCAGCTGGTCCCGGCCGGTCTGCACGGCCTGCTTGGCCGGGGTGGTGCCGACGCCCTTGGGGTCGACGGAGACGAGGTCGATGCCGTACGTGCGCCGCAGCCCGGGGGCGCAGAACGGCCGCTGGACGCACTCGTCCCCCGCGGCCAGCCGCACCGGCAGCTTCGCCCGCCCCAGGTCGCCGAGGGTCCGCAGGTGGTGGCGGGCCGCGTAGGAGCGGGAGACGGCGAAGGCGTTGCGGTCCACGGCCCGGCCCGGCGACAGCACGGCCAGTCCGCGCGGCCCGGCCAGCTTCCGCAGCGCCCGCAGGGTGGCCGCCCCGTCCGGTGAGGCCACCGGCTTCGCCCCCGAGCCGTTCCGTTTGGTGTTCAGCCAGTCCGCGAGGGTCGCCGCGTACTCGGGTACAACGTCGATCTGCCCTTTCTCCAGGGCGGGTTCGTAGAGTTCGCGGTTGCCGACGGTGACCAGGGTGGTGCGGAAACCGGCGTGGTCGAGCAGCGCCGCGTACATCTGCGCCAGCAGCTCGCTCTCGGTGAAGCCGGCCGAGCCGACCGTCAGGTCCCGGCCCTCCCCGGGCGAGGCGGTGACCTGCCCGCGGGTCTCCAGCGAGGGGCCCCCGCCGCACCCCGCCTGGGCGGCACACGTCACCACCAGGGCCAGCGGCACGGCGAAGGCCCGCGCCCGGCCGCCCGGCCGACGCGTCCCGGGACGGCGCAGGCCCCTGCCGCGCACCCGCGTCCCGCGTCCCCGCCCGCTCACCGCGCCCGCCCCCGCACCCAGGCCGGACCGCTGCGCTGCACCACCTCGAAGGCAGCCTCGACCAGCAGCGCGAAGACGGCGACGACCACGGCGCCCGCCACCACCTGCGGGGTGCTGGCCAGGTTGAAGCCGGCGGTGATGACGCGGCCCAGCCCGCCGCCGCCGACCAGTGCCGCCAGCGTGGCCGTCGCCACCAGCTGCACGGCGGCGATCCGCACCCCCGTCCACACCAGCGGGAAGGCCAGCGGCAGCTCCACCCGCCACACCAGCTGCCAGCCCGTCATCCCCATCCCCCGGGCGCCCTCCACCACGTCCCGGTCCACCCCGCGCATCCCGACGTAGGCGTTGGTCAGCAGGGGCGGCACCGCGAAGAGCACCAGCGCCAGCACGGTGGCCCAGTCCCCGTACCGGCCCAGCGGCGTCAGGAGCAGCAGGACCAGGACGGCGAAGGTGGGCACGGCCCGGCCCACGTTGGCGAGGTTCACGGCGAGCACGCCGCCCCGCCCCAGGTGGCCCAGGACGATCGCCACCGGCAGCGCCACCAGGCAGGACAGCAGCAGGCACACCGCGGTGAGCTGGAGGTGCTCCACCAGCCGGTGCAGCAGGCCGGCCTCCCCCGTCCAGTGCGAGGCGGTGGTCAGCCAGGACCACACCGCGGCCAGGGTGTTCATCCGCGCCCCCGCACGGCGGCCGGCGCCACGGCGGCGGGTGCCGCGGCGGCCGTCGCCAGCCGCACCGCCCGGGCCCGTACCCGCGGCCGGCGCCAGGGCGTCAGCAGCCGCTCGACGCCCAGCAGCACCAGGTCGCAGCCGACGGCGAGCAGGACGCAGAGCACGGAGGCGGTGAGCACCTGCGCCCGGAAGAAGGAGTTCATGCCCGCGTAGATCAGGTTGCCCAGCCCGCCGAAGCCCACGATGGCGCCGACGGTGGCCAGCGCTACGGTCGAGACGGTGGCGATGCGCAGCCCCGCCACGACCGCGGGCACGGCCAGCGGCAGCTCCACCGTCAGCAGTTGCCGCAGCGGCCCGTACCCCATGCCGCGCGCCGCCTCCCGCGTCTCCTCGGGCACCGCCTCCAGACCGGCCAGCACGTTGCGGACCAGCAGCGTCAGGGAGTACAGCGCCAGGCCCACGACGACGAGCGTGGCGGAGAGCCCGTACAGCGGCAGCAGCAGCGAGAACATCGCCAGCGAGGGGATCGTGTAGAGGACGGTGGTGATACCCAGCACCGGGCCCAGTGCCCACCGCCGGTGCCGCGCCAGCAGGGCCAGCGGCACCGCCACCACCGCGCCCAGCGCCACCGAGACGACGGTGAGCTGGAGGTGCTGGAGGAAGGCGTCGAGGAGGATCTGCCGGCGCGAGGACAGGTACGCACCGCAGATCCAGTCGTTGCGCGCCAGGCAGTCGTGCGGGGCACCGCTCATGTCAGCAGTGCACCTCGCCGCGCCCCGCCGTGTCCCGTGGGGTTCCGCTGTTCGGGCTGGATCGCGCCCGGGGGCCGGGGGCCGGCTCCCGGGGCCGGGGCAGCAGAGCCGGCGGCCGGCCCAGCCCCCGCTTCCGCCCACCGGCCTTTTGCACCCGGACCGGTCCGACAGCAGGTACTCGCCGGTGGCGAGGGCGGTCCGCAGGGGGCTGGGCACCGACGCATCCGGCAGATGGTGGCCGGGGAGGGCGGATGCCGGCGACGCTTTTCCCGCACCGCCTCAAGGCTCCGGAGGGCTGTCGTGGACGAAGCACCCCCGGTGCCCGAGGGCGCCCGCCTCCGCAGCGGTCCGCGGGCGGGGGCCGCAGGGGCAGGCCCCCGACCGCCCGCCTCACCCCGTCCGGCGTACCGACAGCGCGAGTGTGTCGTCCGGGTGCAGGATCACCGTGTGCATGTCGGCGGCGATGGCGCCGGGCACGTCCGCTATGGGCCGGGAGAAGTGCGCGCGCCCGGCCTCCACCAGGCGCTTCTCGCCCTCCTTGGGGTCGCGGCGGCTCTCGGTGAGGCCGTCGGTGTACAGCAGCAGCAGGTCGTCCTTGCCCAGGGTGCGGCGCAGCACCCGCTCGCTCCCGGCCAGCGGGAAGCCGACGCCGCGACCGCGGACCTCCAGGTACTCCGACTCGCCGGTGGAGCGCAGCAGCAGCGCCGGCGGGTGGCTGCCGTTGGCCAGCTCCAGGTCGCCGGTGGCCGGGTCGAGCCGGATCAGCATCACGGTCGCCATCAGCTCGGGGTCGAAGGGCAGCAGGATCTCGTCGGCCCGCGCCACGATGGACTCCAGCCGGTGCCCCTCCAGCGCCAGGGTGCGCACCGCGTGCGTCACGTTGAGGGCGCTGCGGGTACTGGTCACCCCGTGGCCGAGGGCGTCGACGACGGTGATGTGCAGCCGGCCGTCGGGCAGCGTGAACCAGTCGTAGAGGTCGCCGCCGGTGGGCGCGTCGGTGCCGGCCGGTGCGTAGTGCACGGCCGTCTCCAGCCCCGCCACCTCGATGGGCGGCGGGCGCAACGCGTCCTCCAGCTCGCGCAGCGTCTTGCCGTGCGCGGTCCGCAGCGCCTCGTCGCGCTCCTCCAGCTGCACGTACATGGCCAGGACACCGCTGTTGGTCTCCGCCAGCTCGTGCTTGAGCAGCCGGTGCTCGGACTCGACGCGGTCGGTGTGGGAGACGAGCGCGAGCATCTCCTCCTCCATGTCCGCCACCTCGTCCTCGGCGGCCGGCCCCGCCGGGCGGCGGCCCGCGGGCACCAGCGGCCCCGCCGGGGGGCCGGCGAGCGGGACGCGCCAGACGACGCCGTCGCCCTGGGAGGCGTCCCCTATCAACGGCAGGTCCTTCGCGGACAGCTCGCGGGGCGGGTCCGGGCGCAGCCGGACGGTCAGCACACCCCAGGGCCGCTCCCGGCGCGCCTCCTGCGTCGCACCCTCGGCGGCGACCGCGGCCGCGGCGTCCACGGCCGGGCCGCGGGCCGGGTCGCGCTCGTGGGAGCTGGAGAGGGTGACGGCGTGCCCGGCCGCCATGGTGAGGCGTGCCACCTTCACCACCGACAGCACCAGCCGGGCCCGGGTCTCCGCGTCGAGCCCGTAGCCGCGGGCGAGGGCCCGCACCCGGCGCCGCAGCGGGGCGAGGGCGGTGAAACCGGCGGTGTGCGCGGTGGTGGCGGCAGGATCACCGGCCGCGCCGGGGCTCCTGGAGGGTTCGTTCACAGCGGTCATGAGGGGTTCTCCGGACCGCGCAGGGCGAGCGCGGTCGCGTCGTCGCGGCCCAGTCCGTGGCCGTGGGCGAGGGCCGCCGCGAAGAGTACCGGCGGCAGCCGCAGCAGGAAGGGGGAGAGCGCCTGGGTGTCGCGCGACCAGCGGTCCTCGATGCCGTCGGAGTGCAGGACCGCGGTCTCGCCCGGGGCGAGGGTGAAGGTGCGCACCACGGGCCGGGGCATGTTCCACCCGACCACGCCGGGCTGGTTGATCAGGCGCTGGCGTATGCCGTCCGGCGAGAGCAGCAGCGCGCGGGTGTTGCCCGTCGCGCAGTAGGAGCCCCGGCCGTCGGCCCGCACCCGCAGCACGCCGATCGCCGCGCCCCGGGTGCGGCGGACCGCGCGGTTCATGGCGGCGAACAGCTCGGGCAGCGGGCGCTCCGGGCCGGCGTGGAAGGCGCGGACCGCGGCCCGGGCGGCGTCCGCGGCGTCCGAGCCGTGCCCCAGACCGTCGACGACGAGCGCGGTGCGGACCGGGCCGGAGGCCGCCGGGCCGGAGGCGCCCGGGCCCGGCCCGGTGCTGCCGTCCGGGGCCCGCCGCGACCCGCCGTCCTGGTCGTCCGCCGGTTCGTCGAAGACCGCGAAGGCGTCCCCGCACGCCTCCTCGCCCTGGGCCGGCAGGCAGACCCCGCCCACGCTCTGGCCGGCCGGCACGGGCCCCTCCGGCGCCGTGAGCCGGGCGGCGATCAGCGTGCCGCCCGCCCGGGTGCGCAGGGTGAAGTCGGAGGCCAGCCGCTTGACCGCGCCCAGGCCCGCGCCGAGCGTCCCGGTGGTGGTGAAGCCGTCGCGCAGCGCCTCCTCCAGGTCGGCGATGCCCGGCCCGCGGTCGACTGCGAGGATCTCCACACCGCCGCCGAGCGGCAGCGGCTGGATGTAGACGGTGCCGTCGCTGGCGTGCTTGGCGAGGTTGCTGGCCAGCTCGGAGGCGAGCACCGCCGCACGGTCCGGCAGCGCACCGGTCAGCCCGCACTCGACGGCCACCTCGCGCGCGGTCGAGGCGGCGAGGTGGACGGCGCTGTAGTGGTCCACCCGCACCCGGGCGGTGGGCCGCACCGGGGCGGATGGACGCGGGGCGTCAGAGGTCACGGACTGGTCCATCGGGTCACCGAGACCGTCGTTCCCTCGGGGGAGGAGTCCACGTCGAAATCATCCATCAACCGCTGCGCTCCGCCCAAACCGTGGCCGAGCCCGGCGCCCGTGGTGTAGCCGTCGCGCATCGCCTCGTCCAGGTCGGCGATGCCGGGGCCGTCGTCGCGCACGGTCAGCCGCAGGCCCTGCCGGCCGGGTCGGCGCAGCCGCTCGATGACCAGCACCCCGCCGCCGCCGTGGATGTAGGCGTTGCGGGCCAGTTCGCTGGCGGCGGTCACCACCCGCGTCTGGTCCACCAGGCCGAACCCGGTCTCCACGCTCGCCGAGCGGACGGCGTGCCGGACGACCAGCAGGTCCTCCTCGGTGCGGACCGGGTAGCTCTCCCCACCGGAGGGACGCCCCTCCCGGGCGGGGGCAGCGGCCTCGCCGTCCCGGCTGCCGTCGGCGTGCCTCGCCACCGGCCACCCGCCCGACGCGCCGTCCGGGTGGGCCGAGCGTCGCGCCGCGCCGTCTCCCCGGGCGCCGGAGGGCCGGCTTCCGGTGTCCCCGGCCGTCAGGCGTCCGCCGCGGCCGGTGCTGCCGGAGCTGGGGAAGTGGTCACTGGAGAGTGTCATCCGACGCCCCCTCGGCCGGTTGGGCGGCCCGCTGCCAGCCCAGAGCCGACAGCCCCTGCTCGGCGTTGAGAGCGGTCTCCACGCCGGTCATGTGGATGCCCAGCTCCACCAGGGTGATGGCGACCGGCGGGCGCATACCCGCCACGATGACGCGCGCGCCCAGCAGCCGGGCCACGGTCGTCAGCTCCATCAACGTCCGCGCCACGAAGGAGTCGATGAGCTCCAGCCGGGAGATGTCGATCAGCACCCCCCGCGCACGGTCGGTGGTGATGCGCTCGGTCAGCTCCTCGGTGAAGGCGAGGGCGGTGCGGTCGTCCAGCTCGTTGAGGAGGCCGGTCACCAGCACGTCGCCCAGCCGCAGGATGGGGACGCCCCCCGAAGCGGGCCCGCTCACCGGCCCACCTGGCTCATCTGCGCGCCCGTGGTGCCCTGGCGCGAACCGTCGATGAGTCCCATGGCGGTGGAGAGCGCGTCGGAGAGCGTGGCACGCGTGAGGATGGCGGACAGGTCGATGCCGAGCTGGGCGATGGTCTGCGCGATCTGTGGACGGATGCCGCTGATCACACAGTCGGCGCCCATCAGCCGCACCGCGTTGACGGTGTGCATCAGGTGCTGGGCCACGGCGGTGTCCACCGTCGGCACGCCCGTGATGTCGATGATGGTGACGACCGCCTCGCTCTCCTGGATGGCCTGGAGCAGGTTCTCCATGACCACCTGGGTGCGGGCGGTGTCCAGCGTCCCGATGAGCGGCACCCCGAGGACCTTGTCCCACAGCCGCACCACCGGCGTGGAGACCTCCAGGAGCTGCCTGCTCTGCCGGCGGATGATCTCCTCGCGGCCCTCGACGTAGGTCTCGAAGGAGAGCGCGCCCGCCGCGTCCAGGAGCCGGTTGACGGTCAGTGCTATGGCCAGCAGGTCCTCACCCGGCTCGGAGTGCTTGCGCAGGCAGTCCACGAGGGCTTCCTTGAGCGCGAGCACGGCCAGCGAGGTGGAGGTCGGTGAGGCGCCCGCCCGGGCCCGGCGCATCGACAGCTCCACGACCGCCCGGTTGAGCTCGGGGAAATCCGCCACCAGACGGGACACCGGGGTGGAGCTCTCCACGGCGGCCTGGAGCGCGGCGAGCAGATCGTCGGCCTCCTGCCGCAGCTCGCCCTCGGCCACCCCCTCGTCGACCGACGCCTGTTCCCACTGCAGCTGCACCCAGCGGTCGGCGATCTCCTCGTCGTAGGTGCGCAGCGCCTGCACCAGGCGCTCCCGTACCGCGGCCTCGCTGGAACTCACCAGAATCCCTCCACACAGGCCGTCCGCCCCAGTGGGACGACGGCTCCCTTGACCGGTCCACGACCGATGCCGAGTTGAAATACTCGCCGTTGCGGCCGACAGTTGTCGAGCGACAAACTTAGCTCGCAAGCGCCACCTGCGTACCCCGCGTGGGGTGATCTAGGCGGACCTGGCCGTCCGGCTGCGAGAAACCTCACGCCCAAGGGGCAACAGACCTTCGGAGGCCCGCTGGAAACCCGAAAGCCCGTCCGCGAGCGCTGCGCGCTGCTCGTCCGACATGTCGGCGAGCGCCGCCACCAGCGCCTCCTCGCGCCGTTCTCTCAACTCTGCCAGATAGGCGCGACCCCCCGCGGTGAGGCGGAGCGCGATCTCACGGCGGCTGAGCGGACTGTGCTCCCGTCTCACAAAACCGACGGCCTCAAGCCGATCGCACAACCTGCTCACGGAGGACGGCCCGGCACCCAGAACGTCGCCCAGACTGCGCAGATTGATACCTTCCTCACGCTCCACGACGTACATCACGCGTAGTTGCGAAGTGGACACCGGTGCGGAGGAGGTGGCGTCACGGCCCCGCTCCCACAGGACCTCCAGCAGCTCGATGACCTCCGACGCCGCCCGCGCCGCGGCTTGTGACGGCCGAGGGGTGGAGGGGGAGGTGTTCATGTCCACAACTGTGGCATCCGACGTGCCCCTTGTCAGCCGTACCACCGGGCACTCCACCGCCCCGACACGCTTTCCCCCCGCCTCCCCCGGCCCCCCGGCCGCCCGACCCGGTCCCCGCTCCCGCCAGCCCGGAGCGAGGGCCGACCCCGACCCCGACCCCGGCCCCCACCGCCGGGCCACACCAGAAGAGAGCACCCCAGACGTGGACAGACCCGCGGCCGTCTCCCGCGCCCTGCGCGCCGCAGCCCCGCACGCCCTCCCCGGTGTCCTGACGGCCGAACTCACCCGGCTCTACGGTGCCCTCGGCGTCCAGCTGCTGGTGGCCGACTACAGCCTGACCCTGCTCCAGCCGGTCGCCGTGCTGCCGCACACCGAACACCCCCGCTCCGCCCTCACCGGCGCAGCGGGCCGGGCCTTCAGTGGACAGCAGCCGCACGGCGAGCCGGGCCCCGGGCCGGACACCACCCGTCTCCACCTGCCGGTGACCGTCCGCGGCGACCGCATCGGCGTCCTCGCCGTCGACCTGCCGGCCGCCGACCTCCCGCAGCCGAAGGGCGAGGAGGAACCCCTGCCCCCGGCACCCGCGGGGACCCGCGAGACCTTCGCCACACCCACGGACCGGACCTGCCCCACACCCGCGGACGAGACCCGCACCACACCCGCGGACGAGACTCGCGCCACACCCACGGACGAGACCTGCGCCACACCCGGGGACCCCACGGTGGCCCCCACCGCCCGGGTCGCCGAACTCGCCCAGATCGCCGAGATCCTCGCCCACCAGATCGTCGTCGCCGACCGGGACACCGACCTCTTCCTCCAGGCCCGCCGCGCCGCCCGGCTGACCCTGGCCGCCGAGATCCAGTGGCAGCTGCTGCCGGCCCGCTCCTGCGCCCGCCCCGAGTACACCCTCGGCGCCCAGCTGCAACCGGCCTACGCCGTCCACGGCGACAACTTCGACTGGTCCACCTCCGCCGACCACCTCACGCTGGTCGCCACCAACGGCATGGGCTCGGGCATCGACGCGGCCCTGCTGACCTCGCTCGGCGTCCACGCCCTGCGCAACGCCCGCCGCGCCGGCCTCGACCTCGTCGGGCAGGCCACCCTCGCCGACCAGGCGCTCTACGGCCAGCACCGCGGCGAGTGCCACCTGGCGGCCCTGCTGATCCGCTTCGACCTGGCCACCGGGCACGCCGAGGTGGTGGACGCCGGCTCCCCCCGCCTGTGGCTGCTGCGCGAGGGCACCGTCGACCTCGTCCCCTTCCAGGCCCAACTGCCGCTGGGCATGTTCGAGGACACCGTCTACACCACCGAGCGCTTCCAGGCCCTGCCCGGCGACCGGCTGCTCTTCGTCAGCGACGGGGTCTACGACGTGCCCTCCAAGACGGGCGAGCGCTACGGCGAACGCGCCCTGGCCCGGGCCCTGCACACCACCCGGCTGCTGCCCGCCGCCCAGGTCCCCCGGGCCGTCCTGGAGGAGGTGGGCGGCCACCGGGGTCACGAGGACGCCGAGGACGACGCCCTCGTCATCTGCCTGGACTGGTACGGACGCCCCCCGACCGCGTCCACCGGTGCCACCAGTGAACCCGCCGCGGATGGACGGCCCGGCCCAGCCGGCGCCCCAGCAACAGGTAGCCCAGGAACGCGCCCAGGGAGTTGAGGATCACGTCGTCCACGTCGAAGGCCCGCCCCTCCACCAGCGTCCCCTGCGCCAGCTCCACGGCGAGCATCACCACCGCGGTGACGAGCGTGACCCGGACCAGGCCCCGGGCCTTCGGCAGCAGCACCGGCAGCAGCACCCCGAACGGCATGCCCAACACGATGTTGCCGCCCAGCTGTTTGACGGTGTCGCGGAAGGCGGGTTGGTCGAGGTAGGCACGGATCGACGAGCCCGGATGCAGGTTGGTGTGCGCCAACGACCGGGAGGCCATGGACGGCACCAGCGTCAGCTTGGCCAGCACCACGGCGAACCCCACCATCGCGGCGAAGGCACAGAGCATCAGCAGCACCCGGAAGGCCAGGGAGGACGGCCGGGCAGGGCGACGAGCGGCGGCCGGCGGGGCGGTCCCGTCCTGCGCGCCGATCACCTCCGCCCGACGAGCCCGCGACCCCTTCCGCCATCCCGCACCGGCACCAGCACCGGCCGAACCCCGTCCCCACCGCCACCAGGTGCGGCGGTCCTTCCCGGCCACGCCCGGCTTCCCGCCGCCGGTCCCTCGCGCGGGACGAGCGGTCGGGGTCCGCCGCGCTCCACCCTTCGTCGGACTGCCCCGCCCGCCGGACCCGCCCAGCGCCTCGGGCAGCCGTTCCCGCCACCCGCCCGAGCCGCCGCCCGACTTCGCCGTCCCGCGCCCGGCACCCGGCCTCCTGCCGCGCGCGGTCAACCGTGCTCCGTCTGCCATCGCCGCCACCTCTGCATCCGCCCTGCCCCAGCGACCGCCGACCGACCGGCGTCCCGCCGACACCGCCGACTCCGGTGCGTCGTGCGGTGGTTGACGCCCGGATACCCCCGGGTCGGCCCGCCATGCCGGGACCCCCGAGACCCCGCCCGGGCCCGGGAAACGGGCCGGTAAACGGAAACGCGCAGCAAGATAACCTCGGGTCGCCCGTGACATTCGGCGGGCCCCGCACAGGGATTGACGCACCGGATGGCGGGCGCATTTCTCCCGGTATTTCCGCCTCCCGCCTGCCGCCCTGGCCGAAACGGCGCGGACCGCTACTCTTACGGGACCGCCCTGGTCAGGGACATATCTGCGGTTACGGACAAACGTCGCACTCAGCACACCATAAGAAAGGTTCGCCGATGGGCATTCGAAGTCTGCTCCGCAACGCATTCGGTCGCTCGAAGGCCAACCGTGACGAACCGGCCAAGCCGTCGGCCGCTACGGAGGATTCGGCCGGAGAGAGCACCGATTCCACCGTCGACGCCTCCTCCGGCACGGCGATCATTCCGGAGGCCCGCGAGGAGTCCGTTCCCCAGAACGATCCCGCCCTGCCCGCCGCACGCACCGCACCGTCCGAGGCCACCGCCGACGTCACCGCCGAGGCCGCCCCGCACCGCGAGGCGGATGCCGAGGGCACCACGGCCACCGCCCCGAGACCGGCCTCAGGGGGCACCGGCGCGTCCGGCGCCGCCCCCGAGGACACCGCCTCGGCCACTCCGGAGCACCCCACGGCGACCGAACCCTCGGTCCCCGCCCAGAGCCCGCCCCGGGACACCGCCGCCGGCCGCGGCTCCTCCGCGGCGGACGCTTCCTCGGAGGACGCCAGCGACCTGGTGCGAAAGGCGTTCGACAGCGCCCGCTCCGCGGACCCGGCAGCGAGCGCACGCGTGGCCACGGCCGAGGCCAAGGACGAGCGCCGCGCGGACACGGCGGACGGCGGCCAGGCGGAGACGGAGGCCGAGGCCAGCGCCGGGGCCGAGGAGGAAGGCAAGGCGGAGGCCGAGGCCACGGAGGGCGGCAAGGCGGAGGCCGAGGCACCCGGCACCGAGGAGACCTCCGCCCGCGAGGCCGAGCCGGCCGCCCCGGCTGAGGCAGCCGCCCCGGTGACCGCCCCCGCCCCGGAGGCCGACCTCGCTCCTGCGCCTGCCGCAGCCCCGGCCGCCGCAGCCGTCCCCTCCCCGCGGGCCGCCGCGGCCCGCACCACCGCCCTCAAGAAGCGGGCGCCGGGCCTGGTGAGCCTCTACAAGGCGGCCGGGACCTCGCTGAAGAAGCACGGCCTGGCCGGTGAGCGCGCCGCCGTCTACCTCGTGCTGGACCGTTCCGGCTCGATGCGCGGCTACTACCGGGACGGCACCGTCCAGCACCTCGCCGAACAGGCCCTGGGCCTCTCCGCGAACTTCGACGACGACGGCACCGTCCCCGTCGTCTTCTTCTCCACCGAGGTCGACGGCACCGCCGAGCTCGACGTGACCTCCTACGAGGGCCGCATCGAGGAACTCCACGCCGGACTCGGGCACATGGGCCGCACCAACTACCACGCAGCCGTCACCGCCGTCATCGAGCACTACCAGGCGTCCGGCAGCACCGCCCCCGCCTTCGTCGTCTTCCAGACCGACGGCGCTCCCACCTCGCGGGCGGAGGCGGAGAAGGCGATCTGCGAGGCCGCCGCCCTCCCGATCTACTGGCAGTTCGTCGGCTTCGGCGACCCGGAGTCCAAGGCCTTCGACTTCCTCCGCAAGCTCGACGGCCTCACCGTCCCCGACCGGCGCAAGGTGGCCAACACCGGCTTCCTGCACGCCGGCAAGGACCCCCGTGCGATCACCGACACCAAGCTCTACTCGCAGCTCGTCGCCGGCTTCCCGCAGTGGCTCGCCGACGCGCGGGCGGCAGGCGTGGTGAAGGACGCCTGACCTGCGCGAGACGGTCCCACCGGGGCCGCGCTCTCTCGAACCGGGCCCTCTCGTCGCGCGACGAGGGGGCCCGGTTCGTTGCGGGGAGGCTCACCGCAGAGGGCAGGCGTAGTCGGGGCGTCGTTGGTGGGGGCAGGCGATCAGGTTGAGGGACAGGAACCGCTGTCCGCTCACCCACCACCCGCCGACCACGTCCTCCCCGGCCAGCAGACGTCGCACGACCTCGCCGGGGTCGGCGACCGGAGCGTAGGTGCCGGTGAACGCCCCGCGGTGCTCGGCCAGCCGGTCGGCCCACCACCCGGCCGCCTCCTTGGGCTCCTGGAAGGTCCCCTTGACGACTCCGGCCGGCTTGAGCAGCCAGTCGGCACACTCCAGCGGCATCACGGCGGCGGACCGGAAGTCGGGGCTGCCCGGTCGGCGGTGGGCGTCGCCGGGCCTGATCAGGGTCTGGCCGTCGCCCAGCCAGGTGTACGCGTGGTGGTGCAGGGTCACAGGTCTCCTCCGGGTCACCGGTATCCGCCGGTCGGCAGGCGACCCCGCCGCCGGACGGGGCCGCCTGGTTCAACGAGGGTCGGTACGGGGCTGTGGGTCAGGAACGGCCGCAGCCGTCACCCTCGTCACAACCTCCGGCGGTCTCGCCCCCGTTGTCGCCCCCTCCGTCGTCGTCCTCGTCCGGGAAGACGGCCAGGTTGACCGCCCGCAACAGGTCACGCATCGTGGACCTCCTGTGTCGTGCCGGTCCGGCTTGTCCGGACCGGCTGGTGCAGTGCTCCGGGTCCCGCTGGGGACCCGACCCGTCCGGCCGGGAGTCTTGGCAGGCACCGGCCGGGCGGGGGTCTGGGGGTACTGGTGGTACTGGGCGTGGGCGCTCAGCCGCAGGCGATGCCCACGGCGAGCAGGGCGGCCGCAACGGCGAGAACCGTGAGGTACATGGCCGCCGCCTCCCTACGCGGACGCATCGGCGTCCAGTTGCGCCAACAGCCACTCGCAGCCCCGTGCAAGCTGCTGCGCGCCCGAGTAGGCGGCGCCCGCGCTCGGGGCGATCGGCCGGGCGTGCAGCGCGGTGAGGCGTTGGAGGTGGATCTCCATTCGGCTGCGGTCGAACGAACCGCGCGGCATCTTCTCGGCGAGGCCGCGTCCCTCGTCGAGGAGTACGGCCAGGTGGCCGCGGAGGGCCAGGTGGAGGAGGGCGACCTCGTCGTGGACGAGGCGGGCACGGCTTTTGGCGCGCACGGCGGCGATGGTGGCGTGGATCGTTTCGACGTCCACGAGGAGCGGCCTCGTACGGTCCGGGCCCATCACAGTGGACTTGTCCAGGGGAGTTTCGTGACTCACACCATCAGGGTGGCCAAGGACCAAGGCCTCAACTGGCAAGAGCGACTGCCAGTTGAGGCCCTGGATGCACTCAGGGTCACATTCCCAACCACTGGGCGTACGCCGAGAAGCTGTCCGGCACCGATCGGTAGTGCGAGGTGAGGTCCTCCATGGTCTGTCGCACGACCGGGCTGTACCGGATCTGTTGGGGCGCCACCGAGCGCGCGAGTCTCAGTGTCCGGTAGGCGTCCTCAGGCTTGCCGGACCACAACTGGGCTCGTGCCACCTCTGCGTGGTGGTGGCCGATCCGGGAAGCGGGAAGGGTGTCCAGGGCCGCCGCGCGCGAAGCCTCGACGGCTTCGGGGTACCGGCCCATTTCGACAAGTGCCGCAACCCTGTGCAGCGTGACGTTCGCCGGGCCGAAGCTCACCCACAGGGTGCGTTCCGCCGGTCCGGTGCGGGCGGCGATCCGGTCGGCCTCGCCCAGATGCCCCGCCATGCCGTCGGAGTCCCCGTCCCGCGCTGCGAGAATCGCGGCTCCCAGGTGGAGCTGTCCGGTCACGACGTCCCGCGGGCGCCCTGCTTCAGCCTGCTCGACCGTCCGCAGCCCCACGGTCACGAGGCGCTGTCCCGTCTCGTACTGGGCGGCCCGGAGGTAGGCCAGCCCACGGAGGTACTGGCGCAGCGTCCCGAGGACGGCGTCCGAGGCCCGTTCCGCCGCCCATGCGAGTCGGTCGAGTGCGACGCTGGCGAGATCGACATAGCCCAGCTTCGTCGCCACGTCGTACGCCGACCTGTACAGGCTCGCCAGCGTGCGCCACATGGCGTCCGAGGGATCGAGGTGGGCAGCGGTCGTCGCCTCGTACACCAGTCCCGGCAGCACGGCGGCGGCCTGCTTGATGTTGGTGTCACGGACCGTGGCGCACAGCTGGTCGGCCGCGGCGGCGATCGCGGCCTGGCCGCGCGGCGACACCCCGGGCTCAGGCCCGAGGTCGTAGACGTCCAGCGACTCACGGATCGGTTGGATGAGCGCGTCGAACTGATCGGTACGCAGCTCGTCGAGGTATGGCTGCCCGGTGATGTCGGTGACCGGTACGGAGAGGGCGCGGGCGACGGCGCCGACGAAGGCCGGGGTCGCCGGGGCGGTGCCCTGCTCGACCTTGGACACGAGGGAGACGGACACGTGTGCTCGGTCGGCGAGACCCTGCTGCGTGAGGTGGCGCAGGGTGCGCAGCCGCTTGACTCGCGCGCCGGTGTGTTCGGGCGTAACGGGAGGCATACTGTGCTCCGTTCTGACTCGACACCAGAACGGTACCGCCCAGCCCGGGACCGCGCCCACGGCAGAAGGCCCTCGGCACCACGGTGGTCGACGGCCCTGACGACCGACACAGCGCCGGCCGTTCGTACGCCGGCCGACCGGGACCGTGCCGTCCGCGCACTGGGGTGCGGAGCCCGTCCGAGACGTCCTGCAACCTGAGGAGCGCCCCGTGCCCACGATCGCCGTGACCGGCCACATGGATCTGAGCCCCGACACCGTGCCCCTGGTGAGGAAGGCCCTCAGCGCGCTGCTGGTGGACCACCGCGACGGCGAGTTGGTCGGGGTGACCTGTCTCGCCCGGGGATCGGACACCCTGTTCGCGGAGGCGGTCGTCGAGGCGGGTGGGCGGCTGGTGGTGGTGCTGCCGTCCGCCGACTACCGGGAGGCGAAGGTGAAGCCCGACCACGCGCCGGTCTTCGACCGGCTGGCCGGTCTCGCCGAGGTCGTCGTGATGCCGCACGAGACCGCCGACCGCGCGGCCTACGCAGCGGCCAACGCCGAACTGCTGGCTCGGGCGGACCGGCTGGTGGCCGTCTGGGACGGCGTGCCGCCCTCGGGCAGGGGCGGCGGGACAGCGGACACCGTCCAGTTGGCGCAGGAGTCCGGGTTGCCCGTGGACGTGGTCTGGCCGGCGGGAGCCGCCCGCGGGTGACCGCTGCCGCCCGCGGGTGACCGCTGCCGCCCGCGGGTGAGCCCGTCCCGACGAGCCGGGCGTCTTCCTGCCGGTTCACCGACGGGCGCGCTCCGTCGGGAACCAGGACAGACCGTGCGCACAGGTGGTGTGGGGTGGCCGCCGAGGTGGGACGGCCGCTCGCGCAGGCGCGGTAGGCGCCGCGGCGAGGGTGTCCCGTCAGGCCCCGGGGCGGGGGCAGCCGGTCCGCTCGCGGCGCGAGGCGCACGGCCACTGCGTGGAGTGCGCCTCAGGCTGAGGCGTGACGAAGGTCGGGGACCGGTGACCGTTCGGTGCGGACTCGGTCTACGCGTTCGCGGCTTCGTGAGTGGCGATCCGGTTCGTGCGACTGACCGCGCGGCCCACCGCGTTGCGCACCGCGAGGCCCGGCCGGGTGCGGGGCACCAGGAGCCTGGAGAGCACACCGACGCGTCGCTGCCGCGGGCCTACCTCACGGCGGAGCCGCGACTCGTAGGCGGCGAAGGCGCGGGTGTGGTCCCCGGGTTGGGCGGCGAGCTCTTCCGCGAGGGCGTACGCGCCCGCCATCGCCATGCTGGACCCGTCACCCAGCAGAGCCGTCGCCGCCGCCGCGTCCCCGAGCAGTACGACCCGTCCGCGGGACCACGAAGGCACCCGGACCGTGGTCAGGGGGTCGAAGAACGGAGCCGGGTGGGCGAGGAACGCCGCCACGAGTTCCGGTGCCCGCCACCGCACGTCGGCGTAGGCGTCGGCCACGGTCTGCTTGTGAAGGGCGAGGTTCTTTCGGTCGTAGGGCGCCGGCTGTGCGGCCCGGAAGGTGAAGATCGCGAGCGGGGTGGTCCGCGAGGGGTGGACGACCAGCATCCGGTTCGGCACAGTCAGCATCGTCATCTCGCTCGGGTCCTCGACGGCGTCGGGGCCCAGCGGCACGGTCGCGCCGTACAGGCCCAGGTCGCTCGCGAACTGCCGCTCGGGGCCGAATACCAGGCGCCGCACGGTGGAGTGCATCCCGTCGGCACCGACCACCAGGTCGAAGCGCCGCGGTGCGGACCGTCGGAAGGTGACGTCGACCCCGCCTCCGTCCTGGTCGAGAGCGGTGACCGTGTCGTCGAACAGGAATTCGGCCTCGGTCTGCGCGGACCGGTGGAGCACTTCGGACAGGTCGGCCCGGGTCACCTCGACCGTCGGTGCCTCGTCCGAGGTGAGCGGGAGTCGCAGGATTCGCCTGCCGTCGGGGTCGAGCAGGGACAGTGACCGATTGCGGGTGGCGAGCTCGCGGAGCTGCGGGAGGACGCCCATGCGGTCGGCGACCGGTACCGCGGGCCCCTTGACGACGATCGCGCTGCCACCGGAGCGCAGCTGCCGGGCATGTTCGACGACCGTCGGCCGGTAGCCGTTTCGGGAGAGCCAGTACGCGAGTGCGGGCCCTGCGATCCCGGCACCGACTATCAGCACCTCGGGCTTCTTCATGACGATGACCTCTCGGAACGTTGATGACCAGGTCCCCGGTGGGTGTTCGGGGCGGGTCTCAGGGCGGCGGCACGGGCAGCGCAGCCACCTAAGGTACGAAGAACTTCGTACCTTAGGGGAGCATACGCTTCAGGTACGATGCAAGTAGTACCTGGAGGGAGTGTCGCGTGACCGGGAAGAACCTGGTCGGCCCGGAGGCCGACGCGCTCGATCTGGGTGCGGTGTTCCGCGCCCTCGCCGACACACACCGTCGTGCGGTGTTGACTCAGTTGGCCGCCGACCGCAGTGACAAGGAGCGGGGCTGCAACTCGTTCGATCTTCCGATCTCGAAGCAGACCCAGACTCACCACTTCCGCGTCCTGCGCGAGGCAGGTCTCATCGACGAGATCGACTACGGCAACCGCAAGGGCATCCGTCTCCGACGCGCGGACATCGAGAAGAGGTTCCCCGGGCTGCTCGCCCTCCTGGGAGCAGAGCCTCCGGGCGATACCGCACCTCGCTGAGGAGTCAACGCAACTGGTGAATCCTCGGCAGCGGTGGTTCTAGGGCGTCTGCGGGTCTCGCGAAGCCGAAGGCGGGAAAGCCTTCGGCTTCGCGCCCGTCGCGACGAGGGAGCCGACGGACCGCACCGGAAACCAGGTGCGGTCGCGGTGCAGCGCGCACCAGTGATGACAGCGTTGCATGGAGCGTCCCTGGATTCGGCCTGGCCCCGCTCAGCCACGACCTGCCCGCAGAGTTCACCGTGGCGCCGCCGCCTCAGCCGCGTCCCGCCACTGAGCACCGACGCCCCCGCACCTTGCGCGGCAGCAGCTCACGGGCCAGCGTGCGCGTCATCGACCGCAGGGCCGCCTTGCTCGCCGAGTAGACACTGAGCGCGTCCAGCCCCAGGACGTTCACCACCGACGTGGCGAGGACCACGCCGCTGCCCTGGCGCAACAGCGGCGCCAACGCCTCCACCGTGAAATACGGGCCCTTGGCGTTGATGTCGAAGAGCGCGTCGTACATCTCCTCCGTCGTCGCGTCGAACACCGTGTCGCGATCTTCCCTGCCGGTGACCGACGCGCCGCGGTGCGCGAGGACATCGCCCTGGTGCCCGTCGTCGACATCGACCCCTGCGAAGTCGTACTGGTCCGGCGCGCCGACGACCCGAACCCACTGCTCGGATCACTGGAGGACGCCGCACGCACCCTGCTCGGCACACCCTTCCGACGGGATGCCGTGGAACTGCCGGCCAGTTGATCCCCTCGTTCTCCTCTGCCACTTCCTCGGGAACAAACAGAGCCAGGACGAGGAAGCGGCGGGACGCGGCTCTCTCCGGGGGCTTTGTCGCCGCATCGGAACCCGCGGTCTGAACCATTGGCCGTCACCGGTGCACGCGAAGGGTCGGCAACACCGACGTGTGCACCCCTTCCCGGTCCAGGACGCGCTGCGCCAGGCGGCGCACGGCGCACCACCCGGGGTCCCTGCCGAGCGCTTCCGGCGTCCATCGGTCCTTGTTCTCGTGGCCCGACATCTCGTCGAAGATCGAGTTGATCAACCCCAGGTCGGACAGCGCGGCACGGTCGAGGAGCCCCTCCTCCACCAGGCGCTCCGTCATGCGGAAGGCGTGATCGAAATCGAGGGCGATCTCGTCCGTCAAGACTCCGCCCCTTTCCAGCCATTCCGCCTGAGCCGACGCAGGCGCCGCCGCGACCGTCAACGCCTCGATCAGAAGTCGCCGACGAAACGAAGAATTAGTCTCCACAGCGAAACCGTCCCACTCCTCCCCGAGCAAGAAAACGCCTTTTCGACTGCCCCGGCGACTGACCTGAGGCGCTGGACGCCTGGGTCTCCGTACGACAGAGCACCGGCGAGGGCGCTGGGGACTGCCCGAGCGCGGCGGACAGGTCGGGGGCGGACAGGTCGGGAAGAGAAGGCAGCGGGCAGGTCGGCCGGCGCCGGTGGTGCGGTCGCGCCGGGTCGCCTTGCACGGGGATGCGACCGCCTGCCCCGGGCTCGTCATCAATGAGCCGGGTCTTCGGCGACCTCGGGATCTCCGGCGTCCTCTCCGTGCTCGCCGTCCCCGCCGTCCCCGGTCTCGTCCGGCTCCCAGCGCAGCAGGTCGCCAGGCTGGCACCGGAGCGCCTCGCAGAGCGCGGCGAGCGTCGCGAAACGCACGGCCTTGGCGCGGCCGTTCTTGAGTACCGCCAGGTTGGCGGGGGTGATCCCCACGCGGTCCGCGAGCTCGCCCACGGACATCTTCCGCCGGGCCAGCATCACGTCGATGTCGACGGCGATCGGCATCAGATCACCTCGTCCAACTCGGCCTTCATCCGGCCCGCTTCGACATCCCGCGCGACGGCCTGGGCGAGCAGCTGCCGCAACACGAGGACGATGAGCGCGACCCCCAGGATGGCCAGGCCCACCCCGGCCATGATCACGGTGACGCCCGGGTCGGCCCGCTGACCCGGGGCGTTGAGGGCCGTGACCGTGAACCAGACGAGGGCAGCCGCCACGATCGCGCCGATCACGCCGTCCACGTACCGGAAGGCAGCGGGGGAGAACACCGTTCCCCGCCGCACCATCGCCAGCAGCCGCCACACACAGACCCCGGCGACCTGGACCGTCACCATTCCCAGAATCGTGACCAGCCGCAGCGGGGTCAGCGGGAGCGACCCGTCCTCCGGGTCGGTGAACAACGCCCACACCATCAGGACCTGTATCAACACGGTGCCGGCGAGCACCACCACGAGGACGGCGCGTAGCGCACGCACTGCCAGCTTTCCCATGAGCCACCCCTCCGATCGAATTGCGATGGGAATCTATCGAATCTCGATAGGTCGCGCAAGGTCGGGGGCGAGTCCGGCGCTGCTCGGCGCTGCTCGGCTCGGCGCTGCTCGGCTCGGCTCGGCGAAGAAATGGACCGGGAGGGCCCCCTGGGCGGGGGTCGCAGCCGGCTCGCGATGGGTCGTGGCGGCCGTCCGGGCGTCGCCCGGGACGCCTCCGAGGACACGTCCGAGAGGAGCGGAAGGGCCTGTCAGTCCCGGACCGTACGATCACCGCACCACGGCACACTCGCCGTCCGCCACCGCGCGGTCGCCCGCCTTACGGAGGACCTCATGACCGTCCGCGTCACCGACTTCGACCACCTCGTGCTGCGCGTGCGCGACATCGAGCGGTCGCTGGCCTTCTACACCGGCGAACTCGGGCTGGCGCCGGTGCGCGTGGACCGTTGGCGCCAGGGCGAAGTGCCCTTCCCCTCCGTCCGCGTCAGCCCCGGCACGCTCATCGACCTGGTGCGGGACGAGGACGCCGCGGCGGACGGCCCGCCCCGCACCAACGTGGACCACATCTGCCTGGTAGTGGAGCCCGTCGACTGGGACGAGGTCATCGCCTCCGGCCGGTTCACCGTCCTCGACGGCCCCGGCCCCCGCTTCGGCGCCCGCGGCACCGCGCAGTCCCTCTACGTCGAGGACCCGGACGGCAACGTCGTGGAGCTGCGCTGGTACCCGGAGCCCGCCGCCGACTGAACCGCCGGGCCCCGCACCCGCGTCAGCGCCCGCGCCTCACCCGGCGGCGCCGGCCGGTGCCGCCGCGAACCCGCCCCTGCGCTCACGGCAGGCGGCCCGGATGCGCTCGACGTGGCCTCGGACCGACTCCCGGGCCACCGGCCCCGGCGGCGTGGGCTCGGGGGCGCCCCGGCAGTCCCGGCACAGGCCGCCCGGCAGGGCCTGAGGCCGGCCCGGGCGGCCGCACTCGGCGCACTCGGCCCACCACCGGTGAGGCGCCGCCGCCTGTGGCGTGGCGGGGGCGGGCGGCGGTGGCGCCTTGTCGCGCAGCCGACGGCGCAACAGTCCGGCCGGGGCATGCACCTCCTCCGGCAGCCCCGCACTCAGCGCCTGCACCACCTGGGCGGGCGTCATCCCCAGAGCGAGCCACTGCGCCACGCCGTCCTCCAGAGCCGCGCACTCGGCGGCCGAGAGCACCAACCGGTGGTCTCGGTGGCCGAGTTGCACCAGAAGTTCGTAGGCGCGGGAGCGCTGCTCGGGGACGCCGACCACGCGCATGCCGCCGCTCCCACCGCAGGCCGCGTCGGCCGGGGCGGCAGCGGAAGGCGGGCGCCCGCCGCGCCGCTCCGGTCCGTCCGGGGCTCCGCCACCCCCGTCCGCCGCACCACCACCGTCGTCACCGTCACCGCCCCCGGACTCACCGCCACCACCCCCGCCCCCGGCCTCGCCGTCGCCCTCGGGCGCCACGGGAGCGGCCGAGCGCTCGGCGGCGGGAGCTGCCGTCGGGCCGATGACGGTTGGGGGGCCGACGGGGGCGACGGGGCTTACAGGGGCAACGGGGGTGACGACGGTACGCACGGTTGACCCGGGAGCGGGTGACGGTTCCGGGATGGTGGCTGACGTCGGTTGCGGGGCGGTGAGGGCCACCTTGCCCCGGGGCGGTCGGTCGCAGTCGCAGCCGGTGTCGGCCAGGAACGCCGTCCACCAGGCGTCTTCCCGGGCGGTTCGGGAGAAGAACGTGCGGGTCACCAGGCGGGCGTGGCCCTCGCCGACGCCGCCGCGCACCCGGCGCAAGTGCCCGGCCTTCTGGAGGTTGCCCAGTGCCGTCGCCACGGCCTGCTGGCCGTAGCGGTCCTGCGCGGCGTCCAGCGCCTTCACACTCATCAGCGCACCTTCGGGCAAGCGATCGATATATGCCGCCAGATAGCGCTCGCGTTCGGGAAGATGCGCGAAATCGTCCGACCCGCGCGGCTCCTGACCAGGGCAGGAGCGTTTGCCGTACCCCTCGCTGGCCATGGGGTGTGCGGAAGGGGCGGTGTCGGAGCTAGTCTGCGGAGCAGCCACGGGCGAGTCTCTTCCTCGTTCGTCGGTATCCAGCGGAACGGAGGTTTTGGCTCCCCCGCTGGGACGACCCGGCGAGTTCTTCTCGCCGCGTCCTGGCCCCGGCGTATCGGTGTTGGCGCACCGGCCGGGGCCCTTTTCACGTTTGGCGAGAACCTAGAACGCGATCACCCGTCGTGGCAAATCGAGTTCGGAACGTCACAAAACCCTGCTCGCGCGCCTCTAGCGCGCGCCCCGCGCGCCCCCACCTCACCGTGACGGGGGCGGGAGGGAGGGTTCTTTCCCCCACCACCCTTTCCTCAAAGAGAAGGCTCGTATCTCGCCGACCGGATCTCGGATCTGGGGTCTTTTCCGAGGGACTCGGAACTCGGGTGCCGAAAAAAGGCCGGGAAGGTCGGGAAGCCGAAAAGGCAGGGGAGGAGAGGAAGGGAGAAGAAAGCAGAACGCCTCAGACCCTGCGCCACCGCGCCGAAGCGCAGCCTCAGACCCTGCGCCACCGCGCCGAAGCGCAGGAGAACACCCCGAAGAGGGCCAGCCCCACCGCGACGACCGCCAGCAGCCACGGGCCCACCGGGGTCTCCGCGAGGCTGCGCAGTGTGTCGTCCATGCCCTTGGCGTCGGACGGGTCGTACTCGATGCCCGCTCGGACCGCGAAGACGCCCGCCGCCCCGAAGACCATGCCGCGGGCCACGCCCCCGGCCACCCCGCAGGCCACCACCCCAGTGCGCACCCGTCGCGCCATCTCGTACGTCTTGAGGTGCTTGCAGAAGGTGCGCTGCACGGCGCGCACCGCGATGACGACACCGGCGACGGCCACCCCGACCCCGGCGGCGCCCACCAGCCACACCCCGCCCGGCAGTCCGAGGGCCCGGGCCGTGACGTCGCGGGAGGTGCGGTCGCTGCTCGAACTCCCCGCGCCGGTCGCGAAGGAGAGCACGGAGAAGGCGCCGACGCCGTAGAAGACACAGCGGCACAGCGAGACCAGCCGCTTGCCCACGCTTCCACCGTTCGCACCGGAACGCCCGAAGGCCGCCTCCGACAGACGCCACAGCGCCATCCCCGCCAGGCCGAGCCCGATGAGCCAGACCAGCACCAGACCGAACGGCCGGCTCGCGACCTCCTGGAGTGCCCCGCTGCGGTCGGCCTGCCGCCCACTCCCGTCGTCACCGAAGGCGATGCGCAGCGCCAGGAGGCCGACCAGGACGTAGATGACCCCGCGGGCCGCCAGGCCCCAGCGGGCCGCGGCGTCCAGCACGGGGTGACCGGCACCGCGTGCGGTCCGGCGGACCCGTCTTCCCACTGCTGCTGCTTCGACCACGGCTGACCCACCCCTCGGCTCGAATCGGACGGGCGGCCACGAGGCCGCACCGACGCCCTCCGGCGCTTCCGCGAGCGACCGCTGCCGGACAGGCCCGGCCGCGTCCCGCGCTCCCGCACTCGGCTGACGTCGTCCGACCGTCTGCCCCCGCCCGCCCGGCGAAAACGAGCCCGGCCCCCGCGCACCGGCGCTCGCGGGGCGCACCCGAGACCCGGGTCACACCCTCGTCCACCATCCTCCCGAGACCCGAGTCACACCCGCGCCCGTCCCCTGCCCGAGATCCGGACCACGCCGGTCCGCAGGCCGGAAAACCCCCCGCCGCCGCCCCCGTCCGGTCGCGTACGATATTGACGTTCCGTAGAACAAAACCTCACTTTCCGTAGCGACTTGGGAGCAGCCGGCAATGGCTCGACACCTCATCACCAGCGCCCTTCCGTACATCAACGGGATCAAGCACCTGGGCAACATGGTGGGGTCCATGCTCCCGGCGGACGTGTACGCGCGGTACCTGCGCCAGCGGGGCCACGACGTCCTCTACATCTGCGCCACCGATGAGCACGGCACCCCCGCGGAGCTGGCCGCCAAGGAGGCCGGGCAGTCGGTCGAGGAGTTCTGCGCCGCCGCCCACGACGCGCAGAAGGCCATCTACGACGGCTTCTCGCTCGCCTTCGACCACTTCGGCCGCAGCTCCTCGCAGGAGAACGTCGAGCTCACCCAGCACTTCGCGCGGAAGCTGAACGAGAACGGCTTCATCGAGGAGCGGGCGATCCGCCAGGTGTACTCCAACACCGACGAGCGCTTCCTGCCCGACCGCTACATCGTCGGCACCTGTCCGCACTGCGGCTACGACAAGGCCCGCGGTGACCAGTGCGAGAACTGCACCCGCGTCCTGGACCCGACCGACCTGATCGACGCCCGCTCGGCGATCAGCGGCTCCAGCGACCTGGAGGTCCGCGAGACCAAGCACCTCTTCCTCCTGCAGTCCAAGCTCCAGCACGAGGTCGAGGGGTTCATCGACGCGGAGAGCGAGGAGTGGCCGACGCTGGCGTCCTCCATCGCCCGCAAGTGGCTGACCGAGGGCCTCCAGGACCGCGCCATCACCCGCGACCTGGACTGGGGCGTGCCGGTGCCCGCCGACACCTGGCCCGAGCTGGCCGCCGAGGGCAAGGTCTTCTACGTCTGGTTCGACGCGCCCGTCGAGTACATCGGCGCCACCAAGGAGTGGGCGGACGCCGCGGCCGACGGTGAGAGGCGCGACTGGAAGTCCTGGTGGTACCAGGCGGAGAACGTGCGCTACACCGAGTTCATGGCGAAGGACAACGTCCCGTTCCACTCGGTGATGTTCCCCGCCACCCAGCTCGGCACCCGCGAGCCGTGGAAGCGCGTCGACTTCCTCAAGGCCTTCAACTGGCTGAACTACTACGGCGGGAAGTTCTCCACCTCGCAGAAGCGCGGCATCTTCACCGACGCCGCCCTGGAACTGCTGCCCGCCGACTACTGGCGCTACTTCCTGATCGCCAACGCCCCGGAGTCCGACGACACCTCCTTCACCTGGGAGCTGTTCGCCGCCACCGTCAACAAGGACCTCGCCGACGTCCTCGGCAACTTCGTCAACCGCGTGCTCTCCTTCTCCCGCAAGCGGTTCGGCGAGACGGTCCCGGCCGGCGGCGAGCCCGGTGAGGCGGAGGCGAAGCTCGGCGAGGAGGTCGCGCGGCTGCTCGCCGAGTACGAGGGCCACATGGAAGCCGTCCAGTTCCGCAAGGCCGCCGCCTCGCTGCGCGCCCTGTGGAGCGCGGGCAACTCCTACCTGGAGGAGAAGGCGCCCTGGCTGGAGATCAAGACGGACAAGGAGGCCGCGGCGCTCACCCTGCGCACGGCGATGAACCTCATCCACCTGTACGCGGTGGTCTCCGAGCCGTTCGTCCCCGCCTCGGCGAAGGCCATGCGCGCCGCGTTCGCGTTGGCCGACGACACCGCCGCGTGGGTCACGCCCGAGCAGGCCCGCGCCCTGGACACGGTGCCCGCGGGCACCGCCTTCACCGTCCCGCCGGTGCTCTTCGCCAAGATCACCGACGAGGACCTGGAGTCCTACCGGGAGCGCTTCGGCGGCTCCCCGGAGTAGGACTGCCGCACCGCTGAGCACACCGGCGCCCGGACCCACCTCGTGGTCTGAGGGCGTCCGGCGTGAAGGGGCCGGCACACGGCAGGTCCGTGTGCCGGCCCCTTCGCGTGCCGGCCCCGCATCGCCCTGCTGGCGACTTCCCGCCGCGGGGCGGTACCGGCCCGCCTCACCTCACGGGCGGCCCTCCCCGGGAAGCGCCACGTACGCACGCAACCGCCCCCCGCTCAGCCCGGACACCACAGGCAGCGTCACCCGCCGCCAACCGGTGGCCCAGCGTGGCCGACGGCGCGCTTCGGGGACCACGACGGCGACCGGCTGCGACCGGGCAAGGCGGACCAGCCCCGCCCCGGTGATGCTGCCGTCGTGCCCGCCGACCTGCCGCGAGGCGCACCCCGCCCGGTAGGCGATGCGGAGCGCCTGCTCCCCGCTGATCACGCAGGGCGACCGCACCCCCGCCCCGTGCAGCGCCTCCGCGACCTCCGCGATCGCCGTCTGTCCCCGCAGGGTGCGGGCGTCGACCGTCCGTAGGACCCCGAACTGCACGGCCTCGTGCCCGAGCAGCACCGCGATGAGCACCGCCACCGCCCAGGGCCGCACCCGGCCCACCGGGCCCCGGCCGCCCCCGGCCCCCCGAGCCGCCTCCTTGCCCCCGGCGACCGTACGCGTCAGCGCGAACAGCACCCAGGCCGCCGGCAGGACGAGCTGCACGTAAGCGGGGAGCAGGAAGCGGGGCGCGGCGTAGTCCACGGTCAGCAGGTACGGCAGGGCCGCCGCCGTCCCGGCCAGCAGCGCCACCCGCAGCGGACGCGTCCGGTCGAGCACCGGTTCGCCATCCCCCACCGGGAGGAGGCCGGGAGCCTGCGCCCGCCCCCGGCCCGCCGCCGCGACCCACACCGCCGCCGCCACGGTCAGCGCGCCCAGCGCGAACCACCACAGGCCCGTCTCGGGATGGCGCCAGGGCAGGGTGCAGGGGCGGCACAGGATGCTGCCCTGGAGGGCGCGCACCTGGTCGTCGAAGGAGACGTGCCAACCCAGGCCGCCCTGGATCTCGCTGGCCCGGTGCAGCCGGCGCGCCAGGCCCCCGTAGGAGGTGTACGCCTCGACCACCCACTGCGCCCCACCGACCACCAGTCCGCCGAGGACCGCCACCGGGAGTGTCCGGCGCAGGCCGCCCCGGCCCCACCACCACACCGACACCAGCAGCGGGCACGCCAGCCACACCGCGTCCGTCGGCCGCATCAGCGCCGCCACCGCCACGGCCGCCCCCACCCCCAGGGCCTCCCGCCGCCCCGCCCGGCCGCAGGTCACCGCACGTGCCACCCACCCGGTCGCGGCGAGACCCGCGAAGGCCACCCACAGGTTGGGCATGACCTGCGGCCCGTAGAACAGCGTCGGCCACAACCCCGCGAACAGCGCCCCGGCCAGGACGAGGACGGGCGTCGGCAGCAGTCCGCGCCACAGCCACAGCCCCAGCACCAGCGCGGCGGCCGACAGCAGCGCCAGGCAGCTGTGGAGGACGACGGGCGAGGAGGTGACCGCCAGGACGGGGGCGACCAGGAAGGTGACGCCCCGGGCGCGCGGCGCGCTGAAGAAGGCGGCCGGGACACGGGGGTCGACCTGGCTGACGTACACCGTCTCGTCCCAGCCCAGCCACCGCCCGGGCACCACGAGCAGGAGCTGGACGAGGGCGAAGGCGGCGGCCACTGCGGCAAGGGGCAGCAACGGCGAGCGGACCGGTCGCGGCGGGCCGCCCGGCGCGGGGGGAGCGTCGGGTGCGGGCGGCTCCGGTGCGATGGCGGGCTGGTTCTGCTGCATGGCGCCACGCTGGGGCAGCGGGGCGGCCCGGGGCCGTCAGCGAGGCCGGGAAGGAGTCCGTACGGGCGGCCAGGTGGCCCCGCGCGGAGCACATCGGGCTGGTGGTCCTATCAGCCGATCACCGAGACGCGCACCCGGGGCCGCGGGCCCTCGCCCGTCCCACGCAGCCACCCCGCACACGCGCGACCGCGCCGGGCGGCGGCCCGGCGCGGTCGTGTGTGCTCGTGTCCGTGTCCGTCCGTGGTGCCGGTGGCACCACTCGCGGCGGTGGCCCTACTTCGCCTGCGGCGGCTTGCGGAGCGAGAGGTGCAGCTCCTTCAGCCGCGACTCCTCGACCTCGCTGGGGGCGCCCATCAGCAGGTCCTGGGCGTTGCCGTTGAGCGGGAAGGCGATGGTCTCGCGGATGTTGGGCTCGTCCGCCAGCAGCATGACGATGCGGTCCACGCCCGGGGCGATGCCACCGTGCGGCGGGGCGCCGAACTTGAACGCCCGCAGCATGCCGCCGAACTCCGCCTCCACCGTCGCCCGGTCGTAGCCGGCGATCTCGAACGCCCGGTACATCACGTCCGGCTCGTGGTTCCGGATGGCGCCGGAGGACAGCTCCACGCCGTTGCAGACGATGTCGTACTGCCAGGCCAGGATGTCCAGCGGGTCCATGGTGTTCAGCGCCTCCAGGCCGCCCTGCGGCATGGAGAACGGGTTGTGCGAGAACTCGATCTTCCCGGTGTCCTCGTCCTTCTCGAACATCGGGAAGTCGACGATCCAGCAGAAGCGGAAGACGTTCTCCTCGAAGTGGCCGGTACGGCGGGCCGCCTCGACCCGGACCGCGCCCATGATCTTGGAGACCTCGTCGTACTCGCCCGCGCCGAAGAACACCGCGTGGCCCGGCTTGAGGCCGAGGGAGTCGGTGAGGGTGGCGACGTTCTCCTCGGTGAGGAACTTCGCGATCGGGCCGGAGAGCGCGCCCTCCTCGCCGACGCGGACCCAGGCCAGGCCCTTGGCGCCCTGCTCGGAGGCGAACTCGCCCATCTGGTCGAAGAACTTGCGGGGCTGGCCCGCCACGTCCGGCACCGGCAGGGCGCGGACGTGCTTGCCGGCGAAGGCCTTGAAGCCGGAGTCGGCGAACACCTCGGTGACGTCGACCAGTTCGAGCTGCGCCCGCAGGTCGGGCTTGTCGGAGCCGTACTTCTCCATCGCCTCGCGGAACGGGATGCGCGGGAACGGCGAGGTGACGTGGCGGCCGCCGCCGAACTCCGTGAAGAGCTCGGTCATCAGCTTCTCGACGGGGCCGAAGACGTCCTCCTGCTCGACGAAGGACATCTCGATGTCGAGCTGGTAGAACTCGCCCGGGGAACGGTCGGCGCGGGCGTCCTCGTCGCGGAAGCAGGGCGCGATCTGGAAGTAGCGGTCGAAGCCCGCGATCATCAGCAGCTGCTTGAACTGCTGCGGCGCCTGCGGCAGGGCGTAGAACTTGCCGGCGTGGAGGCGGGAGGGCACCAGGAAGTCGCGGGCGCCCTCGGGGGAGGTCGCCGAGAGGATCGGGGTGGCCATCTCGTTGAAGCCCAGCGCCGTCATCTTCTGACGCATCGCGGAGATCACCGCGGTGCGCAGCATGATGTTGCGGTGCATGCGCTCGCGCCGCAGGTCCAGGAAGCGGTACTCCAGGCGCCGCTCCTCGTTGACGCCGTCCTCCTGGTTGATGGTGAACGGGATCTGGTCGGCGGCGCCGAGCACCTCGACGTCGGTGACCTCGATCTCGATCTCACCGGTGGGCAGGTCCGGGTTGACGTTCTCGGCGCCACGGTTCCGGACCCGGCCGTCGATGCGGACGACGGACTCCTTGGTCAGCGAGGAGAGCTGCTCGTTGGCCTCGGTGCCGGGACGGGCGACGAGCTGCACCAGACCGTAGTGGTCGCGCAGATCGAGGAAGAGGATGCCGCCCAGGTCACGTCGATTGTGCAGCCAGCCGCTCAGGCGGACGTCCGTGTCGACGTCCGTGGCCCGAAGCTCACCGCAGGTGTGGGACCGGTACCGATGCATCGCTCATCCAAGTCGTCGCGAGTCGAGGCGGGGGCCGCCGGAGGCGTCGTCCGGTCCGGGCTCCCCGGTATTGCGTAACCGCTTCAGGTTACCGGTAGCCCCACGGCCCCTGCCGGGCATATACCTGACAGGCCGGACACCCCCCGGGACGGCACGGGTGTCCGCCGGACCACGCCGCCGGGCCGCGGCCCCGGGCCCTTGCCTGCCCGGGCCTGCCGCGCCCACGGGCCCTCGCGTGTCGCCGCCTGCCGCCCGCACCGCCTCCCCGCACCCGGCGTCCGGACCCCCGGGCGGGGTCCCCACCGACTGGTGAGCCCCCGGCGAATCCCCATAAAGTGGTGCAATGCGCACCGAGGAGCTCCTGGCCGGCCTGGCCACCGGGCTGTGGCGCTGGGACCGGGTCGCCGGCCGGCTCCACCTCGACGCCGAGGCGGCCCGGCTGTTCGGCCTGCCCCCCGAGCCCACCGCGGTCAGCGACGCGGTGGCCCGCGCCCGCTTCCACCCTGTGGACTTCGCCCAGGTCAACGGCTCGCTCGGCGACTCCCTGCTGGACCGGCCGGCCGAGGTGCGGCTGCGCATCGTCGACGAGCGGGGCGCCGTCCGCCGGGTGATCCGTTCCCGGTTCTTCGCCGTCTCCCGGCCCGAGGGCCCGGCGGACCTGCACGGCATGTCCCAGGAGGTCCCCGAGACGGAGACGGGCCCCGAGAGCTCCTTCTCCCCGGCCGTCGGCGACTGGCGCCGCTCCCGCGAGGCCTTCCTGCTGGACGCCGGCCGCGAGCTGGCCGAGGCGCGCTCCACCCAGGACGTGCTGCGGGTGGCGGCCGGCCTGTCGTTGCCGGGGTTCACCCCCGAGGGGCTGGTGGTCTTCGGCCCGGAGGGCGGCCGGCTCAGGACGATCGGCTGGCACGGCTACACCAAGGAGGACAAGCGGGCCTTCATGGACCTCCCGCTCGACTCGGAGTACCCGGCCGCCGAGGTGATGCGCACCGGTCGGCCCCTCTACCTCGCGTCGCCGCAGGAGTACCAGAGCCACTACCCGACCATCTGGCCGATGATCTCCCACTTCGACCGGAACTCCTGGGCCTACCTGCCGCTGGTCCACCGCGGTGCCGTGATCGGCGTGTGGATGGCCGCCTTCCGCCACCCGGTCTCCTTCACCCCCGACGAGCGCTCCGTGCTGACGACCGTGGCCCGCATGATGGCGGCGGCTCTCGCCCGCGCCGGCGAGCAGGAGTCCCAGTACGAGCTGAGCATGGGCCTGCAGCGCAGCATGATGCCCGCCGTCCGCCAGGACCTGCCGGGCCTGCGCCTGGCCGCCCGCTACGTGCCCACCGGCGGCGGGCTGGAGATCGGCGGCGACTGGTACGACGTGATCGCCCTGCCCTCGGGGCGCACCGCGCTGGTCATCGGCGACGTCCAGGGCCACGACGTGCGGGCCGCCGGGATCATGGGGCAGCTCCGGATCGCGTTGCGGGCCTACGCGGCCGAGGGGCACCCGCCGGACGCCGTCCTCACCCGTGCCTCGCACTTCCTCAGCGACATCAACGACACCGGCTTCGGCCGCTCCGACCCGCGCTTCGCGACCTGCCTGTACGCGGAGGTCGACGCCCGGGACGGCCTCCTGCACATCGCCCGGGCCGGCCACCCCGACCCGCTGGTGCGCATGGTCGACGGCACCCTGCTGGCCCGCCCCACCGCCGGCGGCCTGCCGCTGGGCCTCATGGCGGACGCCGACTACCCCGTCACCCGTCTGGGGCTGGAGCCCGGCGAGACGCTGCTGATGTGTACCGACGGGCTCCTGGAGACCGGGGGGCACGACATGGACAGCGGCTGGGCCCGCCTGCGCCGCGCCATCGAGGGGTTCGACGCCTCGCGCGCCGGACCCGGGGCCGCCGAGCCCGTCCCCACCGAGTTCTCCCCCGACCGGGCCGGCACGCCGGACGGAGCCGCCGGAGATCTCGACGCCCTCGCCGACGCACTGGTCGACGCCGTCATCGGCCCCGCCTCGCACCGGGGCACCGGCCCGCTCGCGGCCCACCGCGAGGACGACGTGGCGCTCGTGCTGCTCGCCCGCGAGGGGCAGCGCTGGCCCGAGGACATGGCCTCCGGCCTGCGGGGGAGGCAGCCGTCCCGCCGAGCGGTGATGACGGTCGCGCAGACCGAGCCGGACCGGATCGCGGCCGCCCGGCGCCAGCTCCGCGACATGCTCCACGACTGGGCCGACCGGGACCAGGTCGACTCCGCCCAGCTGATGGTCTCCGAGGTCATCACCAACGTCCTCACCCACACCGACGCCGACGCCCTCCTCGTCGCGGAGATCTCCGGACCCTGCGGCCGCCGCAGGCTCCGCGTGGACGTCGCCGACGCCAGCGAGGAGCTGCCGCACCGCCGCTCACCCGGCGAGCTCGCCTCCTCCGGGCGCGGCCTGGTCCTGCTGGAGTCGATGGCGGGCGCCTGGGGCGTCGACCCCCGCGGCGCGGGCAAGTCCACCTGGTTCGAGCTGTACGAGGACGCCCCGGCACCGGCGACCGCGCCGTCCTCCACGGCCGGCGGGACGGCGGCCCTGGAGGAGGCCCCGGGCTGGGCGGACGCCGAACCGCTGTGAGACGGGCGGCCGGCGACCTGCTCTGACCGGTGACCTGCTCCGAGGGGGCGGCCGACGGGAAGCCAGGGGGAGAGCGACGGGCGTGCGGGGACGGACGGTGGTCCGGGCCGGTGGTCCGGGCCGGTGACCGGGGGCCGGTGACGCGGGGCCGGTGTGCTGCGGCGTGCGCCGGGCAGCCTGAGGCCTCAGCGGCCGGGCCCACCCGTCCCGCCCGTACCACCGGTCCCGCCGGTCCCGTTGGTCCCGTCGTCCTCGTCGCGGTCGCCGCTCCCGCCCTCGGCCTCGCCCGCTGACGGGGACGGTTCCTCGGGGCCCACGGCCGCCCGCCGCAGTTCGTAGAGGACCCCGGTGCCGGCCGCCGTCAGCGGCACCGCGAGCAGCATGCCGACGATGCCCGCCACGCTCGCGCCCGCCGCGATCGCCAGCAGGATGACGGCCGGGTGCATCTGGACCGTCCGGCTCTGGATGAGCGGCTGGAGGATGTGGCCCTCCAGCATCTGCACGGCCACCACGACGCCCAGCGTCCACAGCGCGACGGCGAACCCGCGGTCGGCCAGCGCCACCAGGACGGCGAGGGTGCCGGAGACGAACGCGCCCAGGTAGGGGAGGTACGCCCCGACGAAGACCAGCGCCCCCAGCCCGAGCGCCCCGGGCACCCGCAGCACCACCAGCCCCACCGCGATGCACACGGCGTCGATGAGGGCGATCAGGGTCGTGCCGCGCATGAAGCCCTCGATCGCCTGGAAGCCGCGGTGCGCCATCCGCTCCAGGTAGGGCGCGGCGTTGCGCGGCGCCCACTGGTGGAGGACCGCGGTGAACCGGGGCGCGTCGCGCAGGAAGAAGAAGGTCAGCAGCAGCGCCAGGACGGCCGCGCCCACCGACTGGGCCACGACGCTCACCCCGGTCAGCACCCCGGAGGCGGCCGTGGAGCCGAACTTCGCCAGCAGTTGCCGGGCGTGCGCCGCCAGATCGTCCAGCGAGGCGTTGGCCACGCCGAGGTGGCGGGCCACGTCCTCGATCGAACGCCGCAGCGAGGTGAGGATCTGGGCACCGCTGTCCGCCAGTGCGCTCCCGACGACGTACCCGGCCCCGCCGACCACCACGACCAGGAGGGCGCAGGTGAGCCCGGCGGCCAGGGAGCGGTTCAGGTGCAGCCCGGCCAGCCTGCGGTAGACCGGGTGCAGCAGGCCGGTGGCGAGCAGCGCGAGCAGGACGGGGGTCACGGCGGTCCGCAGCTCCACACAGAGCCAGACCGCCACCGCCCCGACAGCCGCGACCAGCAGCGCCACCCCGCACCAGGCAGCGGTTCTGCGGGCCGCCGCAGGCAGCAGGGCCGCACCGGGGGAGCCGGTCGCCGGAGCGGTGGGCTTGGCACGCATCCGGCCAGTGCACCACGGGTCTCCGGGCCCGCCGGGCATCGACCCGCACCGGCCGCCGATGCCCCCCGACCGGCCGCGGGTGCCGCCCGACCGGCCGCGGGGCGGAACCGGAGCGCCGCGGGGGCAGGGCCGGACGGGCGGGTCGACGGGGCAGGAGGGGCACGGGGGAGGACGGGGCGAGGGGGCAGGGCGGGCGGGACGGCCTGCGCGCCCGTGCCGCCGGTGGGGTGCTACAGGCCGCCCTCGGTCATCCCGTGCACGGCCGGGACCGTGCCCAGCCGGCCCTTCTGGAAGTCCTCGAACGCCTGCTGGAGCTCTTCCCTGCTGTTCATGACGAACGGGCCGTAGTGGGCCATCGGCTCCCGGATCGGCTGCCCGCCGAGGAGGACGACCTCCAGGTCCGGCGTGTGTGCGTCCTGCTTCTCGTCCGCGCGGACGGTCAGCGAGTCGCCGGCGCCGAAGACCGCCGTCTGCCCCAGGTGGATCGGGCGCCGCTCGGCACCCACCGACCCGCGCCCGGCCATCACGTACGCCAGGCCGTTGAACTCCTCCCGCCACGGCAGGGTGACCTCCGCGCCGGGCGCCACCGTCGCGTGGACCATCGTGATCGGCGTGTGCGTGATGCCCGGGCCCTCGTGGCCGCCCAGCTCGCCGGCGATGACGCGCAGCAGGGCGCCGCCGTCGGGCGAGGTGAGCAACTGGACGGAGCCGCTGCGGATGTCCTGGTAGCGCGGGGCCATCATCTTGTCCCGGGCCGGGAGGTTCACCCACAGCTGGAGCCCGTGGAAGAGCCCGCCGGAGACGACCAGTTGCTCCGGCGGCGCCTCGATGTGCAGCAGGCCGGAGCCCGCCGTCATCCACTGGGTGTCGCCGTTGGTGATGGTGCCGCCACCGCCGTTGGAGTCCTGGTGGTCGAAGATCCCGTCGATGATGTAGGTGACGGTCTCGAAGCCGCGGTGCGGGTGCCAGGGCGTCCCCTTCGGCTCGCCGGGCGCGTACTCCACCTCGCCCATCTGGTCCATCATGATGAACGGGTCCAGGTGCCGGTAGGCGATGCCGGCGAAGGCCCGGCGCACGGGGAAGCCCTCGCCCTCGAAGCCGGCGGGTGCGGTGGTCACGGTCAGGACGGGCCGCTGCCGCGCCGCGGCGGGCGCGGCCACTCGGGGCAGGGTCAACGGGTTCTCAACGGTCACAGCGGGCATGACGGCCTCCTCGGTCGCTCGCCATCAATTTAGTTGAATGGTGAACCACTCGCAAGGCGCCCTCATTCCCGGGACGTCGGCACGGGCGCCCCGGACAGCACGAAGCCGCCCACGAGGGGCGGCTGGGGACGGGGCGGAGGGGAGGCGGACCGGGTGAGGGCGTGACCGTGGACGGGACCGTCACCCCCGGCCGGCACGGGCCGGGATGCAGCCTGCCGGCGGGCTCAGCCGTACATCGTCCGCATGGCGTAGTCGACCATCTGCTCCACGGCCTGCGCGTCGAAGACCATGCGGTGCTCGCCGTCCATGTCCAGGACGAAGCCGTAGCCGGTGGGCAGCAGGTCGAGGACCTCGGCCCCCGTGATCACGAAGTACTTGGAGTCCTTGCCGGCGTACCGACGCAGCTCCTTGAGCGAGGTGAACATCGGGATGACCGGCTGCTGGGTGTTGTGCAGCGCCAGGAAACCGGGGGTGTCACCGCGCGGGCAGTAGACGCGCGAGGTCGAGAAGATGCCCTGGAAGTCCTCGGCGGACATCGAGCCGGTGGTGAAGGCCCGTACGGCGTCGGCCAGCGAGGGCGGGGACGGCTCCGGGTACAGCGGCGGCTGGGCGCCGTAACCGCCCTGGGCCGGGGGCTGCTGCGGCGGGGGTGGCGCGCCGTATCCCTGCCCCGCGCCCGCGTGGGAGTCGTAGCCGTACATGGATCACAGAGTAGTCAACTCGCCGCCCCGCGGGGCCCACGGTCCGCACCCCAGGGCGGCGCCGGGCAGCGGAAACACCACTTTCCGGACAGCCGGGCCACCCCTTCCGGCCACCGCGCGGCCGACCGGGCCCGGCGACCACCCCGGGCCCGGCCCCCGGCACCCGTCACCCGGGCTCTGCCCCACGCCCCGCCCGAGACGATCCGCTCACACCCCGGGGGCAAGGGTTGCTTCTTATTACCGACGGGTAGCATCATGAACGACAGCTACTGCTACTTCCCGGTACCGGGTCGGCAGGACTGACGGGACCGACAGCCGCACCACCGGCAGGCCGGCACCACGCCTGTCCTTCGTCCAACCCCCTCTTCCTCGTCTCCCCTCGGATCCCTACGGAGTCGTTCGCCATGGGCCACTACAAGTCGAATCTCCGCGACATCGAGTTCAACCTCTTCGAGGTGCTCGGCCGCGACAGCGTGTACGGCACCGGACCGTTCGCGGAGATGGACGTCGACACCGCCAAGAGCGTGCTCGCGGAGACCGCCCGGCTCGCCGAGAACGAGCTGGCCGCGTCCTTCGCCGACGCCGACCGCAACGCACCGGTCTTCGACCCGACCACCAACACCGCCCCCGTCCCCGAGAGCTTCAAGAAGAGCTACCGGGCGTACATGGACGCCGAGTGGTGGCGGCTGGGCATCCCGGAGGCCATCGGCGGCACCACCGCCCCCCGCTCCCTGCTCTGGGCCTTCGCCGAGACGGTGCTGGGCGCCAACCCGGCGGTGTGGATGTACGCCTCCGGCCCCGCCTTCGCGGGCGTCCTGCACGAGGAGGGCACCGAGGAGCAGCACAAGATCGCCCAGCTGATGGTCGACCGGCTCTGGGGCTCCACCATGGTGCTCACCGAGCCCGACGCCGGCTCCGACGTGGGCGCGGGCCGCACCAAGGCCGTGCAGCAGCCGGACGGCACCTGGCACATCGAGGGCGTGAAGCGGTTCATCACCTCCGGTGAGCACGACATGTCCGAGAACATCGTGCACTTCGTCCTCGCCCGCCCCGAGGGCGCGGGCCCGGGCACCAAGGGCCTGAGCCTGTTCATCGTGCCGAAGTACGACTTCGACTGGGAGACCGGCGAGCTCGGCGAGCGCAACGGCGTCTACGCCACCAACGTCGAGCACAAGATGGGCCTGCGGGTCTCCAACACCTGCGAGATGACCTTCGGCGAGCGTCACCCGGCCAAGGGCTGGCTGCTGGGCGAGAAGCACGACGGCATCCGCCAGATGTTCAAGATCATCGAGTTCGCGCGGATGATGGTCGGCACGAAGGCCATCGCCACCCTCTCCACCGGCTACCTCAACGCGCTGGAGTACGCCAAGGAGCGCGTCCAGGGCCCGGACCTCGCCGCCTTCACCGACAAGACGGCCCCGCGCGTCACCATCACCCACCACCCCGACGTGCGCCGCTCGCTGATGACGCAGAAGGCGTACGCGGAGGGCATGCGCGCCCTCGTCCTCTACACCGCGACCGTCCAGGACGAGATCCTCGCCAAGGAGTCCGCCGGTGAGGACGCCTCCGCGGCCCACCGCCTGAACGACCTGCTGCTCCCGATCGTCAAGGGCTACGGCTCGGAGAAGTCCTACGAGCAGCTCGCCCAGTCGCTGCAGACCTTCGGCGGCTCCGGGTACCTCCAGGAGTACCCGATCGAGCAGTACATCCGGGACGCCAAGATCGACACTCTCTACGAGGGCACCACGGCCATCCAGGGCCAGGACTACTTCTTCCGGAAGATCGTCCGGGACCAGGGCCAGGCGCTCACCGTCGTCTCCGAGGAGATCAAGAAGTTCCTCGCGCAGAACACCGGCGGCGAGGAGCTGGAGCAGGCCCGCGGCGAGCTGGCGAAGGCCGCCGCCGACCTGGAGGGCATCGTCGGCGCCATGCTGACCGACCTGGCCGCCACCGAGAACGACGTGAAGTCGATCTACAAGGTGGGCCTGAACACCACCCGCCTCCTGCTGGCCTCCGGCGACGTCGTCATCGGCTACCTGCTGCTGCGCGGTGCCGCCGTCGCCCAGGAGAAGATCGGAAGCGCGAACGCCAAGGACAAGGCGTTCTACGCCGGCAAGATCGCCGCGGCGAAGTTCTTCGCCCACACCGTCCTGCCGCACGTCGCGGTCGAGCGCGGCCTGGCCGAGAGCGTCGACCAGTCGCTGATGGAGCTGGACGAGGCCTCGTTCTGAGCCGTCCACGCTGACCGTGCGGGCGCGAGACGCCTGCGCACCGGCCCGTCCCCCGGAAACCTCCGGCGGGGCGGGCCTTGTGCTTGGGGGCGTGGGGTGTGGGGTTTCCGGCGGGGCGGTGACTGGTATCAAGGCCGGTATCATGGGCTCATGGCCTGGACCATGCGACTCAGTGAAGAAGAGGAAGCGCTGCTGGCGGCCCGCGCGGAGGCTGAAGGCCGCTCCAAGCAGGAGATCGCCCGGGACGCCCTGCGGCTCTACCTCAGCGACCGCACGACGCGGTTCGACCGCGCCAGGACCCGGGTGCTGCGGGACCACGCCGAGACCTTCTCCTACCTGGCGGACAAGTGACGCACACCCGGGGACACACCACGTACCTGGAGCTGGAGGAGGTCCTCCAACTCGCCGAGGACGTCCTCGGGGTGGCCCCCGGGGTCCGCGACGCCGGCCTGCTCGCCGCGGCGGTGGAACGTCCCCGCACCGACGTCTTCGGCAGCGAGGTCTACCCGCGACTGGCCGAGAAGGCCGCTGCCCTGCTCCACTCCCTGGCCCGCAACCACGCCCTGGTGGACGGCAACAAACGGACGGCCTGGGCGAGTTGCCTGGTCATGCTCTACATGAACGACGTCGTCCTCAAGGCACCCGACCCGGTGACCGAGGGCGAGTTCGTCCTGGAGGTCGCGCGCGGAGAGCTCGACGTCCCCGAGATCGCGCACCGGCTCCGCGGGTGGGGCGTGACCGACTGACCGCGGGCTCCACCGGGCCGGAGGGTACCCGGCGCTGCGGCCGGGCGCTGTGCCCGCACCCTCCCGGCCGGCCGGGGCCCGCTCCTTATGCTGGCCACCATGAGCGCAGACCTCCGCTTCGACCGCGGCCACTCCGATGACCTGATCTCCTTCCTCGCCGCCAGCCCCTCCCCGTACCACGCGGTGGCGAACGTGGCCGACCGGCTGGAGCGGGCCGGGTTCCGTCGGGTCGCCGAGACCGACGCCTGGGACGGCGAGGCCGGCGGCCGGTACGTGACGCGCGGCGGTTCGGTCATCGCCTGGTACGTCCCGGAGGGCGCGGACCCCGCCACGCCGTTCCGGATCGTCGGCGCCCACACCGACTCCCCCAACCTGCGGCTCAAGCCGATCCCCGACGCCGGCTCCTTCGGCTGGCGGCAGCTCGCCGTCGAGATCTACGGCGGACCGCTGCTGAACTCCTGGCTCGACCGGGACCTGGGCCTGAGCGGACGGGTCACCCTCGCCGACGGCAGCGACCACCTCGTCCACGTCGACCGTCCCCTGGCCCGGGTGCCGCAACTGGCCATCCACTTGGACCGGTCGACCAACGAAGGCCTGAAACTGGACCGGCAGCGCCACCTTGCGCCCGTCTGGGGCCTGGGCGAGGCCACCGAGGGCGACATCCTCTCCTTCGCCGCGCAGGAGGCCGGCCTGGACGCCGCCGCCGTCCGCGGCTGGGACCTGATGCTGCACAGCGTCGAGGCGCCCGCCCACCTCGGCCGCGACCGCGAACTGGTCGCCGGGCCCCGCATGGACAACCTGCTGTCCGTGCACGCCGGCACCACCGCCCTGCTGGCCGCCGTCGCCCGCGGGACCGACCTGTCGTACGTGCCGGTCCTCGCCGCCTTCGACCACGAGGAGACCGGCAGCCAGTCCGACACCGGCGCCGACGGCCCGCTGCTCGGCAACGTCCTGGAGCGTTCCGTCCTCAGCCGCGGCGGCACCCTGGAGGACCGGGCCCGCGCGTTGGCCGGCTCGGTCTGCCTCTCCTCCGACACCGGGCACGCCGTCCACCCCAACTACCCCGAGCGGCACGAGCCCGGCCACCACCCGGCCCCCAACGGCGGCCCGATCCTGAAGGTCAACGTCAACCAGCGGTACGCCACCGACAGCAGCGGGCGCGCGGTGTTCGCCCGGGCCTGCGAGCGGGCCGGGGTGCCGTGGCAGACCTTCGTCTCGAACAACACCGTCCCGTGCGGCACCACCATCGGCCCCATCACCGCCGCCCGGCACGGCATCGCCACGGTCGACGTCGGCGTCGCCATCCTCTCCATGCACTCCGTGCGCGAACTGTGCGGTGCCGACGACCCCGGCCACCTCGCCTCGGCGCTGGCGGCCTTCCTCACCGACTGAGGCGTCCTCGCACCATGCCCGGCCGGTGCGGGTGGTGACGGCTCATCGCCTCAGCACCCGCACCGAATGACCGGCTTCGCCTCGGGTACACGGTCCGCGACGGCCCGACAAGCCAACGACAGTGTGGGAGGCGCGATCCAATGGGCATGGGATGGTGCATCGGTCTGCTCGGAATAGGCGCGATCCTCACGTTCGCAGTGGACTGGCACTTGGCCGGTATCAACATCCACCTGGTCGGGGTGATCCTGATGGCCGTGGGCATCATCGGCATCGCCTCGTACATCAGCATCTTCAAGCGCCGGCGCATGCAGCCGCCGAGCCCCGCGGCACCGGTGGTCGAGGAGGACCACCGCTTCTACCGGTGAGCCGCCCTCCCCTGCCCGGTGCCACCTGGCGGCGCGGTGGGCCCACGCCCACGGCAGCATCCGAGGCCGCCCCGCGCAACCCGCCGGGGCGGCCTCGGATGCTGCCGAAGATTCCGCGGCCCGCCGAGCGTGGGACAAGCCCCCCAGAGCCCTGCGGTCCGTCGACGTCACACCGCCCGTGGCAGGCGGCCCTTTCCGCCCCCGGGCGGGCCGCCACCGACCTCGCGCTGTCACCCGTCACCGGATGTTCACCGCACCCCCGCACTCTCCCCAGAACGCCGGCGCTCCGCTGACTATCGTGGGGGACCGCTCGGCGCCGGGCAGACCGGTCCGCGCCGTCCGCGTACCGCCCAGGGGGAAGAGATGACCAGCCGAGATCGCCGCACCCGTACCCGTCCCGCCGCGCTCGCCGCGCTGAGCGCCGGCCTGTGCGCCACGCTCGTGCTGACGGGCTGCACCCACCACACCTCACGCAGCCGTTCGCACTCCACCTCCTCCAGCAAGTACCGCATCGGCAGGCACCGCACGAGCACACCGGCGACGCCGACCCCGAGCCGCACGACGAGCGCGTCCTCGATAGGCCGCTGCTCGCTGATGCGCCCGTATCTCTCGTCGGTCAAGGGAGAGGACGGCGACACCCGCATGCTGCTCACCGCGCGCAACCGCTCCAGCCGCACCTGCCGGCTGGAATGGCGGCCGCTGCTCGCCTTCGTGAAGAAGGGCACCCCCGACTCCGCACCGCGGCACCCGCTGCCCGCCGCGGACGTCAACAAGCCGTTCCTGGGGCACGGCAGCGTCACCGTGAGGCCCAACTCCCGTGCGTACGCGGTCTTCCGCGTCGAACCGGCCGGCTCCACGAAGGGCACCCTCATCGACTCGGCCCACTACACCGCTGAGTTGGACCTCGGGGACCGCGACGACGAGATGATCACACACACCAAGGTCGACCAGAACGAGTTCAGCTTCCGCGTCCTCGGGACCCCGAAGCTGACCTGGTGGACCAACTCCCGCTACCGGGCGCTCGGTTACGACCTCGGCTGAGCCGACGCCCCCGTGCCTCCCGAGTCGGCCGCCCGGGAGGCGTGAGCGGCACCTCCAGGTGTATTGATCACGAGCGCGCGTCCATCCCCGCCAGCACCAGCGCCAGCCGGCCCGTCCCGCCGGGCGTGACCCGCACCGGCACGCCCCAGTCCTGCTGGTGGACGTGGCAGGCCGGGTACTCGATCTCCGGTGCGTCGTCGCAGGAGGCCGCCATCGCCGAGACGTGCAGTACGCCCTCGGTGACGCCCTCGGCCAGCCGCAGCTCGCGGAAGAGGTCGGTGCCGGTGCCGGCCCCCTCGGCCAGCAGCTCGGGCGGGGTCGAGCTGACCAGCAGACGCGTGGACGGGCCGTAGCGGTCGTCCAGCTTCTGGCCGGCCGGCGCCTGGAAGACCACGTCGAGGCTGAGCGTGCCGGGGGCCACCTCGGTGGCGGCGCGCTGGGTGCGGTGCGCGACGGCGTCCACGGCCACCGCCTCCTCGGGCAGGCGCAGCCGGGTCAGCCGGTGCCGCGCCGACTCCACCACGACGATCTCCGGCACCGCGCCGGGCCCGTCCCCCGCCACCAGCACGGCGTCCGAGGGCTCGCGCAGGTCGGTGGCGAGGGTGGTCACCTCGCCGGTGGCGGGGTCGTAGCGGCGCAGCGCGTGGTTGTAGGTGTCGGCGACCGCAACCGAGCCGTCGGGCAGCGCCGTGACGCCCAGCGGGTGCTGGAGCAGTGCCTGCCCCGCCTCGCCGTCCCGGTGGCCGAAGTCGAAGAGCCCGGTGCCGACGGCGGTGTGGACGAAGTACCCGGAACCGCGGGCCGCCCCGCCCGCGCTGGGGGCACCCGGGCCCGCCCCGGGAGCGTCGGAGCCGGTCTCCCGCTCGGGCCGGCGGTCGATCCAGCGCACCGCGCTGGTCTCGGAGTCGGCGACCCACAGCCGGTCCCCGGCGGCGGCGAGCCCCGAGGGCTGCGCGAACCACGCCTCGTCGGCCGGGCCGTCTACCAGCCCCTCGTTGGTGGTGCCCGCCGCGACGGCGACGGTGCCGAGGTCCGGGTCCCAGGTCCACAGCTGGTGGACACCGGCCATGGCGATCCAGACGCGGTCCTCGAAGACCGCGACGTCCCAGGGGGAGGAGAGGTCGACCTCGCGGGCGGCGCCCGTCGTCGGGGAGCCCTGCCACCACTGCCGGCCGGTGCCCGCCACCGTCGCGACCTCACCAGTGACCAGGTCGTAGGTGCGCAGCGCGTGGTTGACGGTGTCCGCGACGACCACGGTCCGCGCCGCACCGCCCTCCTCGGCCGGGAGCAGCGCGAGGCCCTGCGGCTCCTGGAAGCGGGCGGTTGCGGCGGGGCCGTCGACGAACCCCCGCCCGCCGTCCCCGATCCGCCGCACCACGCTCTCGCCGTCCGCCGCGAGCTCCACGAGCTGGTGGCGGGTGGTGTCCGAGACCAGGAGGTTGCCGCCGGGCAGCCGCAGGGCCTTGCCGGGGAAACGCAGGTCGGTGGCGACCGGCTCCGGCGGCACGTACGGGCCGTCGCCGCGCCGCAGCGTGCCCTTGGCCTCGTGCTCCGCCTCCAGCTCGGCGACGAGCGCCTCGATGGCGTGGGCGTGCCCCTCACCCGCGTGCTGGGCGACGACGTACCCCTCGGGGTCGATCACGACCAGCGTCGGCCAGGCCCGGACCGCGTACGCCTTCCAGGTGGCCAGCTCCGGGTCGTCCAGCACCGGGTGCTCGACGCCGTACCGCTCCACCGCGTCCACCACGGCCTGGTGCTCCGCCTCGTGCACGAACTTCGGCGAGTGGACCCCGACGGTCACCACCGTGTCGCTGTGCCGCTCCTCCAGCTCCCGCAGCTCGTCCAGGACGTGCAGGCAGTTCACGCAGCAGAAGGTCCAGAAGTCGAGCAGGACCACGCGTCCACGCAGGTCGGACAGGGTGAGGTTCTTACCCCCGGTGTTCAGCCAGCCGCCCTTGCCGATCAGCTCGGGGGCACGGACACGGGTACGGCGCGGGGACGCGGGCGCGGGGGTGGGCGCGGGATCGTTCATCTTTCAAGGGTGCCATCCCTGCGTCCCCCGCCCGCCCCGTGACCTCCGCCACGAAACCGCGGCCGGGGCCCGCTGCGCGAAATAGCGGGGGCACGTCGCGGCGTTGCCAAGGGCATCCCGACCCGAGGAGTCCCCCGTGACCACCGCCACACCTGCCGAACCCGTCGCCGTGCAGCCGCTCTTCCGCCCCTTCTCCATCGGTGAGCTCGAGCTCCCCAACCGGGTCGTGATGGCGCCGATGACCCGCGAGTTCTCCCCCGGTGGCGTACCCGGTCAGGACGTCGCGGAGTACTACGCCCGCCGCGCCGCCGGCGGCACCGGGCTGATCATCACCGAGGGCACCTACGTGGACCACGCCTCGGCCGGCACCAGCGACCGCGTGCCCCGGTTCCACGGCGAGGACGCGCTCGCCGGCTGGGAGAACGTGGTGCGCGCCGTGCACGCCGCGGGCGGGCGCATCATGCCGCAGCTGTGGCACGTGGGCGCCGCCCGCGCCGCCGGCGCCCCGCCCGTGGTGGAGGCACCCGTCGTCGGCCCGTCGGGGCTGGCGCTGGACGGCACCCCGCTGGGTGACGAGCGCTCCACCCTGACCGGTGCCGACCTCGACGAGATCATCGCGGCCTTCGCCACCGCCGCGGCCGAGGCCCAGCAGCGCGGCTTCGACGGTGTGGAGCTGCACGGCGCCCACGGCTACCTGCTCGACCAGTTCCTGTGGAGCGTGACCAACCGGCGCACCGACTCCTACGGCGGCGACCTGGTGGCCCGCACCCGCTTCCTCGCCGAGATCGTCGCGGCCGTGCGGGAGAAGGTCTCGCCGTCCTTCCCGGTGGTGCTGCGGCTCTCGCAGTGGAAGCAGAGCGACTACCAGGCGAAGCTGGCGCAGACCCCGCAGGAGCTCGACGCCCTGCTCACCCCGCTGGTCGACGCGGGGGTGGACGTCTTCCACGCCTCCACGCGCCGGTACTGGCTGCCGGAGTTCGAGGGCGACACCGACCTCAACCTCGCCGGCTGGGTCAAGAAGCTCACCGCCAAGCCGACCATCACCGTCGGTTCGGTCGGCCTGGACAACACCTTCACCTCCTCCTTCGCCGGCCACCCCTCCTCGCGCTCCGACATCGCACCGCTGCTGGAGCGCCTGGAGCGGGACGAGTTCGACCTGGTCGCCATCGGCCGCGGACTGCTGGCCGACCCCGAGTGGGCGGCGAAGGTGCGGGACGGCCGCGCCGAGGACATCACCGCCTTCTCCCGCGAGGTGCTCGCCGCCCTGAGCTGAGCCGCATCGAGCCGAGTGGGGCCGGTGCGTACGGGCCCGGCCGGGCGGGGGCCGCGTCGCCCCACGGCCGGGCCCCGCGGGCGCCCGGACAGGCCCGTCCGCGTCACCACGGCGTGGACGGACCGGGGACACTTCGCGGTGATCCGCTGCGCCGGACGCACGTCGCGGCCGGATGGGGGCAGTATCCGGGCATGAGATTCCAGGTACACGACCGCATCTTCGGCATCGGCGACGACTACTGGATCGACGACGAACACGGCCGCCACGTCTACCTCGTGGACGGCAAGGCGCTGCGGCTGCGCGAGACCTTCGAGATGAAGGACGCCGACGGCCGCGTCCTGATCACCATCCACAAGAAGTGGTTCGCGCTGCGCGACACCATGGTCATCGAACGCGGCGGGGAGGAACTGGCGACCATCCGCCGCAAGCGGCTCTCGCTGCTGCGCAACCACTACCGCGTGGAGCTGGTCGACGGCACCGAGCTGGACGTCAGCGGCTCCGTCCTGGACCGGGAGTTCGCGGTCGAGTACGACGGGGAGCTGCTCGCCGAGATCTCCCGCCGCTGGCTGAGCCTGCGGGACGCCTACGGGGTCAACGTGGTCCGGGAGGACGCCGATCCCTCACTGCTGATCGCCGTCGCGGTCTGCGTGATCCGGCTCGCCGAACGGGAGCACGAGGACGACTGACCGGGCGGGCACCCCCGGCTCACCACGGGGGCGGCGGACGACCGCGGGCGGCTGCGGACCTGCGGTCGCGGCCCGCGCGGGCGCCGACTCCGCTGCCGCGTCCGGGGGTTCGCTTCCACCCCTCCCCGGTGGGCCGGCCGCGGCCCGCGGGCCGTCGCCCGCCGGCCCGGCCCGGCCGGGAAAGGCGCGCACACTACCACCGCCCGACCGCCTGGTGCCCGGCTCCTGCGCGGAACTGCCTACGATGGTCGTCCGAAAGCACTGCCGGGGTGCCCGTGCGGAGCGTAACTTAACTGCACAGAAGCAGCCCGCGTACGAACCGTCCGAGGGGTCCCGTGACCGTCCACCCAAGCCTCCAGTCCTCCATCGACGCCTGGACCCACTCCATCGAGGCGGTCACCGAGTTGGTGACACCGCTTGCCGAGCCGGAGTGGAACCGGGCAACGGACTGCCCCGGGTGGTCCATACGCGATGTCGTCTCCCACATCATCGGGTTGGAGTGCGAGGCGCTCGGCGACCCGCGGCCCATACACAGCCTGCCCCGCGACCTCTACCACGTCCGCAGCGAGTTCGCCCGCTACATGGAGGTGCAGGTCGACGTCCGCCGGCACCACACCGCCCCCGAGATGCTGGCCGAGCTGGAGTACACCGTCATCCGCCGGTCCCGTCAGCTGCGTGAGGAGAAGCGCGCGCCGGACGCCGTGGTGCGCAGCCCCATCGGGGAGCGGACGCTTGAGGAGGCGCTGTGGCTGCGCGCCTTCGACGTGTGGGTGCACGAACAGGACCTTCGCCGGGCGTTGGGCAAGCCCGGCAGCCTCGACTCCCCCGGTGCCTACGTGGCACGGGACACCTTCCTGCGCGGCCTGCCCAAGGTCGTCGCCAAGGACGCCGGTGCACCGGCCGGTTCGGCAGTCGTCTTCGACGTGAGCGGCCCGGTGGAGTTCATGCGCACCGTGCGCGTGGACGAGCAGGGAAACGGCACCATCGACGGCAGCGTCTCCCTCGGCCCGCTGGCCACCATCACCACCGACTGGGAGACCTACGGGCGTCTGGCGGCGGGGCGGGTGCGTGCAGCCGCGGTGACCGACCAGGTCAAGTGCGACGGTGACGAGGCCCTCTGCGCCGCGATCCTGGAGAACTTCGCCGTCACGCCGTGACGGCCCGTCCCGCGCCCGCCCGGCCGGGCGGAGGCGCGGAGGACGGTCGCGGGGCGGTGTGCCGGGCCGGCGCGGAGGAGCAACCTCCGCGCCGGCGCCGGGCGTTCAGGCGGGCACGTGCACGGTCTCCACGCGGCTGGCCACGATCCGCTCCCGCTCGCGGCGGGCGGCCTGCGGGCGCAGCCGCAGGACCTGGCCGACGCCGAGTGCCTGGAGCACGAACACCACGAGGAACGCCAGGTGGTAGTTGTCGCCGGTGGCGTCGAGGAGGAGGCCCACCGCGAGGAGCGTCGTCATCGACGCGGTGAACCCGCCCATGTTGACGATGCCCGAGGCGGTGCCCTGGCGCTCCGGAGGGTTGGCCGGCCGGGCGTAGTCGAAGCCGATCATGGAGGCGGGACCGCAGGCGCCGAGGACCACGCACATCGCCACCAGCACGGACATCGGTGCGTGCGCCCCGGGCCAGGCCAGCACGATCGCCCACATCAACGCCGTGGCGCCGACGGTGCCGAGCACCAGCGGAGTGCGGGCGGCGTGGTGGCGGGCGATGACCTGGCCGTAGACGAGCCCTACGACCATGTTGGACACCACGATCAGTGTCAGCAACTCGCCTGCCGTGCCCCGGGAGAGGCCCTCGGACTCCACCAGGAACGGCATGCCCCAGAGCAGCAGGAACACCATGGCCGGGAACTGCGTGGTGAAGTGCACCCACATCCCCATCCTGGAGCCCGGCTCCCGCCAGGTGGCGAGGATCTGGCCGCGCACGTAACCCTTCTCGTGGGTGGCGCGCTCGACCGGTGCCGGCGCGTACCCCTCCGGGTGGTCCTTGAGGAAGAGCAACACCAGGGCCAGGACCAGCAGTCCGCCGACCGCACTGCCCGCGAAGGTGGTGGTCCACCCCAACTGGTGCAGCAGGCGCGCCAGTACGAGCGTGGAGACGAGGTTGCCCGCCATGCCGATCAAGGCGGCGACCTGGGCGACCATCGGGCCGCGCCGTGCGGGGAACCAGCGTGACCCCAGGCGCAGCACGCTGATGAACGTCATCGCGTCACCGCAGCCGAGCAGGGCCCGCGAGACGAGGGCGGCGGGGTAGGAGGCGGCGAGGGCGAAGCCGAACTGGCCCACCGTGTAGAGCACGATGCCGAGAACCAGGACCCGCTTGGTGCCGAGGCGGTCCACCAGCAGGCCCACGGGTATCTGCATGCCCGCGTACACCAGGAGCTGGAGTATGGAGAAGGTCGACAGCGCCGAGGCGTTGATGTGGAAGCGTGCGGCGGCGTCGAGGCCGGCGACCCCCAGGCTGGTGCGGTAGGTGATGGCGACGAAGTAGACGGCGACGCCGATGCCCCAGACCGCTACCGCGCGGCGCCCACCGGGTGGGTCACCGGGCAGGCTGCACGGCGGCGTCGTGCTGGTGTTGCTCATCGGTCCTCCCCCCGGGCGAGATGACGCACCCAGCTCACGTGCCGGTGGACGGCGTCCACGGCGGCTTCCGCGTCACCGTCCCGCAGTGCCTGGAGGATCTCGCCGTGCTCGGTGATGTTCTTGGCGATCCGGTCGGGATGGGCGTGCATCACGGCGATCCCCATCCGGAGCTGCCGGTCGCGCAGCTGCTCGTAGAGGCGGTCAAGGATGCGGTTGCCCGCACTGCGGACGAGGGCGGCGTGGAAGTGACGGTCCGCGACGGACACCGCGGCCAGGTCGCCGGCCTCCGAGTGGTCCCGCATCTCGGTGAGCCGTGCTTCGAGTTCCGTCAGGAGCGACTCGGCAGCGGGTACGGCCCTTCGCGCGGCGTGCTCCTCCACCAGCAGGCGCGTGTCGACCACGTCGGCGATCTCCTGCGCGGAGACCGGCAGGACCATGGCGCCCTTCTTCGGGTACAGCTTGATGAGGCCCTCGACCTCCAGCCGGAGCAGTGCCTCGCGCACGGGTGTCCGGGAGACCCCCACCGCGGTGGCGAGCTCACCTTCGGTGAGCAGCATGCCGCCCTCGTACCGGCGGTCGAGCAGGGCCTGTTTGACGTGGGCGTAGACGCGTTCGGCTGCGGGCGGCGGTTTGACCGGTGCCACGGGCGCGGCGGCGGAGGTGGCGGGAGTGGACATGCGTACAGGATAGATACAACAGCTCTTCGTACCACCGGTAGTCCGTATGACGGATGGTGCTGCCGGTTCACCCGCCCGCGCAGAGGTCGCACCCGCGACGCACACACCCCCGGCGCACCACCCCCGTACCGTCGGCTGCCACCGCTGTCACCGCTGTCACCGCTGGCATCGCTGTCACGCTGGCACCGCTGTCACCGCTGTCACCGCTGCAACGCTGTCACCGCTGGCACCGCAGGCGAGTCCTCTCAGCCGTTGTCTGGCCGGGAGAGGGGGAGTCCGGAGGGGAAGCCGGGTGAAAGCCGGAGAAGGCCGGTCGGCGTCCGGAGTCGGAGGGGGACGTCGGACGGGTTCTGGGACGTCGGGTGGTTCTGGACTTCGGGTGGTTCTGGAATTCGGGTGGCTTCTGGGGAGGAGGGCTTCCGGCGAAGGTCCTGGGTGGCTTCGCTGGGGGCCTCGGGTGGCGGCCCCGGGAAGGGAGACCTCAGGTGGTGAGTGGGGGATGGCCGGTGGGCCCTCAGGCGTGCAGTCGCAGGTGCTGTCCCGGCCAGATGTGGTCGGGGCCCTGGGGGAGCTTGCTCTGGTTGAGGGCGACGAGTGCGGCCGTACCGCCCTTGACGTGCATCCGCTCGGCGATCACCGACAGGCAGTCGCCGGGCTGCACGACGTAGTCCCCGTTGCGGTGGGCCTGGGCAGCGCGGTTCTGCGGGGCGGGCAGCGAGCGGGAGGGGACGGCGGCCCGGGTCGAGGCCGAGGGCGGCTCGGAGTCCACGGTGGAACCGGCACCGGAGGAGTCGGTGGCGGAGGTCAGCGGGGCGGCCGGCGCCTGGGGGCGCGGGGCGTGCACCGAGGGCTGACCACTGCTTGTGTCCGAGCCCGTGAGTCCCAGCCGTCCGCAGTTGGGCCAGGCGCTGACCCCCCGGTCGGCGGCGATGCGGTTGGCAACCGCGATCTGCTCGGCCGGGGTGGCGAGGTCGGCGCGGGGAGCGTACTGGTGGCCGCCGTAGGCCTTCCAGGTCTGCCGGTCCATCTGGAGGCCGCCGTAGTAACCGTTGCCGGTGTTGATGTCCCACCGGCCGCTGCTCTCGCAGTCCGCGACACGTGACCAGTCGACCGAGGGGCCCGCGCGGTGCGGTGCTGCGGTGGCGGTGCCGCCGAGGCCCAGTGCGCACAGCAGCGCCACAAGCACCGCAACGAGGGGGGCGGCGTACCTGCGGGACCGCTCCAGGACGGACGACGTCATGGTGGGCTCCTTGGACGGGCTGGTCGGCCCGGAATGCGGTCGCATCCCGGGTGGTCGCCCACCCAAGAAACCCGTCAATAGGCTTTTCCGTCTGTCACCTGAGACCTGTACGCGGCGTGTTTCACCCACGCGGCGCAGCAGGACGTCACGGATGACGGGCCCGGTCGCCCCGCACACCCGCGACCGGTACGAGGAGCCGACAAGCCGACCGCCGGTGGGGCAGTCCCCACGGACCGGGCCGGACGCGACCGGGGCGGGACCGTGGTCAGTCCGCCACCGCCAGGAGCCCTTCCGCCACCAGCCGCTCGATGGCCTGTCGGCCCGCGGGGGCGCAGCGGGCCCGGTCGGCCGGGCCGAGCCACGCGTACTCGGCGATCTCCCGGCCGACGACGGGGGACACGTCCTCGGGGCCGCCCTCGAAGCAGGTCATGCGCAGCGGCCGGCCGTTCTGGCCGTGCGCCACGTCGTGGATCGTGAACCGTTCGACCAGGTCGGCGGGGTCGACTACGAGGCCGAGCTCCTCGCTCAGCTCGCGGCTGAGGGCCTCGGGGGCGCTCTCCCCGGCCTCGTACTTGCCGCCGGGCAGGTAGAAGACGTCCCGGCCACGGGTGCGCACGCTCAGCAGGCGGCCCGCACGGACGTGGAGCCAGGCCACCGAGTGCAGGGGAGCGGTGGGCGGCGCGGTGGCCTGCTGAGGCGCGGGGGCGGGATCGGGGGCACCACCGGCGTCGGGGGTGGTTTCGGGGGAGGCGTTCGCTGCGGACATGCCTCCATCCAACAGTGGCCCGGTCGGCCCGGGGGGCCGCGGGGCCGTCGCGCTGCGGGGACGGAGGCCGTCCGGTACCGGAACGACCCCGCCCCCGGAAGGGGGGCCTTCCGGGGGCGGGCTCTCACGTCCAGCGGTTGTCACACCCAGGTGATGAGGCGCTTGGGCTGCTCCAGAACCGCGGCGATGTCGGCGAGGACCTTCGAGCCCAGCTCGCCGTCGACCAGCCGGTGGTCGAAGGAGAGCGCCAGAGTGGTCACCTGGCGCGGCTTGACCTTGCCCTTGTGGACCCAGGGCTGCAGCTTGACCGCGCCGAAGGCCAGGATCGCCGACTCGCCCGGGTTCAGGATGGGCGTGCCGGTGTCGACGCCGAAGACGCCGACGTTGGTGATGGTGACGGTGCCGCCCGACATGTCGCCGGGGGCGGTCCGCCCCTCGCGGGCCGTCGTCACCAGGTCGCCCAGGGCCGCCGCCAGCCGCGGCAGGGTCAGGGTGCCGGCGTCCTTGATGTTGGGGACGACCAGGCCGCGGGGCGTGGCCGCGGCGATGCCCAGGTTGACGTAGTCCTTGCGGACGATCTCCTGGTTCTCCTCGTCCCAGGCCGCGTTGATCTCCGGGTTGCGGCGGATCGCGACCAGCAGGGCCCGGGCCACCAGCAACAGCGGGTTGACGCGCAGCCCCGCCATGTCCGGGTCCTGCTTGAGCTCCTGGACCAGCTTCATCGTCCGCGTCACGTCCACGGTGACGAACTCCGTGACGTGCGGGGCGGTGAAGGCGCTCGCCACCATGGCCTGCGCGGTGGCCTTGCGGACCCCCTTCACCGGGACCCGGGTCTCCCGGGCGGCGAGGAGGTCCCCCTGCGGTGCGGCGGTGCCCGGCCCGGACGCGGCGGCCTCGGCCGCGGGTGCCTGTGCCGGCTCCCGCAGCGCCTGGGCGGCGGCGTGGACGTCCTCGCGGGTGACGACGCCCTCGGCGCCGGTCGGCACCACGGACGCCAGGTCGACGCCCAGGTCCTTGGCCAGCTTGCGCACCGGGGGCTTGGCCAGCGGCCGTACCCCGGTGGCCCCGGTCGCCTGGACCGGAGGCGCGGCCGGCGCCGGGACCTGCGGGGCGGGCGCCTCGACGGCGGGCGCCGGGGGCGCCACGGGGGCCTTCGGGGCGTCCGGGGAGCCGTTCAGCTCGGCCTGCACGGCCGCCGAACCGGCGCCCGCGGCCTGCTGACGGCGCGGGCGGCGCCGGGTGGAGGAGGGCGCGGCGCCGTAGCCCACCAGGACGGCCTGGCGGCCCTGCGGCTCGGCGTCCTCGTCCTCGGCTCCGGCCTCGGCGGCGGCCGGGGCCGGAGCCGCGGTTGCCTCGTCCCCGTCCCCGGGCCGGGTGTCCACCGAGATGATCACCGTGCCGACGTCCACCGTGGTGCCCTCGTCGAAGCGGATGTCGCGCACCACCCCGTCGAAGGGGATGGGCAGCTCCACGGCGGCCTTGGCGGTCTCGACCTCGCAGACGATCTGGCCGTCGGTGACGGTGTCGCCGGAGGCGACGTGCCACTTGAGGATCTCCGCCTCGGTGAGGCCCTCGCCGACGTCCGGCATCCTGAACTCGCGGACGCGCTGGGCGCCCTGTGTGCTCGCGGTCATGGTCATGACTCTCTCAGCCCCCTCTAGTACGCCAGCGCGCGGTCGACTGCGTCGAGTACCCGGTCCAGCCCGGGCAGGTACTCGTCCTCCAGCCGTGACGGCGGGTAGGGGCTGTGGAAGCCGCCGACCCGCAGGACGGGCGCCTCCAGGTGGTAGAAGCAGCGCTCGGTGATGCGGGCGGCGATCTCCGCGCCCGAGCCGAGGAAGACCGGCGCCTCGTGGACGACGACCAGGCGGCGGGTGCGCTCCACCGAGGCCTGGATCGCGTCGAAGTCCAGCGGCGAGATCGAGCGGAGGTCCAGGACCTCCAGCGAGCGCCCCTCCTCCTCGGCGACCTTCGCGACGTCCAGGCAGGTCTTCACCATGGGGCCGTACGCCACCAGGGTGAGGTCGGTGCCGGCGCGCGCCACCTTCGCGGCGTGCAGCGGGGCGGGGATCGCCTCGGTGTCGACGCGGCCCTTGTCGTGGTAGCGGCGCTTGGGCTCGAAGTAGATGACCGGGTCGTCGCCGGAGATGGCCTGCTGGAGCATCCAGTAGGCGTCCTCGGGGTTGGCGGGCGAGACGCACTTCAGGCCGGGGACGTGCGCGAACAGCGCCTCCGGCGACTCGCTGTGGTGCTCGACCGCGCCGATGCCGCCGCCGTAGGGGATGCGGATGACGACCGGCAGCTTGACCGTGCCGAGCGAGCGGGCGTGCATCTTGGCGAGCTGCGTGACGATCTGGTCGTACGCGGGGAAGACGAAGCCGTCGAACTGGATCTCCACCACCGGTCGGTAGCCGCGCAGGGCCAAGCCGATGGCGGTGCCGACGATGCCGGACTCGGCGAGCGGGGTGTCGATGACCCGGTCCTCGCCGAAGTCCTTCTGCAGGCCGTCGGTGACCCGGAAGACGCCGCCGAGCTTGCCGACGTCCTCACCCATGACCAGGACCTTCGGGTCGGCCTCCAGGGAGGCCCGCAGGGACGCGTTGATCGCCTTCGCGATCGTGGTCTTCTCCAGGACCGCCATGATCACTTCACCTCCGCGGAGTCCGCGTCGGCGAAGGACGCCTGGTACGCGGCGAACTGTGCACGTTCCTCGTCGACCAGCGCGTGCCCGTCGGCGTACACGTTGTCGAAGATCGCCATGTCGTCGGGGTCGGGCATCGAGCGCACCGCCTCGCGCACCCGCCTGCCGAGCGCCTCGGCCTCCTCGTCCACCGCCGCGAGGAAGGCGTCGTCCACGGCGCCCTCGGCCAGCAGGTAGGTCTTGAGGCGGGCGATGGGGTCCTTGGCGGCCCAGTCGTCCTGCTCCTCCTGGCTGCGGTAGCGCGAGGGGTCGTCGGAGGTGGTGTGGGCGCCCATCCGGTAGGTGAAGGCCTCCACCAGCATCGGGCCCTGGCCGGCCCGGGCCCGCTCCAGGGCCGCCTTCGTCACCGCGAGGCAGGCCAGCACGTCGTTGCCGTCGACCCGCACGCCGGGGAAGCCGTAGCCCTGGGCCCGCTGGTAGAGCGGGACGCGGGTCTGCTTCTCGGTGGGCTCGGAGATCGCCCACTGGTTGTTCTGGCAGAAGAAGACCACCGGCGCGTTGTAGACCGCGGCGAAGGTGAAGGACTCCGCCACGTCGCCCTGGCTGGAGGCGCCGTCGCCGAAGTAGGCGATCACGGCCGCGTCCGCGTTGTCCTTCTGCAGGCCCATCGCGTAGCCGGTCGCGTGCAGCGTCTGCGAGCCGATCACGATGGTGTACAGGTGGAAGTTGTTGCTGTTGGGGTCCCAGCCGCCGTGGTTCACGCCGCGGAACATGCCGAGCAGGTTGGTCGGGTCCACCCCGCGGCACCAGGCGACGCCGTGCTCGCGGTAGGTGGGGAAGACGTAGTCCTGATCGTGCAGCGCCCGGCCGGAGCCGATCTGCGCCGCCTCCTGGCCCAGCAGCGAGGCCCACAGTCCGAGCTCGCCCTGGCGCTGCAGGGTGGTGGCCTCCCCGTCGAACTTCCGGGTGAGCACCATGTCGCGGTACAGGCCGCGCAGCTCCGCGGGGCTCAGGTCGACGCTGTACTCCGGGTGCTCGACGCGCTGCCCCTGCGGGGTCAGCAGTTGGACGAGCTGGTCCTGCTCCTGGGCCGCCGCCGGGGTCGGGGCCGACCCCTTCGCTGCGGCGCGCTTGCCGCCGCGTCGCGGTGTCTTCCGCGCGGCAGTGCTCTCCACGGTCACGTGCTGCTCCTCCGTCTGTACGGCCCCCGGGGTCCACCGGTGGCCGTGTTGCGGGCTCGCCCGGTTCGGTACGGCGCACGGGGTGGGTGCGAACGCTGGCGAATCCGGGTGGAACCAAGAGCCCCAGGGACCGGCCTGCAGTTGCACGTTACCCACTGCCGTCGCTCCAGCAAAACCAACTCTGACCTGGGATTTTGCTTGGATTTCCGAGTAGTTGGCGGGGGGCGGGAACACCTGCTGGTCACAGCCTCGCAAGGGTCTGGGACACCGGCACGTTATAGGGCCGATGCGGGGGACGGGAAGAGTCCGTGACCGCCGCCCGCCCACCGCGTGCGGCGGTGAGGGCGGAGGAAACCGCTCCGCTTCCGGCCGCTGCCGCTCGCCGTCGGGCTGCCTCCCGGGCCTCCCCTTACCCCCCGCACCTCTACGATCCCAAGCGTGCCGTGCCCGTCCGACAGCCGTGCGGTGACGCACGCCCCCTCACCGCCGCCCGCGCCGGAGCGTGCACCCCTGCTCGACGCGCTGCTGCGCCACCATCCGCGGCTGGGGGAGCCCCTGACCTGCACCTCGATCGCCGAGGGCCTGCTCAACCGTGGTTGGTGCCTGACCACCACCCGCGGCAGGTACTTCCTCAAACACCACCTCGACGGCGACGGCCCCACCCTCCACCGCCAGCACCGCGCCACCCACCGCCTGCACCTGCTCGGGCTGCCCGTCGCACCCCCGCTCACCTCCGCCGACGGCCGGACCGTCACCGTGGTGGCCGGTGCCTGCTACGCCCTGCACCCCTGGGTGGCAGGCCGGCACCTCGCGGGCGCCGACCTCTCCCCCGCCCAGTGCCACCGGCTCGGCGCGCTCCTGGGCCGGGTCCACACCGCGCTCGACGAGGCCATGGCCTGCGAACCGGGCGAGGCGACGGCGACCGCCGTCGCGACGGCCCCGCCCCCCTGCGCCGACCCGCGGCACACCCGGCGCGAGATCGACGCCCTGCTCCACCTGGTACGCCGGGCCCGCCCCCGGGACGGCTTCGACGAGCTGGCCGAGCACCGGCTCACCGAACGCCGCACCCTGCTGGAGGCCCACCGCCACCGGCGCCCCGGCCCACCCGCCGCGCCGGTCACGAGCTGGGTCCACGGAGACTTCCACCCGCTGAACCTCCTCTACCGCAAGGGTGAGCCCGCCGCGATCGTCGACTGGGACCGGCTGGGCGTCGCCCCCCGGGCCGAGGAGGCGGTACGGGCCGCGGCCATCTTCTTCGTCCGCCCCTGCGGCACCCTGGACCTCCCGCGGGTGCGCCGCTACGCCACCGCGTACCGCGACGCCGCCGGAGCTGACCCGGACGAGGTGGCCGAGGCCGTCCACCGGGTCTGGTGGGAGCGGCTCAACGACTTCTGGACACTCCAGTGGCGCTACCGCCACGGCGACCGGCGGGCCGACCCGCTCTTCCCCGCCGTCGCCGCGCTCGCCGTCTGGTGGACCGGGCACTACGAGGCCGTGCGGGAGGCGTTCTGCGGGTGAAGGGGCACGGGCGAGGCGGGCGGGGGAGGTGCGGGCAGGGCTGGTGCCGGACACCGGGAGGTCACCGGACCCGGGCATGCGACGGGCCCGGCACCGGAGGGTGTCCGGGGCGCCGGGCCCGTCGCGGGGGTCTCGCGGGCGGTGCGGCCTACTGGACGATGCCGCCGTTGCTGTTCTGTGCGGGGGGCGAGGCGCCGCCGCTGGGCTGGCCGCCGTCGCCGCCGTCGTCCTCGCCACCGGTGTCACCCGTCGGCTGCCCCGTGGGGTCGGACGAGCCGCCGGTGGGCTCCCCGGTCGGACCGGTCGGTTTGTCCGAAGGGCCGTCGCTCTCGTCGCTCTGCGAGGGCGAGGGGCTGGTGCTCGGCGAGGCCTCACCGCTCGGGCTGCCGTTCTCCTCGCCCCAGCCGCCGCCGTAGCTGCCCTGGTCCGTCGGATCCTCGCTCGGCGTCTCGTCCGTCTGGTCGTCGGAGGGCTTGGTGGCGGAGTGGGAGCTGGAGGTGTGCGGCTGCGGGGTCTGCCCGCTGCCGTGGTCCTTGTTCAGGGCCAGGGCCACTCCGACGGTGGCGGCGATCACCAGCAGCGCGGCGATGATCCACCACTTGCCGCGCCCCCCGCGGCCGGGCGACGGACTGGCGCCCGGGTAGCCGCCGTCGTCGTCGCCCCGCTGCGGCAGGATCGGCTGCGCGGTGGTGTGCCCGCCGCCGCCGTAGGGCATCGCCCTCGTCCCGGCGATGCCCGCCGGCGGGGTGGCCGCGGCCTCCGCCGCCACGTAGCCGGTGTTCCAGGTCCCGGTGTGCCCGCCCTGCTCGTGCAGCATCTGGAGGGAGTACTGGACGAGGTTGCGCATCTCCTCGGCGCTCTGGAACCGGTCGTCCGGGTCCTTGGCCAGCGCGCGCAGCACCAGGCCGTCCAGCTCCGGCGGCACCGCGTCGGACACCTGCGAGGGCGGCACCGGGTTGTCCTGGACGTGCTGGTAGACCACCGACAGCGGGCTCTCGCCGGTGAAGGGCGGGCGCAGCGTCAGCAGCTCGTAGAGCAGGCAGCCGGTGGCGTACAGGTCGGAGCGGGTGTCGACGGTCTTGCCGAGGGCCTGCTCGGGCGAGAGGTACTGGGGGGTGCCCATGACCATGCCGGTCTGCGTCATCGTGGACTGGGCGCCGTGCAGCGCCCGCGCGATGCCGAAGTCCATCACCTTGACCGCGCCGTTCCCCGTGATGATCACGTTGGCGGGCTTGATGTCGCGGTGGACGATGCCGTGCTGGTGGCTGTAGGCCAGCGCCTCCAGGACGCCCGAGACGATGATCAGCGCCTGGTCGGCCGGCGGTGCCTCGGCGTTCAGCAGCAGGTCGCGGATGGTGTTGCCCTCGACCAGCTCCATGACGATGTACGGCACGGTGTTGCCGGCGAGGACGTCCTCACCCGAGTCGTAGACCGCGACGACCGCGTGGTGGTTCAGGCCGGCGACCGACTGCGCCTCGCGCGTGAAGCGCGCCTTGGAGACCGGGTCCTCGGCGAGGTCGGAGCGGAGCAGCTTGACGGCGACCGTGCGGCCCAGCCGCACGTCCTCGGCGGCGAAGACCTCCGCCATGCCACCGCGTCCGAGCCGGCGCGTGAGCCGGTAGCGTCCGTCGCCGACCAGGCCGCCGTTTCCCCAGGTCTCCGGAACGTCCGGAACGGAGGAGCCGGCGGACTCTGGTTCGGACGGGCCCTGGGGGCTCTGCGTCTGTGCCATCGGTCCTCGCCGTCATTCGTCGCGTGCCGGGGAGGCCGTCACGCGGTGGTACGTCTCGGTCTTCGGTAGAGCACGCTACAGGCTCCCGGGTACGGCGCGGTCCGCCGCGAAGGAGCCGGGAACCGCGGGCTGCGTCCCAGTGTCGCAAGTTCGGGGAAATGCTCCGAAAAGCGGAGACAGGGGGACGGAAGAGGGACTGCCCCCCGGACCGCGGCGCGGCCCTGACCCCGCACGGGGCCCGGCCGCGGGCCCGGTCGGCCGCGGTCTCGTCCCGCAGTGTCCGCAGTGACCAGATCTTGCACATCTGGTCACGGAACGGGCACACGGCTTGACGTGTCACCGCCCTCGGGCAGACTTGCCTCGGAGATCCAGACCGAATGGAGCCGGGCGCGCGACGCCCCCGCGGGCCCGCCACACACAGCCACCAGGTGCACCCGCGGGCCTGACCGCAGCCGCACGCCGGCCACGACGGTCCGCCTCCGCAGGGAGCAGGAGACCGGGCCGCGACGACGACGGTCACGGCAGAGCAGTACTCAACGCACGTGCGCGCCGCAGGACGAGCGCCGGGGGGGACGCGGGACGATGAGCCAGGACGGCGCTCAGGGCACCTACGAGGGCCGCTCGGTCGGCAGGGGGCGCTACCAGCTGCGCGACCTGCTCGGCGCGGGCGGCATGGCCGCGGTCCACCTCGCCTACGACACGGTCCTGGACCGTGAGGTGGCGATCAAGACGCTGCACACCGAGCTCGGCCGCGAGGCCGCCTTCCGGGAGCGCTTCCGCCGCGAGGCGCAGTCCGTCGCCAAGCTCACGCACACCAACATCGTCTCGGTCTACGACTCCGGCGAGGACGAGCTCGACGGCGGCATGGTGCCGTACATCGTCATGGAGTACGTCGCCGGCGACCCGCTGCGCACCACGCTGGACACCGACATCGCCCAGCACGGCGCGATGCCCGCCGAGAAGGCCCTCAAGATCACCGCGGACGTCCTCGCGGCCCTGGACGTCAGCCACGAGATGGGCCTGGTCCACCGCGACATCAAGCCCGGCAACGTCATGATCACCAAGCGTGGCGTGGTCAAGGTCATGGACTTCGGCATCGCCCGTGCCATGCAGTCCGGCGTGACGTCGATGACACAGACCGGCATGGTCGTCGGCACCCCGCAGTACCTCTCCCCCGAGCAGGCCCTGGGGCGCGGCGTGGACGCCCGCTCCGACCTGTACTCGGTGGGCATCATGCTCTTCGAACTGGTGACTGGGCAGCTGCCGTTCGACGCCGACTCGCCGCTGGCCATCGCCTACGCCCACGTCCAGGAGGAGCCGCCGGTCCCCTCCAGCATCAACCGCTCGCTGCCGGCCGGCGTCGACGCGCTGATCGCCCGGACGCTGAAGAAGAACCCCTCGGAGCGGTTCCCCACGGCCGAGGCCATGCGCGAGGAGTGCCTGCGCCTGGCGGGCAGCGGCCAGACCGGCGGCACCCCGCTGATCATCAGCGAGGGCCCCCGGGCCCGGACCAGCGGCGCCTCGGTGGCCTCCACCGTCTTCCCCACCGCCAGTCCGACGACTCCGCCGCCGCCCACCGTCCAGCCGACCTACCAGCCCCAGCAGCCGGGCCCCTACGGGCCACCGGTGGGCATGGCCGGCCCGCACACCCCGCCGCCCCCCACCGCCTACGCCACCCCGGCCCCGGGCCCCGTCCCCGGGCCGGCGCCGATGACCCCGCAGCCGTTCAACGCCGGGATGCAGCCCCCCACCGCGGGGATGCAGACCCCGCCGCCCTACTCGGGCACACCCGCCCCCGTGGGCGGCGGCGGCGCGCGGAAGAGCAACACCGCGGTCGTCGTGGTCTCGGTGATCGTCGGCGTGGTCATCCTCACCGCCCTGGCCATCGGCATCGGGCTGAGCGTGGGGGACGACAGCGGGAGCGGGGACGACAACGGAGGCTCCTCCCCGGAGCCGACCTACTCCTCCGACTACTCCTACTCGTCGAAGCCCTCCGTCACGGGGGACAGCATCAGCACTTCCGAGTGCACCGGGGCCGCGGAGAGCGCGGCGAACCCGGGTAAATACCTGATGCCCTTCTTCCACGGGAAGACCATCGAATCAGTGAAAGCCTGCCTGAACGCGGTCCACTGGAAGTACACCACCAAGGAGGCGCCCAACAGCCTCTACGCCAAGGGCGTCGTCATCGACCAGTCGCCGAGTGCCGTCGCGTGGTGGAACCCCAAGACCGACGACCCGATTCAGCTCACCGTCGCGAACGGGAACAGCGAGTGATCCGAGCGCGCCATCGGTTGGTCAGCGTTCCGAGCCACCGTTGTGCAGGAGACCCGCAACCCCACCGAGCAGCCGTCCGTGAGGGACGGACCGTGGTCCTGACAGGCCTGTAGGTGGTTTGCCCACGCCGCCGCGCCTTGCTTGGATGCCGTGTCAGCACCGGGTCGTCCGATGCGGCGCGAGGTGCGGGGGAAGCGTGGGCAGACGGGCGCTGGGCAGGCGGTTCGGGTGGCTGTGGGGGGCCTACGCGGTCAGTGCGTACGGGACCGGGTTCGGCTTCGGTGCCCTCCCTCTGATCGCGATCCTCGTACTGCACTCCGGATCGACCCGGGTGGCGGCGCTGGCGGCGACGGGACGGGCCGTGGGGGCGGTGCTCGCGGTGCCGCTCGGCCCGTGGGTGGAGTTCCGCCGCAAGCGGCCGGTCATGATGGCCATGGACCTGATCCGGTTCGCGGCCCTGCTGAGCATCCCCGCAGCGTTCGCACTGGGCCGGCTCAGCTTCGCCCAGCTCCTGGTCGTCTCCGTTCTCGTCGCCGTGGCCGACATCGTCTTCAAGGCGGCCGGCGGCGCGTTCCTGAAGGCCCTGGTGCCACCGGAGGACCTGCTCGTCGCGAACAGCCGGTTCGAATCCACCACCTGGACGGCGACGGTGGTCGGACCTCCGCTCGGCGGGGCCGCGATCGGGCTGTTCGGCCCGGTGACGACCGTGCTGGCCGACGCCGTCAGCTACCTCCTCTCCGCGCTGGGCATCCGCGCGGTCGGCGGTACGGAGCCGCGCCCGGAGCGGCTTGGTACGCCCCGACTGCGCGCCGGCGACCTGGTCGAAGGCTGGCGCCACATCCTCAGCCACCCCGTGCTGCGTCCGCTCTTCCTCAACGGGATCGTGGTCAACGGACTGATCATGGCCTCCGAACCGCTGCTCGCCGTGCTCCTGGTGGACCGTCTCGGTTTTGCGCCCTGGCAGTACGGGCTGGTCTTCGCGCTGCCCTGCGTCGGAGGTTTCGTCGGTTCACGCCTCGCACACCCGCTCACGGCACGGTTCGGCCGGCACCGGGTGCTCCTCGTCGCCGGGGCGCTGCGGGCACTCTGGCCCCTGGGGCTGGCGTTCGTACGGCCCGGTGCGGTGGGGATGGTGCTCGTCATAGTCCTCCAGTTCGGCCTGGTGACCTGCTGCGGACTGTTCCAGCCGGTGCTGGCGACCTGCCGGCTCGACCACACCTCCCCCGACCGGGTCGCCCGCACCCTGTCCGCGTGGTCGGTCAGCAGCAGCGCCGCCATCGCCACCCTCACCGCAGCCTGGGGCCTGCTGGCCTCCCTCACCACCCCGCGCACCGCGATCGCAGCCGCCGGAATCCTCCTGCTCGCCACACCGCTGCTGCTCCCGCGCCGCGAGCGGGCGCCTGAGGACAGGCTGACCGGTGCCGGGGTCCGACACGTCGCCGACGGGGTCTGAGGCCGACACGTCCTCGCTGGGGTTGAGGGCTGACACGTCCTCGCCGGGGTTGAGGGCTGACACCGCCACGGCCGTGCCTGCGGCCGACACCGCCGTCGCCGGGGCCGAGGCGGGAGCCGCGGTCCGTCCCTGAGACGGCGGGGGCACCCGTCCCGGTTCCGTTCGGCCCGGCCGGGGAACGGGACAGGCCGGTCGCGCAGGTGCGCGACCGGCCTGCGGAACCTCAGCAACCGCGGTGCCCGACCCGGGTCAGCCGGCCTTGCCGGCGACCCGTCAGAGGTAGGGGCCGGAGCGGGCACCGCCCTGGGGGCCGTGCTCGTCGGCGTCACCACCGGGAACCACGCCCGGCGGCAGTGCCCGGCGCATCTGCTCCAGCTGGGCCCGCGCAGCCATCTGCTGGGCGAACAGCGCCGTCTGGATGCCGTGGAAGAGCCCTTCCAGCCAGCCGACGAGCTGTGCCTGGGCGATGCGCAGCTCCGCGTCGGTGGGCACGGAGTCCTCGGTGAAGGGGAGCGACAGTCTCTCCAGCTCCTCCACCAGCTCCGGGGCGAGTCCGTCCTCCAACTCCTTGACGGAGCTGGCGTGGATGTCCTTCAGGCGGGCCCGGCTCGCTTCGTCCAGCGGTGCCGCCTTCACCTCCTCCAGCAGCTGCTTGATCATGCTGCCGATGCGCATGACCTTGGCGGGCTGCTCGACCATCTCGGTCACCGGGATCTCACGAGGCTCCTCGTCGCCCTCCCCGCCCTGGGAGCCGCCACCGCCCAGAGCCATCCCGTCCGGGCCCACCACCAGGACCTGCGGGTTCTCCTGCGAGCGTTCGTTCGTCGGCATCATCGTCGTCCTTCTCCTTGCCTGGGACCCCGCCCGCGGACGGGGAGGAAAACGCGCCCTTCGCTTCCGTGACCGCCGGACGACGGAACGCGTCGCCGCCGCCCGCCCTGGGCCGCGACCCGGACTCAACCGCTCACGGGTGCCACCACCTGCCGGCGGCCACCGAACGGAGATGCGGGCCACCCCGACATTGTCTCGTACGAGCTGCGGACGCCGCGGTGGTGCCTGGCAAAAGCGCCACAACCGGAGCCGGGAAACGCACGCGAGGGGGTGTGGAGGGGGGCGGTGCAGCGGTGCGGCGGGGCGGTGCGGCGGGGCGGTGCGGCGGGCCGGGCGGAGCCGGGCGGCGGTCAGGAACGGCGGTCAGGAGCGGCGCATCCGCCACCCGATGAAAGCCAGCCCCAACCCGGTGAGGACGAGGCCGGCTCCCATCGGCAGCACCCGGTGCACACCGGCCGTCGACCCCGGAGCCGCGTCGGAGGCGGAACCTGCCCGGTCCTCGTCCTCGTACGGTGGCGCCGCCTGCGAGACGCCGGGGGTCTGCGGCCGCTCCGCGGTGGACGGTGAGGGCGAGAGGACACCGGTCCACCGCCCCGGCCCCGGCACCTCGAAGGCGGAGGGCGTGGCCGAGGCGCGGGCGTCCCCGGGCTGGTACGGCCGGTCCGGCTCTCCGCTGCCGGGCGCCCCGGGGGACCGACGCGTCGGCGAGGCCGAGCCGCCGGGCCGCAGACTCCCGGAGCCGTCGGCTGTTCGAGGAGCGGAGGGCGCCGTTCCGTCGGGGGAACCTGGGCTGTCACCGGCGGTGGGGCCGCCGGTCACCGGCGGTCCGGGATACGGTCCGCCCTCCTCCGGTGCATAGGCGGCGTCCGGCTCGCGCCCCGCCCGGGCTTCGCCCTCGCCCTCGTCCTCGCCGGAGTCCGCGCCGGAGTCCGCGGCGGTCCCACCGTCCCGCCCCTCGCCTCGCCGGTCGGAGCTGCCCGCGCCCGGGCCGTCGGACGTGTCGGGGCCGGTCGAGGCGCGCTCCGTGCCGCCCGAGCCGTCGCCCTGCCCGGTCTCCGTCGACTCCGCCGCCCCACGCCCGGGGCTCCGGCCGTGCGAGAGCGCTCCCCGGCCCCGGTCGTGCCGGGTGGGGCCGTGCCGGGAAGAGCCGCTAGCCCCGGGGCTGCCCGGTGAGGGGACATCGTCCTGCGCACGGTCCGGGCCGGAACCGTTCGCCTTCCCGTCGTCGGTCTTCGAGCCGTCCGTCTTCCCGCCGTCCGTCTTTGCCCCGTCCGTCTTCCCGTCGTTCCCCTTCACGCCGTTCGACTGAGCCCCGTCCGTCTTCGGGTGGCTGGTCCTCACTCGGCCGGTCTGAGGGCGGCCGGTCCGGGGGTGGCCGGTCTGGGGGCGGGTCCTCGGGCCGTCGTCCTGTGGATCGTCGGCGGCTGGGGCGGGGGGCGCGTCGGGGTTCGGGGGGGCGCTGTTCTCCGCGCCCGGCACCCCCGGCCCACCGGGCCCGTCGCCCCGGGCCTCCGTCCGTCGGGGGCGTACTCCGCGCGCTCCCGCACCGCCCGCGGAGGCCTGCTGCTTCACCGACCCGGCACCGCCCACGGAGGCCTGCTGCTTCACCGACCCAGCACCGCCCGTGGGGGTCTGCTGCTTCACCGACGGCACGGCCTTACGGATCACCGCCCCGGCAGCCAGGTCCGGGACCCTGGAGAAGGCCGGTGCAGTCCGCACCGCGCCCCGGACGGGACCGCCGGGCGCCGCCATGGCGGCCAGGGACGGCGAGAAGGAGAAGACCAGCAGACCGATGGCGACACCGCGGCGGACGCCTGGAACCACGACGCGCCCCTCCCGTGCCGAGCCGTCGACGAGTTCCCAGGTTCACACGGGGACCCACACTGGCCATCTCGGACATACCGGACACGGGGACAACAGGGCCCACTCATCCCCGGTTGGCCGCCTGGCAGGGCCCCGCCCCGGGTCCGCCACAGCTGGGGCTGCGGTCTCGGGGCGGGGTGGCTGCGGGTAGTCCGGGCTCGGGCGGTACCCCCGGGGCGGTCGCCCCCGGGGCGGTCGTGGGCCGGCAGGGGCCTCGCGGACGGCGCGGGTCGGACGGGGCCCTACCGGACGGCACGGGACGGCCCTGGCCCCGGACAGGCGGGCCTCAGGCCCCCGGGACGGTCAGCACCACCTTGCCGACGTGCTCACCGGCGTCCACCACGCGGTGGGCCTCGGCGGCTTCCGGCATGGGCAGCGTGCGGTCGACGATCGGCCGGACCTGACCGTTCGCCAGCAGCGGCCAGACGTGTTCGTGGACCGCCGCGACAATGGCCGACTTCTCCGCGAGCGGACGTCCCCGGAGCGAGGTGGCGGTCAGCGCGGCCCGCTTGCTCAGGAGCGCACCGAGGTTGACCTCGCCCTTGGCGCCCCCCTGCAAGCCGATGATGGCCAACCGCCCGTTCACCGCTAGAGCCCGGACGTTGGGCTCCAGGTACTTCGCGCCGATGATGTCGAGGATGACGTCGGCACCCCGGCCCTCGGTGGCCTCACGCACCTCCGTCACGAAATCCTGCTCGCGGTAGTTGATCAGCACGTCGGCACCCAACTCGGCGCACCGGTCCAGCTTCTCGGCGCTGCCCGCCGTCACGGCAACCCTGGCGCCCGCCGCCTTGGCGAGCTGGACGGCCATGGTGCCGATGCCGCTGGCGCCGCCGTGCACCAGCAGGGTCTCGCCGGGCCGCAGGTGCGCCACCATGAAGACGTTCGACCACACCGTGCAGGCCACCTCGGGCAGTGCCGCGGCGGTGGCCGGGTCCATGCCCTCGGGGACCGGCATGACCTGGCCCGCGGGCACGACGACGCGCTCCGCGTACCCGCCGCCCGCCAACAGGGCGCAGACCTCGTCGCCGACCGCCCAGCCCGTCACGCCCGGGCCCACAGCGGCGATCCGGCCCGCGCACTCCAGGCCCGGGTAGGGCGGCGCGCCGGCCGGCGGATCGTAGAAGCCCTGGCGTTGCAGAAGGTCAGCCCGGTTCACGGCGGACGCGGCCACGTCGATGAGGACCTCGCCCTCGGCCGGCTCGGGGTCGGGCACCTCCGCCCACACAAGGGCTTCGGGGCCGCCTGGTTCGGGAATGGTGATCGCTCGCATGGCCGCGAGGTTAACGCGATTCGCCTCACCGCGGCGGAGCGGCGCCACCGGTCCGAGGACGCACGGGGCCCACGGAGCGCCGACGGCCGACCCTCCCCACGGATCAGCGCGTCGAGCCGTCGACGGCCCCGCTCCGGCTCCGCATCGCCCCCGACGCCGCTCGGCCCACGGCCCCCGGCCGTCAGCCGTCAGCCGTCAGCCGTCAGCCGTCAGGGGCTTCCGCGGCGGACGCTGCGCCGACGTGGGCTCGGGCAGCGGTCACGTCGTTCCGCCCGCCCCCGGCACGAGCACGGCATGACCGGCCGAAGCCCAGGGAACCTCGACCAGCTCCACGTCCTGCCCCCGTTCCGCACCGCCCGGCTCGATGACCGCCAGGGCGTCCGCCACGGCGATGCCCCGCAGCATCGCCGGTCCGTCGAAACGGAGCGGAGCGGCCGTCACCTCGCCGTCCTCGGAGTCCTGGTACACCACGGGAGCCAACCGGACGTCGCGTGGGTGGCCGGGGAGGTCCTGGGTGATCGGCGCGTGGTACGGCAGGGGGGCAGGGCGACCGGCCAACGTCCGCACCAGCGGCTCGACCAGGGTGAGCAGTCCTGCCACGGCCGCCAGCGGATTGCCCGGCAACCCCACCAGGTGGCGCCCGGAGGGGAGCCGTGCCAACAGCATGGGGTGGCCCGGGCGCACCCCGACCCCGTCGACCAGCATCTCCGCGCCCAACCGCCGCAGCGTGGGACGCAGGTGGTCCACCGGACCGGCCGCCGTGCCGCCGGTGGTGACCAGCACGTCGGCGTCCGAGCAGGCCAGAGCCTCGTGCAGGGTCTCCGCGTCGTCCCCGAGGTGGCGTGGCGCCCGCACCTCAGCGCCCGCAGCCCTCAGCCACGGCTCCACCATGGGGCCCAAGGCGTCACGGATCCTGCCGTCCTGCGGGAGGCCTTCCCGCAGCAACTCGTCGCCGAGTACGAACACCTCGACGCGTGCCCGGGGGTGGACCGTCAGCTCGTCGTACCCGGCCGCGGCGGCCAGGCCCAGGACGGCGGGGGTGACCAGCGTGCCCGACCTCAGCAGCGGCTCCCCGCTCCGGCACTCCTGGCCCCGCGGCCTGACGTCCTGGCCCGGCGGCACCGCTCCGCTCGAGTACAGCCGCGCGCTGCCGTCGGAGTAGCCCTTCACCTCTCCGCGTTCGCTGCGGAGTACGGCAGTGGCACCGCCGGGGATGCGGGCGCCGGTGGCGATGGCGACGGCGTGCCCGTCCGGCAGGAACGCCTCGGCGCCGTCCCCGGCCAGGATGCCGGGCCCCGACGCCGGGATCGTCCACGAGCCGGGTCCGGCGACCGCCCAGCCGTCCATCGCCGAGGTGTCGAACGGGGGGAGGTCGCTGAGCGCACTGAGCGGCGCCGCCAGTACCCGGCCGAGCGCCGCGGCCAGCGGAAGGGTCACCTGCGGCAACGCGCGTCCCGGAGCACCGCCCGCGACCGCCCGCGCGGTCCGCCACGTGGCCGGCCCGGACCGGCGTGCGATGTTCCACGGTTCCGCGTCGTGCCCTGACCGCACGTCATCCCCCTTCCCCGAGCCGTGACCCGACCGTGAGCCATGCCCCGACCGTGAGCCGTTCTCCGGGCCCGCGCCGCTGTCCCGGCCTGAGCCGTTCTCCGGGCCCGCGCCGTTGTCCGGGCCGGAGCTGCCCTGCGGTCGCGAGCCTTTCTCCGAGCCGGAGCTGCTTTGCGGGCCTGACGCGAAGGTCTGGTGGTCGGAGGCCTGGTGGTCGGAGGCCTGGTGGTCGAATGCCTGGTGGTCGAAGACCTCCCGGCGCCCCGGGGGTGCAACCTGCCGCCTTCCGGATGGTGCCTCCGGCTCCTGCCCGTGCCGCGGCTCTTGTCCGGCGTCCGTCGGGGGCCGTAGTGCGTCGTGCGGAGCCGGTACCGCTTCCTGCACGGCCGAGCCAACCGCGGTCGCGGAAGGGGCCCCGTCGGACGTGGCGTGGGAGCCCGCCACCGTGGCATGCGTGCCGGCAGCCGCGGGAGAACCGCCGGCGACCGTGGCATGCGGGCCGGCGGCCGTAAGGGGAGACCCGCCGGCGGTGGCGGGCAGCTGCGCTGCCTGCGGACCGGGCGGTGCGACCTGTGAGGCCGGCCCGGGGGTTTCCGGCACCGCGACCGGGCCCTGCGCCCCGTGGCTGAAGCCCGCCGACGGACCCGGGGACAGGCTCGCTCCCGTGCCGGACGCCGGTGCGGGGGTACCCGGTCCGTCCGCAACCGCGCCGACATGGCGGGCCTGTCCGACCGGCCCCCCACCGTCGGCGGTGACCTGCGGTGTCGTCACGCCGTCGGCGGTGAATGGCGGTGTCGTCGTGCCGTCGGCGGTGAACGGCGGTGTCGTCGCCCGGGTCGGCCCGCCGGTTCCGCCTGACGCGGCAGTCAGATGGGGCAGAGAGACTGACGCGGTGGTCTGTGCACCGATGACCGGATGCTGCGTCGGTGCCGCCTCCTGGCCATGAGCAGCCTGTGCGTGCGGCCCCGCGCCATACGGACCCGAGCCGTGCGGGCCCGCCTCATACGGATCCGAGCCATCCAGACCCGGGCCGTACGCAGCCGCCTCATAAGAAACCGCATCGTGAGCCGGTTCGTAGGGGCTCGGAGTGGCGAACGCGTCAGGAGCCGCTGGGATCGGTGGTGGGGCCACCGGAGCAGGAGGCGGGGCCGCTGGGGAGGGAGGCGAAACCACCGGAGCGGAGGGCGACGCGGTGGCGTTCGAGGCGCAGAGGGCGCCGGGGTGCCAGGACACGTACTCGGCGAGCGGGTCGGGATCGTCCGCTGCCGGGCCACGGCTGTCCGTGCCGGTCTCGGCAGCGCGCGGGACGTCCCCGGCAACCGGCGTCGGGACGGGGGAGGAGGCGGGGCCGTTCGTCGTCCCGGGCCGGGCCGGGCCGGCCCCGGGCGCCCACCGTGCGGGGCACGGACAGGCGAATGCCCCGGAGTCAGCCGTGGGGCTGGGCTGCTCCGCGACGATTCCGGGGAGGGTGCCCCCGGAATCAGTACTCCGACGCTCTCGCGCGCTGTTGGCGAGGGCCAATGCGTCGTCGTACTCGCCGGGTTGGTTGGAAGTCATCCGGATCGACTCGCCTTCTCTCCCCCGCGGCCCCCGTGGTCCTGTCGGTCACTCTTCGCATCCAGAGCGTGTGTGGTGCTCAGTTCCCGTCTCCGTCAGCCTCCGCGGCCCATCGCCGGGCAAGCTCGGCGACACCCGCCGCCAGCTCCGGGACGTCCTTCCCTTGCTGCGCCGCCGCATAACCGACCAGGAAGGTCGTCAACGGAGCAGCCGGACGGGCCACCCCGTGCGCCGCATCCCGCGCCAGGTCGAGCAGAGCACGGGTGTCGACGTCGAGGTCGATCCCCAGTTCTGCCTTTGCTGCAGTGATCCATTCATCCAACACGTTCCCATGCTCCCTGATCCTGGTTCGTGCGGCCCTGAGGTCCTCCCAGGTGTCGCAGTCGAATGACGCCTCCCCCGTGGGGTCTGCCACCCGGTGCACCCTGAGCCCCGCCAACAGGAGCCGGAAGGGCAACCCCGCCAAGGAGGCGTGCTCCGCGTGCAGAAGCGCCAGCTCGCGACGGAGCGCCTCGGCCCGGTACACCGCGAGCAGCGGCTGGTCACGTCCTCCGGCGTCCCGCAGGAGTGCGCCTTCGCTCACCCCTGACGCGCCGGCACCCCCCGCCACGGGCAGGCCGTGTGCCGCACCGACGGCCTGTCCCGCCCCGGGGCCGTCTGCCGCCCCGACGGCGTGTCCTGTCCCGAGGCCGACTGCTGCCCGGGGCTCGGCGCTCGGACCGGCCTCGTCTGTGGCCGCGCGCAGGAGAGCTTCGACCGTCTCGGGGGTGAGGAAGGGGTGGTCGGCCGCGACCACCAGCACCCACTCGGCGTCCACGTGCCGCAGTCCTGCGTGCAACGCCGCCAAGGGCCCCGATCCCGGCGGGTCCTCCAGTGTCCGCACCACGGGACGGGGGCTGGGCCTGCGCGGTCCGACCACGACGGTCACCCCCGCGTCCGCACAGGCGGACAGGGTGCGGTCGAGCAACGTGCGCCCGCCCACCGACTGGGAGGGCTTGTCCACCCCTGAGAGGCGCCGTGCGGCACCTCCGGCCAGCACCACCGCGTCGTACGGCGGGCACCGGCCGGGCTGCCGACGGTCGTCCGGGGACACGTACTGATCTGATGCCACGTGCCGAGTATCGCCGCCCGCACCACGTGGCGGATCGACGCCCCGGTCACGTCATCGTCAAGGACCTCTCAGGCCCCGGGCATGCCGGGGCCAAAGCCCGTCACAGCGCCCGTATCAGCACCTCGGGCCGCTCCACGCAGTCGGCGACGAACCGGAGGAACCCCCCGGCGACCCCACCGTCGCACACCCGGTGATCGAAGGTCAGCGACAACTGCACCACCTTCCGCACGGCCAGCTCACCGTCGTGCACCCAGGGCTTGTCGGCTATGCGGCCGACGCCGAGCATGGCCGCCTCGGGGTGGTTGAGGATCGGGGTGGACCCGTCCACCCCGAAGACACCGTAGTTGTTGAGCGTGAAGGTGCCTCCGGTCAGTTCGGCGGGGGTCAAGGTGCCGGACCGTGCCGCCTCGGTGAGCCGGCCCAGCTCGACGCTGAGCCCCTCGACGGTACGGCGCTGTGCGTCGCGGACCACCGGGATGACCAGGCCCCGGTCGGTCTGCGCGGCGAACCCGAGGCTGACCGTGGAGAAGCGGAGGATGTCCCCCGTCTCCGGGTCGACGCTCCCGTTGAGGGCGGGGAAGCGTGCCAGAGCCGCCGTGCAGACCCGTGCCAGCAACGCCAGGACCGACACCTTGGGCCCGCCGTCGGCGTTCAGGCGGCTCCGCAGTTCCAGGAGTGCGGTGGCGTCCGCATCCGTCCAGCAGGTGGCGTCGGGGATCTCCCGGCGACTGCGGCTCACCTTCTCCGCCACCGCCGCCCGCACGCCCCGCAACGGGGTGCGCACCACACCGTCCGACCCGCTCGTGCCGTGCAGGCCCGCGCCCGCAGCCTCCGGAGGGCGGCTGCCGGCCCTCCCGAGGTGTGCGTCCGGCGCGGGGGAGTGGCCGTTGACGGTGACCACGTCCCGCCCCGGTGACGATGCCCCCGCTGCGGCCGGGGCGGCTCCCGCGCCGGCCGAGACGACCGACCCGGGGCCCTCCGTTGCCGTGGGGACGGCCCCGGCCGGCGTGGTGAGCCGGCTGCCGGCGCCCGGAGCACCGGGTGCACCCGACGGGCCCGATGCTGCCGGCAGCCCGGCCCCCGGGCCCGGGCGGGCAGAGCGGGAAGCCGCCCGGTGGATGGCCTGCTCCACGTCGGCGCGCACCACCAGTCCGTCCGGTCCGGAGCCGGACAGGTCCCGGAGGTCGATCCGGTGCTCGCGCGCCAGACGCCGTACGAGCGGTGAGATCACCGCCACCGGTCCACCCGCTTCTGGGACACCCTCGCCCTGCGGCACCCGCAGCCCGTCGCCGGCGTCGGCCGGCCCACTGCCCGCGGCTGCCCGTACGTCAGCAGAAGGCCCCGTGGTCGATGCGGCGGAGCGGGCCGCATCAGCTCCCGCGGCAGCACCGGACATGCCGGCCGCCCCGGTCACGACGGGGCGCCGCACCCTCCTGCGCCGGGCCGCCGCACCGCTGCTCGTGCCGTACCCCACGAGGACGTTGCCGGAGCCGGAGCCCGCCTCCTCGCCTTCCCCCTCGTGGCTCCGCGCCGGGACGTCCGGGTCACGTGCCGGGAGGCGCGCGTCGGCGGTGCCTGCTGGTGCAGGGCGTCCGCCGGTGCCGGTGCCGGTCCCGCCGCCGTCGCCGTCTCCGTCTCCCTCTCCAGGGGAGTGCACCGCGACGGTGAGCAGTACCGCCCCCACGGGCAGTTCCGCTCCCTCCTCCCCGAACCGTGCCGTGACCACGCCGCCGTACGGGCAGGGCACCTCGACCAGGGCCTTGGCCGTCTCCGCCTCCACCACCGGCTGGTCGACCTCGACGACATCGCCCACCTCGACCAGCCACCGCACGATGGTGGCCTCCGTCAGCCCCTCACCCAGGTCGGGGAGGGGGAACTCCCGCACCCCGGCCGTCACCGCGCACCTCCCGCCGCCGGACCGATCGTGAGCTCGGACTCCCACTGCAACCGGGCGACCGCGTCCAGCACCCTGTCGACGCCCGGCAGATGGTGGCGCTCCAGCTTCGGAGGGGGGTAGGGGATGTCGAACCCGGTGACGCGCAGGACCGGTGCCTCCAGGTGGTGGAAGCAGCGTTCCGTCACCCTTGCCACTATCTCTCCGCCCGGTCCGGCGAAGCCCGCTGCCTCGTGCACCACAACGGCACGCCCCGTCCTGCGGACCGAGGAACAGACCGTCGCGTCGTCGAAGGGTACGAGGGAGCGCAGGTCCACCACCTCCAGGTCCCACCCCTCCTCGCGGGCGGCCTCCGCCGCCTCCAGGCAGACCGGCAGTGACGGACCGTAGGTGAGGAGGGTCGCGTCGCGGCCGGCGCGCCGCACCACCGCGCGGCCGATCGGCGCCACCCGTTCCGGCTCCTCGACCGACCACTGCTCCTTGGACCAGTACAGCCGCTTGGGTTCGAGGAAGACCACCGGATCATCGGAGGCGATGGCCTGACGCAGCAGGCCGTAGGCGTCGGCGACGGTGGCCGGCGTCACCACGTGGAGGCCGGGCGTGGCCATGTAGTACGCCTCCGAGGAGTCGCTGTGGTGCTCCACTCCGCCGATGCCCCCGCCGTAGGGGATCCGCACCGTCAACGGCATCGGCACCGTGCCGCGGGTGCGGTTGCGCATCCGTGCGACGTGACTCACCAACTGCTCGAACGCCGGGTAGGCGAAGGCGTCGAACTGCATCTCCACCACGGGCCGCAACCCGTACATGGCCATGCCGACGGCAGTACCGAGGATTCCCGCCTCGGCCAGCGGTGTGTCCGTGCAGCGTTCGTCCCCGAAGCGAGCCGTCAGCCCGTCGGTGATGCGGAAGACGCCGCCGAGCGTCCCCACGTCCTCGCCCATCACATGGACGGTGTCATCGGCCGCCATGGCGTCGTGCAGCGCCCGGTTGAGCGCCTGGGCCATGGTGACCGGCGGTGCGGCGACCGTGGCCGGCGCGGTCTGGATCGCGGTCATGAACGAAACTCCCCCCTGGTTCGTGCCGTCTCCTCCTCGGCGGCCAACTCCTCCCGCAACTGGGCGGCCTGCTCGGCCAGGCGGGGCTCGGGGCCCGCGTGGACGTGTGCGAAGAGGTCCGCCGGATCGGGGCGCACCTCCTGTTGCAGGCGCTCCCTGAGGTCCGCTGCCATCGCCTCCGCAGCGGCAGTCGCCTCCTCGACGAACTCGGCGGTCAGTTCGCCCCGCTCGGCGAGTTCGGCCCTCACCAGTTCCGTCGGGTCGTGCGCCCGCCACGCGTGGACGTCCTCCTCGCTGCGGTAGCGGGAGGCGTCGTCCGCGTTGGTGTGCGCCTCGACCCGGTAGGTGAGCGCCTCCACCAGGGTCGGGCCCTCGCCTCGCCTGGCGCGGTCCACGGCCTCCCCGAGCACCGCCTCGACCGCGGGGGCGTCGTTGCCGTCCACCAGCCGCCCCGGCATGCCGTAGCCGACGGCTTTGTGCGCCAGGCTGGGGGCGGCGCTCTGCCGCTCGACGGGCACCGAGATGGCGAAGCCGTTGTTCTGCACCAGGAAGACCACCGGGGCCCGCCAGACGGCGGCGAAGTTCAGCGCCTCGTGGAAGTCGCCCTCGCTGGTTCCGCCGTCCCCCACCATGGCCAGTGCCACCACGTCGTCCCCCCGCAACCGGGCGGCGCGCGCCAGCCCCACCGCGTGCGGGAGCTGGGTGGCCAGCGGCGTGCACAGCGGAGCCACCCGGCAGGCGAGGGGGTCGAAGCCGGTGTGCCAGTCGCCGCGGAGCAGTGCCAGGGCTGCCACCGGGTCGACGCCCCGGGTGACGACGGCGAGGGTGTCCCGGTAGCTGGGGAAGAGCCAGTCCCCTTCCGCCAGGACGTTGGCGGCAGCCACCTCGCACGCCTCCTGCCCCGTCGAGGAGGGGTAGACCGCCAGGCGGCCCTGCCGGGTGAGGGCGGTGGCCTGTGCGTTGAACCGGCGCCCGCGCAGGAGCTGGGCGTACAACCCGCGGAGGCGACTGGTGGACACCTCGCCGCGACGGTCCGTACCGAGCAGCCGGAACGGCTCGGCGTCCGGCAGGAGGGGTGCGGGGTCGACGCGAGGACGCCAGCGCGGTGGGGACACCGGCCGGTGCTCGGTGTCCCGGCTGCTGCCGCCGGGCCGGTCCAGGACCGTCATGACGGGCACCTCCTCGATGCGAAGGGGAAGCACGGAGCCCGTACGGCCCGTGCCGGAGAACCGGAGAAGATCTCCCTACCGATTGTTCGGTCGCCGACGCGATTTGGCTACAGGCGGCCTGACCCTGTGGACAAACGGTTATCCACAGCCTGTGATGGCGGCAGCGTGTACACGAAGGGGAGGCGACGCGACGTGCCCGACGAACGAATGGCTCACTCGACCGGACAGTTCACCCGTACGGGTGAGGAGTTGCCGCACGCCCGCTCCGTGGAACCGTCCGAGTCCTCCGAGCCGGGCGAACGGCTCCCTCCCCGGCCCCTCGACGACATCGACCGGGCGATCCTCAGCCTCCTGGAGGCCGACGGCCGGGCGTCGATACGTTCCGTGGCCGAGCGCGTCCACGTCTCCCGCGCCAACGCCTACGCCCGGGTCAACCGGCTGCTCGACGACGGTGTCATCCGCGGTTTCGGAGCCCGCATCGACCACGAACGGGCAGGTCGGACGGCCTCCGCCTACATCACGTTGAAGATCGTGCAGAACTCCTGGCGCTCGGTGCGCGAACACCTCAGCAGGCTCCCCGGGGCGGCGCACATCGCACTGGTCAGCGGGGACTTCGACGTGCTCCTGCTGGTCCACGCCAAGGACAACCACACCCTGCGCGAACTGGTCCTCACCCGCATCCAGTCCATGCCGGGCGTCCTCAGCAGCCGGACGCTGCTGGTCTTCGAGGAGACCTCGGTCGACCAGGGGGCGGACCGGCCCGACGGGGCCGCGGGAGGCTGAGCCCGGCAGCGCGCGGGCGAGCCGGCGCGTCAGGCGCCGCAGGGCAGGTCCAGAGGACGCCGTCTAGCGGCGCAGCCCCGAGAAGGCGGTGTGCACCACGCCGTCCGCCACCTCCGCACTGCTCAGCGAGGTCCGCCGCTCCGGGCGGTACCACTCCGCGATGGAGTTGACCATGCCGAACAGCAGCCGGGTCGCGAGCCGCACGTCGACGTCGGCCCGCAGGTCCCCCTCGGCGACGGCGGACCGCAGCAGCTCCGCGACCCGGTGGTCGAACTCCCGGCGACGCTCCATCGCCCACCGCTCGGTGGCGGTGTTGCCCCGCACCCGCAACAGCAGCGTCACGTACGGCAGCTCCGCGATCAGCACCTCGACCACCCGCCGGGTGACGTGCTCCAGCCGCTCGATCGCCGGTCCCTGCGTGGCCGCCGGCTCCTCCAGGACGGCGAAGAGCCCGTCGAGTGCCCTGCTTATGGCACGCCGCAGCAGTTCCTCCTTGCCCTTCACGTGGTGGTAGATGGAGGACTTGGAGATACCGGCCGCCTGCGAGAGGTGCTCCATGGAGGTGCCGTCGTAGCCCCGTTGGTTGAACACCTCGACGGCCACCGCGAGCAGGGTGTCGGGGGTGTACGTGTCTCGCTTGGCCATGCCCTGATTACAGCACTCGCCACCCACGGGTGGCACAGCGCCGCAGGGCGCGGGAGGGCGCGTACCGCTCCTCGCCGTAGGAATGCCGCATTCCGTCCAGGAGGGAGCAGAGCCAGTCCGCCCCCAACTGCTCCAGCCAGTCGAACGGCCCGGCCGGGTAGTTCACCCCCAGCCGCATCGCCAGGTCGATGTCGGCCGGGGTGGCGACGCCACGGGCCGCGGCGTCGGCGGCGATGTCCACGATCATCGCGACGGTACGGGCGACGATCATCCCCGGCACGTCCTCCACGAGGCTGACCTGCGCACCCATCGCCTGGAGGAGGCCGACCGCCTCCCGCACGTCCTGGTCGGTCGCCGCCGCCGAGGCCGCCAGCGCGAGCCTGGTGGCGGTGCGGTAGTCCAGCGCCAGGTCGACGTGGAGGCGCCGGCCGCCCGCCGGGAGGTGGTCGTCGGCCGCTCGGCCGTCGGTCAGCGCGAGCACCGCGCCGGACGGCAGCTCCACCCGTCCCGGCGCGTCCCCCGGCTCGGACGTGACCTTCACGCCCGCCTCCTCCAGGAGTTGCGGCCAGCTCGCGGCGGGGGCGGGCAGGATGCCGTGGACGGTGACGGCGGTGGGCGCCGGCTCCCGCGGAGCGGTGCGGGGAGGCGGCACGGCGGCACCGGCGGCCGAGCCGTCCGCAGCCGCCTCGAACCATCCACTCCCGGCCTTCCGGCCCAGCCTGCCCGCCTCCACGAGCCGGCGCTGGGCCAGCGAGGGCGTGAACTTGGGGCTGTGGAAGAACGCCTCCCACACCGACCGCGTCACCGCCTCGTTGACGTCCTGGCCGATGAGGTCGGTCAGTTCGAAGGGGCCCATCCGGAACCCGGCCGCCTCCCGCAGCACGGCGTCGACGGTGGCCGGTTCGGCCGCCCGCTCCTCGTGGAGGCGGAAACCCTCGGCGTAGAACGGCCGGGCCACGCGGTTGACCACGAACCCGGGGGTGTCCGCACACCGCACCGGCGTCTTCCCCCAGGCGGCGACGGTGTCGAAGGCGGTGGTGGCGGTGGCCTCGCCGGTGGCGGGAGAGCGGACCACCTCCACCAGCGGCAGGAGCGGGGCGGGGTTGAAGAAGTGCAGGCCCACACAGCGTCCGGGCACCCGCACCGCACCGGCGACGGAGGTGACCGACAGGGAGGAGGTGTTGGTCGCCAGCAGGCACCGTTCGTCGACGACGTCCTCCAGGGCGGCCAGGAGCTGCTGCTTGACGGTCAGGTCCTCGGCCACCGCCTCGATGACGAGTGCGGAGCCGGCGAGGTCGGCCGGCTCGGCCACCGGGCGGAGCCGGGCCAGGTGGGCGTCCCGCTCGCTCGCGGTCAGGCGACCCTTGACCACCAGCCGGTCCAGCCGCGCCGCCACCTCCTGCACGGCTGCGGCCGCCGCCCCCGGCGCGCTGTCGTACACCGTCACCGGATGGCCCGCGACCAGGGCGACCTGGGCGATCCCCCGGCCCATCGTCCCCGCACCGACCACCGCCACCGCGCTGTCCACCGTGAGAGCCGTCATGCCGCGCATCCTGCCGCAGAGGTTTTCCACAGGTCCACCCCGCACCCTCTTGCCCCGACCGATCGTTCGGTTACTCTGAAGCAAGTCGCCTCACGGTGTCACCGGCCCGGCCGAGAGCACCGCAGGGGTTACCGGCCGTCCGACGTGCCCGCGCCCGCCGCCACGCCTCCGTCGGCCCGACCGAGCTGCACCGGACCTGCTGAGGAGTTGATGACCGATGGCCACCGCCCCCGCCCACACCGCACTCGTCGACCGGCACCGCCCCACCCTGGACGCGGCCCTGGAGGCGATCCGCAGTCGCGCCTACTGGAGCCCGCACCCCGAACACCCCAAGGCCTACGGGGAGGAGGCGGCGCAGCAGGGACGGGCCGCCTTCGAGAGCATCCTGGGCCACCGCATCGACCTGCCGCAGCCGGGCACCGACGACTGGGTGGGCGAGGAGGTGTCGCCCTACGGCCTCACCCTGGGGGTCACCTACCCCCATCCCGACCCCGACGTCCTGCTGCCGGCGATGCGCGCGGTCCTCCCCGCCTGGCGCGACGCCGGACCGGAGCTGAGGGCAGCGGTGTGCCTGGAGGTCCTCGCCCGCATCAACGCCCGCAGTCACGAGTTCGCCCACGCGGTCATGCACACCACCGGCCAGGCCTACCCGATGGCCTTCCAGGCCGGCGGCCCCCACGCCCAGGACCGTGCCCTGGAGGCGGTGGCGTACGCCTACGCCGAGCAGACCCGCACCCCCGAGCGCGCCGAATGGCACAAACCCCAGGGCCGGCGCGAGCCTCTGGAACTCGTCAACACCTTCACCGCCGTACCGCGGGGCGTCTCCCTCCTCATCGGGTGCAACACCTTCCCCACCTGGAACGGCTACCCGGGCCTCTTCGCCTCCCTGGCCACCGGCAACCCGGTGCTGGTCAAGCCGCACCCCCGCGCCGTCCTGCCGCTGGCCCTGACCGTCCAGACCGTGCGCGAGGTGCTGGGCGAGGCCGGCTTCGACCCCGACCTCGTCTGCCTGGCGGTCGACCGCCCCGGCGAGGGCCTGGCGAAGGAGCTCGCGCTCCGGCCCGAGGTCCGCATCATCGACTACACCGGTTCGACGGCCTTCGGGAACTGGCTGGAGACCCACGCCCACCAGGCCCGCGTCCACACCGAGAAGGCGGGCGTCAACACTGTCGTGGTGGACTCCACGGCCGACTACGCCGGCATGCTGGCCAACCTCGCCTTCTCCCTGTCCCTGTACAGCGGCCAGATGTGCACCACCCCGCAGAACCTCCTCATCCCGAGGACGGGCATCACCACCGACCAGGGCCCGAAGTCCTACGACGAGGTGGTGACCGACCTTGCCGGCGCCGTGACGCGCCTGCTCTCCGACGACGCGCGCGCGGTCGGCCTGCTCGGTGCTGTCGTCAATCCCGGTGTGAGCGAGCGGTTGGCGGCGGCACCACAACTGGGCGAGGTGGCTCTGGCCTCCCGCGCGGTGACGCATCCCCAGTTCCCCGAGGCCACGGTCCGCACCCCGCTGATCGTCAAGGTCGACGGTGCCACCGAGGAGACCGACCCCGCCCACCTGCGCGAGTGGTTCGGGCCGATCTCCTTCGCGGTCGCGGTGGACTCCACCAAGGACGCCGTCGAACTCCTGCTGCGGACCGTGCGGGAAGCCGGGGCGATGACGGTGGGCGCCCACACCACCTCGCCCGAGGTCGAGGCCATGGTGGAGGCTGCCTGCCGGGAGGAGTGCGCCCAGCTCTCGCTGAACCTGACCGGCGGCGTGTACGTGAACCAGACCGCGGCCTTCGCCGACTTCCACGGCACCGGCGGCAACCCGGCCGCGGACTCCGCCCTGTGTGACGCCGCGTACGTAGCGGACCGCTTCCGGACGGTACAGGTGCGCAGGCCGGCGTAGGGCAGGCCCGGCAGCGCCCTGGCCACCGCTGAGACTCCGCCGACTCGCCGGGAACCGGCGGGAACCCGGGGGAGCCCCTCAGGGGACGCCGGGACGGCTGCCGGGTCACCGGGGCCGGGCGCCTCAGGGGCAGGCCGGCGGGTGCCTCACGGGGCGGGCCCCAGGGCCGCAGGACTCGCCGGGCAACTGCCTCAGGCGCCGGAGATGTGGGCGTGGCGGCTGATCCAGGCGTGCATGGCGATCGCTGCGGCAGCTCCCGCGTTGATCGACCGGGTGGAGCCGAACTGGGCGATGGAGCACACCAGCGAGGCGTGGCGACGCGCCTCCTCGGTGAGCCCCGGCCCTTCCTGGCCAAAGAGCAGCACACAGCGCCGGGGCAGGGGCGTGGTCTCCAGCGGGACCGCACCGGGCAGGTTGTCGATGCCGATGATCGGCAGCCCCTCCGCGGCGGCCCAGGCGGTGAGCTGCGCGGTGTCGGGGTGGTGGCGGACGTGCTGGTACCGGTCGGTGACCATGGCTCCCCGACGGTTCCAGCGCCGGCGCCCCACGATGTGCACCTCCTTGGCCAGGAAGGCGTTGGCGGTGCGGACCACGCTGCCGATGTTGAAGTCGTGTCCCCAGTTCTCCACCGCCACGTGGAAGTCGTGCCGCCTGGTGTCCAGGTCGGCGACGATGGCCTCCCGCTTCCAGTAGCGGTAGCCGTCCACGACGTTGCGCCGGTCCCCGGCGGCGAGGAGCTCGGGGTCGTACCGCGCGTCCTCGGGCCACGGCTCGGGGTGGGGCCCCACCCCGACCTCCGTGGCGAAGCCCTCGTCGTACTGGGCTGGCAGCCCCGAACCGTCGTCGACGGGCAACGGTGGCGGCGCACCGGTACGGGAGGCCGCCACGTCGTCCGCCGGACCGCCCGGTACCGGGGTCTCCTCTGTGCTCATCCGACGAGGGTAAGCGGGCAGACCGTCCCCACACCGGCCGCCCTCCTCCACGCCGGCCGGTCAGCCCACCGTGACGCCGGGCTCCGGGGGCGGAGCTCAGCCGAGTCACCCCGCGGCTGCCGTGTCCTCGGCCGGGGCCGGCAGTCCCTTGGCTCCACCGGGCACCGGCCCCGCCGCGTCCGTTGCGCCGGTCCGGTCAGGGCCCCTCCCCGTCCGGCCGCCATCGAGCCCGGCTCCGCCGCTGCCGTACCGCTTGCCGAGAGCGGCCACCCGCCGGCCCACGGCACGCAGGAACGAGGTCGGCAGGAAGACGGCGTCTGCGGTGATCATCGCGAGCGAGAAGAAGGGCAGCCCCAGCAGGACCGCGATGGAGAGGTGCTCGCAGATCATGCCGACCAAAAGCACGTTCTTCAGCCGGCGGTTGAAGACGGTGAAGGGGAAGGCGACCTGCACGACCACCGTGCCGTAGGTGATCAGCATCATTATGGTGCCGTGGCCCGCCAGGAGGTGGGAGAGCTCCGGCCAGGGCGAGAAGTAGTGCAGGTTCATCGGGTAGTAGACCGCTGTGCCGTCCTGCCAGCGACCGCCCTGGATCTTGTACCAGCCCGCCGTGGCGTAGATCAGGCAGACCTCCACCATGATCACCAGCAGCGCACCGTTGTGGATCAGCCGGGTGAGGACCTCCAGCAGCGGGCGCAGCTCCCCGGAACGCCGCCTGGCCACCCACCACAGGCCGTGGGCAGCCCACATTCCCCAGAACGCCAGGCTCCAGCCCACCAGCGGCAGGGGCCCGTCGTGGAACCAGTACAACCCGTAGGCCCCGCCCACCTGGGCCACCAGGAGCACCAGGCCGGAGAGCGACCAGAGCGCCACCCCCACACCGTCGCGACCGGGGGGCGCGGCTGCGGCCCGGCGGGCCCGCCGGGCGTCCAGCGACCAGACCTGCCCGCACCGGGTCATCACGAGGTAGAGGGACATGATGTGCAGGACGTTGTCGCCGCCGTCGCCGAGCAGGATGCTCCGGTTGAGCAGCGAGAGCACACCCACCATGAAGAGGACGGACATCGTCCGGGTCCGCCAGCCGACCAGCAACAGGGCAGCGGCGATCACGGCGAGCCCGTAGACGAGGTTGAACCACACCTCCCCGTCCGACCACATCAGCACCGAGAAGGAGTGGTTGGTCGCCAGGAGTTGATGGGCGAGTTCCGCGTCGAAGGGCCCTCGGGGTCCGTAGAGCTCTTCACGGTGCGGCCACTCGCGCAGGAGGAAGCACAGCCAGGTCAACGCGAACCCGATGCGGATGACGGCCGTCTGGTACGGGGCGAACGCCACCGCCGTCACCTTGCGGAAGCCGTGTCCGAGGGCCTTCTCCAGGCGCGTCTCGACGACGACCTCGGGTGCGGCTCCGGGAGCGCCCGCCGGGGCACCGCCCGCTGCCGGCTGGGCGGAGCGGGACATGTCAGGAGGAGTCACTTGTCGGTCGCCCCCTCGGGCAGGTCGTCGGCCCTGATGTTCCACCACGGCACCTCGCGGTACACCGGCTTGAGGTCGATCCGCTCCGAACTCCAGGGCGGCGGCGGCACGGCGATGGTCTTGGACCGGAACTGGACCTGTTCGACCCGACCCTGCCGCACCCACTGGTCGCTCATGCGCAGCATCGCCAGGCGCCGCAGGAACCGCTCGGACATCACACCACGCTGGCCCGTCGGCTGGTTCTGGTCGTTGTGCGAGCCGAGGAAGACCTCCCAGGCACGCCGCAACTCGTTCTGGCTGGCGTGCGAGGGGAAGGGGTTGTGGTGGATCGCCGCGCCGTCCTGGGCGGTCAGGTCGGTCCATGCGGTGACGGTCGTGCCGCCGTCCCCGCCACCCGACCGGGGACGGACCCTGGCACGCACCTCGACGTCGATGTTCTGCTGCACCGGGTTGGGCGCGAACAGCTTCCAGTTCTGCTCGTACTCCGGGTACACGTAGTCGTACACAGCCTGGCTGTGCTGCTTGCTGACCGTGTTGGCCGGCGCGACGTGGAGGAACACCATGGCCAGGTGCACGAGCACGGTCAACGCGACCACGCACGCCACCACCACGGCGACCGCGCGGGCCGGCGCCGACAGTGCGGAGACCTGCACGTCGACCTCTCCGGGCACCAGGGAGCCTTCGCCGGGGGGCACGGGCGGCCGGCCCGGCAGTACGGGCACGTCCTCCGGGGCGCGCTGACCCGGCAGCGCAGGCCGGCCGTCACGGGACCCTCCGTGCGCCTTCTCGGGCGGCAGGGGGGAGCGGCGTCCGCCGGCCGAAGCGGTCACCTCCGGGGCGTCGGGCCCGGCGGGCGCCGTCGGCCCCGCCTCTCCCGTCGCGCCCCGCGGTCCGGCCTCCGCCGGGTCGGTCCGGCGCGGGGGGAGCTCCGGCCCTGCGCTCTCCTCCGAGGCGCCGGCGAGCCCGTGCCGCCCGGCTGCCGCCGTCGGTGTCCCGTCTCCCGTGGTGGTCGACGCCGGGCCCTCTCGCCCCGCTGCCGGCCCAGGACGGGCACCTTCCCCGTCTGACCCCATCTCCCGCCCCGTTCTGAGAACCATGCGGACCCTCTCCGCGAGGCGAACGGTACCGACCCGGCCCTGCCCGCGCAGCCTCCCCCCGAGTTGTCCACAGGCTTGACACCCGCCCCGGACCACCTCAACATGGAACCGAACGATCGGTCGGTCGGGAGAGGGGGCAGTCATGACGACGACCATGCCGGGGCCCGAGGCCCTCGCCGCCGGGTTCGACGCGGCCATCGCCGAGGACGTCCGCATCGAACCCAGGGACTGGATGCCCGACGCCTACCGAGCGGGGCTGGTCCGCCAGATCGCGCAGCATGCGCACTCGGAGATCATCGGCATGCAGCCGGAGGCCAACTGGATCACCCGGGCCCCCTCGCTGCGCCGCAAGGCGATCCTCATCGCCAAGGTCCAGGACGAGGCGGGCCACGGCCTCTACCTCTACGGCGCCGCCGAGACGCTGGGAGTGGCCAGGGAAGAACTCCTGAGCAAGCTCCACTCCGGCCGCCAGAGGTACTCCTCGATCTTCAACTACCCGACGCTGACCTGGGCCGACGTCGGCGCCATCGGGTGGCTGGTCGACGGCGCCGCCATCACCAACCAGGTGCCGCTCTGCCGCTGCTCCTACGGGCCGTACGCGCGGGCGATGGTCCGTATCTGCAAGGAGGAGTCGTTCCACCAGCGGCAGGGCTACGAACTCCTCCTCGCTCTCAGCCGCGGCACCTCCGCCCAGCACGCCATGGCCCAGGACGCGGTGGACCGCTGGTGGTGGCCGTCCCTGATGATGTTCGGCCCGCCTGACGAGGCATCGGCCCACTCCGCACAGTCGATGGCCTGGAAGATCAAGCGCCACTCCAACGACGAACTGCGTCAGCGCTTCGTGGACATCTGCGTACCGCAGGCCGAGTCACTCGGCCTCACCCTCCCCGACCCGGACCTGGTCTGGAACGAGCAGCGCGGTCACTACGACTTCGGTGCCATCGACTGGGAGGAGTTCCGCGAGGTACTGGGCGGCAACGGCCCCTGCAACACCGACCGCCTCGCCCGTCGGCGCTCAGCTCACGAGGACGGCGCCTGGGTACGCGAGGCAGCCGCCGCACACGCGGCCAGGCACGCCGGTGAAGACCCGGCGGCCCGGCGACGTGACCTCATCGAGGAGACCTCAGCATGAGCGATTCCGGCACCTCACCGCTGTGGGAGGTCTTCGTCCGCCCCCGGCGCGGCCTCGCCCACACCCATGCCGGCAGCCTGCACGCCCCCGACGCCGCCATGGCCCTGCATCACGCACGCGACCTGTACACCCGGCGCGGTGAGGGGGTGTCGATCTGGGTGGTGCCCTCCACCGCCGTCACCGCGGCCTCCCCGGACGAGAAGGACTCCTTCTTCGACCCCGCGGCCGACAAGGCCTACCGCCACCCGACCTTCTACGAGGTCCCGGAAGGGGTGCGGCACCTGTGACCGGAACCTCCGCTCCCGCCACGGGGGCCCCGCAGGCGCCGCCCGGCACCACCGCCCCCGGCGCTCCGGCCCCTCTCACCACCGTTCTGCCGCAGGACCACCCCCTCCGCCCCGCGGCGCTCGCCCTGGGAGACGACGCCCTCGTCCTCTCCCACCGCCTCGCGGAATGGGCCGGACGCGCGCCGGTCCTGGAGGAGGAGGTCGCCCTGGCCAACATCGCGCTGGACCTCCTCGGCCAGGCCCGGTACCTGCTCTCCCTCATCGACGACGAGGACGCACTCGCCTACCTCCGCGAGGAACGCGACTTCCGCAACGTCCAACTCGTCGAGCAGCCGGGCGGCGACTTCGCGCACACCATGGCCCGGCAGCTCTACTTCTCCGTCTACCAGGAGCTGCTGTACACCGAACTCGCCACCGGCCCCGCCCCGCTGTGTGACCTGGCCGCGAAGGCCGTCAAGGAGTGCGCCTACCACCGGGCCCACGCCGAGCTGTGGACACTGCGCCTGGGCGACGGCACCGCTGAGAGCCACACCCGGATGCAGCGGGCCCTGGACGCCCTGTGGCGCTACACCGGTGAACTCTTCGCTCCGCTGCCCGCTCTCGACGTCGACTTCGAACGGCTCCAGGCCCTCTGGCGGACCAGACTGACCGAGATCCTGGAGCGCGCCACCCTCACCCTCCCGCAGGGCTCCGCCCACGGTGCCTGGCGAGCGGGAGCAGGACGACAGGGACTGCACACGGAGCCGTTCGGCCGGATGCTCGCCGAGATGCAGCACCTGCACCGCAGCCACCCGGGGGCGACATGGTGACCAAGGGCGGAGCGGTCCACCTGCCCGGCGAGACCGCTCCGGACCACACAGCCCCACCGCCTTCCCTAGCTTCCTCCAGCCTCAGCCCGGACCAACCCGGTGACCGCCCGACACCGCTGGAGGAACACCTGCGGAGGTGGGCGGGACAGGTCGCCGACCCCGAACTGCCCTTCCTCACCCTCACTGACCTCGGCGTACTCACCGACGTCACGATCGACCCCGCGGGCGCGGTCACGGTCTCCCTCACCCCGACCTACACCGGCTGCCCGGCAGTCGAGGCGATGGCCGACGACATCCGCCGGACACTACGGGCCCACGGAGTGCAGGACGCCCGGGTCACCACCGTCCTCAGCCCCCCATGGACGACGGACCGCATCACCGAGGAGGGCCGGCGCAAACTGGCCGAAGCCGGAATCGCACCACCCCGTCCCACGGGCCGCACAAGCCACTGCCCCGCAGGCGCCACACCTTCAGGTACCTCTACGTCCCCGGGACCCGTGCCCGTGGACCTGGCCGTGCGCTGCCCGCAGTGCGGGTCCACCCGGACCACGCTGCTGAGCCGGTTCTCCTCGACGGCATGCAAGGCGCTGCGGCGCTGCGAGGAGTGCCGCGAACCCTTCGACCACTTCAAGGAGTTGTGATGTTCCACCGGCTCCGGGTCTCGCAGGTCGAACATCTCACGGACGACGCGGTGGCCATCACTCTCGACGTCCCACCAGAGCTCCGCACCACCTTCCGGCACCTTCCGGGCCAGCACGTGACCCTGCGCAGGCCCCCCACCCCGCTCCAGGACACCTCTGAGCGCGCCGCCGAGCAGCCGCCCCTCCCACCGCCCCCGGAAGCGCTACCGGTCGAGACTGGCACCGCGCACCAGCGGGCCGGCTCAACCCCTCCCCCCGGCGCCACCGTGCCGCAACGGCCGAACGACCCCTTCCACCCTCCCCGGCCTTCCGGCACGGTGTCGACGAGCCTGGTGGAGGCTGCCATCGGGACCGCCGGCCCCGGCACCACAGCAGACACCGTCACGCGCACCGCGCAGGACGGGCCCGACACCATCAGCGGCTCCGCCCCAGCCCTAGCCGTGGCCGCGCCCCTGCCGGCGGGGTACACCGCCCCTCGGGCCGCGGACGAGGTCACCCGTCCGCTGGCTCCCGAGGTGCGGCGCACCTACTCGGTCTGCTGCCCGCCCTCTCCGGGCACGACCTTGCGGGTGGGGGTCCGGCAGGTGGTGGGCGGCGAGTTCTCGACCTACGCGGTCAAGGAGCTGGCGGTCGGCGACCTTCTCGACGTCATGGCTCCCACCGGCCGTTTCGTGCTGCCACCGCAACCGGGGCACTTCGCCGCAGTCGTGGGCGGCAGCGGCATCACCCCCGTGCTGTCGATGGCCACCACCCTCCTCGCAGAGGAGCCGTCAGCCCGCTTCACCCTGGTCCGCAGCGACCGCAGCAGCGACTCGGCCATGTTCCTGGAGGAGGTCGCCGAGCTGAAGGACCGTTACCCCGACCGCTTCCACCTCGTGCACGTCCTGACCCGCGAGGAACTCCAGGCCGGTCCGGTCTCCGGGCGACTGGACGAGGCGAGGCTCACTACCCTGCTGCCCGCCCTGCTGACGGTCTCGGCGGTCGACGGCTGGTACCTCTGCGGCCCCCTCGGACTGGTCCGGTCCTCCACCTCCGCACTGCTCGGCCTCGGTGTACCCAGGCATCTCGTGCACCAGGAGATCTTCCACGCGGAAGAGACGGACACCGACCCGGCCACAGGCCGAGCCACGGACACAGACACCACCGGCGCCCCTTCGCGAGAAAACCGTGGCGCACCGTCCTCGACGCCAGCGCCCTCGACGCCACTCGACGCGACACTGACCGGCACCCTCCACGGGCGCTCGGGCACCTGGTCCTCGGGCCGGTCCGAGACGGTGCTGGAGACAGTGCTGCGCCACCGGCCGGACGCCCCGTACGCCTGCCGGGGCGGTGTCTGCGGCACCTGCCGGGCTCTGCTGGTCGACGGCGAGGTCCACATGGCCCGGGACTTCGCGTTGGAACCCGGCGAGGTATCAGCCGGGTACGTCCTGACCTGCCAGTCCCGCCCGGTGACGGCCCACGTGGAGGTCGACTTCGACCGCTGACAAGGTCACCAGGACGACGACCGGAGAGCCCCGGACAGCACGGAGTTCCAAGGCCCCGGCCACGCGCCACACGCCACAGTGCCAAGCTCCGGGTGGCCCGGGGCCTCCCGGGCCCCAGAAAGGCTTCCGGCGGTCCCACGGCAGCAGCGGACCCAACCCCGCCCGGGCCAGGACCACCAAGCCCACCCGGGCCCGGACCACCCGGGTCCGGACCACCAAGCCCGCCGGCCCCGGACCACCAGGACCATCGGGCCGCCGGCTCCGTCGGATCACCGAGCCCATCAGGCCGCCGGCCACCCCAGCCACCTACCCGACGGCCGCAAGCCGCCCGGGCACGCCCACGGGGCCGGTCCATGCCCCGGCCGCTGCGCTCAGACGACTGCGCCCGGCTTGCCCTCGCCGGTCGTCACGGGACGGCCGGCCGCTTCCCAGGCCTGCATGCCGCCGCTGACGTTGACCGCGTCGACGCCTTGCTGGAGGAGGTACTGCGCGACCTGGGCCGAGCGTCCGCCGACCCGGCACAGGACGTAAACGGGGGCGCCCTCCGGCGCCTTCTCGACCAGTTCGCCGTACCGCGCGACGAACTCGCTCATCGGAATGTGCAGCGCACCCTCGGCGTGGCCGGCCTCCCACTCGTCGTCCTCCCGCACGTCGAGCAGGAAGTCGTCGGCGGAGAGGGCATCGACGGTGACCGAAGGCAGAGAACCCATAGACATGCCTCCGAAGCTACCCGAAGACGGCCCTTCCGCCGGTCCGCGCACCCCGCCCAGTCCTACGGCGCTCCCGCCGGCGCCCGGACCGAGCCACCCACCCGCGCGGGATCGGCCAGGCCAAACAGTCGGGCCCGGTCCCGCACTCACCTGAACCCGGGCACCAGCTGGGCTCCGCGGGCCGGGGCAGTGACCGGCACCGGGCCAGTGACCAGCCCCGGGCCAGTGACCGGCTCCGGGGCCCAACGGCCTCGGGAAGGGCGGAAAGGAGCCGGGGAGGGAAAGGGCTGTCCACCCCGCACCGCCCCCACCAGAAGGGCTTCAGGCCGCCGGCAGCCCTAACCGGCCAGCGCCGCCAGTTCCGCCTCACGCTGCGCGAGCTCGGCCTCCAGCTTCTCGGCGATCTCCGCGAGCAAGGCGTCCGGGTCGTCGGGGGCCAGCCTCAGCATGGAACCGATGGCGCTCTCCTCCAGCTCGGTTGCCACCGCCGCAAGCATCTCCTTCCGCTCGGCCAGCCACTCCAACCGCGCGTAGAGCTCCTCGGCACGGCTGAGACGCCTCTCCTGCGGAGCGGGGCCTGCCTCCCACTCCTCCGTGAGCTTCTGGAGTTCGGCCTCGTCCCCCAACGCGTAGGCGGCGTTGACGCGGGCAATGAACTCGTCCCGCCGGGTCCGCTCGGTCTCGTCGGACGCGAGGTCCGGATGGGCTTTGCGCACCAGTTCCCGGTAGATGCGCCGCGCCTCGTCGCTCGGCCTGACCTTCCGCGGGGGCCGCACGGGCTGGTCGGTCAACATGGCCTGCGCCTCGGGGAACAGCCCCTCCGGTCCCATCCAGCCGTCGAAGAGTTCCTCCACGCGCGGCATGGGCTGCACCATGGCGCGCGCCTCCTGGGCCCGCCGCACGTCCTCCGGGTCACCGCTGCGCGCGGCGATCGCTTCGGCGATGCGGGCCTGCAACTCGTCCAGCCGGGCGTACATCGGTCCCAGCCGCTGGTGGTGGAGGCGGGAGAAGTTGTCCACCTCCACCCGGAAGGTCTCCACCGCGATCTCGAACTCGATCAGCGCCTGCTCCGCGGCGAGCACCGCCTGAGCCAGCCGGGAGGTGGCCGCGTCCTCTCCCTCCGCGCCCCTCTCCCCGGCTGTGTCCCTCTCCCCGGCTGCGTCCCCGCCCCCCGCGGATCCCCCGGGGGGAACGGCCCCGTCGCCACCGGGCGGGGCGGTCGCCACGCGGTCCTCGTCCCGGCCAGCTTCCGCGGCCCCGGCCACGTCGCCGACCCCCTCGGCCAGGTCGCCCCCGGCCCGCCCGTCTTCGGCCCCGTCCCCTTCCGACCGGTCACCGCGCGGCCTGTCCGCCCGCGGAGCCCGCGAGCCGGGACCACCACCGTCCTCGGGTGAACCCGCCCCTGCCGCATCGTGAGCAGCATCCCGTCCGCCGGCCTGGGCGGCACTGTCGTCGGGCCCGTACACACCCCCCTGCGCGTGCGTGCCGTCCTGCGTCTGGTCAGGCTGCGTGTTCGTCACCCCGCCAGCGTAAGGGCCTGCCTCACCCCTCCTGCTCGACGGCCAGACGGCCGCCGGCTATCGCCTTCAGCAGGGCGCCGTGATCGGCCTCCGTCCGGTCGGCATAGGCCACGGCGAAGTCCGCCACCGCTTCGTCCAGCCGCTCGCCCTTGCCGCAGTACCCCGCCGTACGTCGCGCGTCGGCGCCCCGGGCGTGGGCCCTGGCCAGGAGCGTGCCGGTCAGCCGGGCGTACTCCACCAACCGCGGCGGGGACAGTCTGGCCGTCTCCACCCGCCCCTTGCGGTTCCTGAACTGCCGGACCTGGAACGCCCGCGAGCCCACCGGAACCCTGAATCCGGGGGCCGCCCCGGCCCCCACCCCCGTTCCCCCCGCCTCATCGGCTCCACCCGCCTCGTCCGTTCCGGCCGCCCTGTCCGCTCCCGGCCACGCCATTCCGGTGCCCTGGCCACCGCCGTTGCCCGGGCCCCGGAGTGGAACGCTCGTCCAGCCCAGCAGCGGGTCACCCGCGACCTGAAGATGCCGCTGGCCCAGCACCACCCGCCGCGCATCGTTGCCCCACCGGGGCTGGGGGAACCCGGCGGCCGTGGCAGGGCGGGCCCAGGAGGCGGGCGCCGCCTGCTTGACCTGGAGGACGAGCGGCTTCCCCACCGGGTCCGACAGGAGGACCACATAGGACCGCAGCCCCACGCTCCCGGTGCCCACGACCCGGAACGCCACGTCCTGGACGGTGTGACGGGCGAGCATCAGCCGGCACTCGTGCGGGACCGTCCGCAAGTACCCCGTCAGCGCACCCGCCACCGCCGCGGCCTCCTCGTCCGGCACCCGCCGCAGTACCGGCGGCGCTTCGACGAAGCGCCGGGCCTCCCCCTCGCCACTCGTCGCCTTCGCGGCGAACCGCGAACTGGTGTTGCGGTGTGCCTTGTCCGCCGCCCTGCGTATCTCCGCAAGCAACCCACGGGCGTCGGCGTGGGTCAGCAGCGACTCGTCGCTGAGCGCCTGCCAGGCCTCCAGGACCGGCAGGCGGGCGAGCAGGCGCACCGTCTTGCGGTAGGCGCACACCACCTGGCGGGCCGCGTCCCGGCAGGTGTCCTCCGTACCGCCGGCCTCCCGCCCCGCCAGCACGAAGGAGGTGGCCAGCCGCTTGAGGTCCCACTCCCACGGCCCGTGCACCGTCTCGTCGAAGTCGTCGAGATCGAGGACGAGACGGCCCCGGGCGTCCGCGAAGAGGCCGAAGTTGCCCAGGTGCGCGTCACCGCAGAGGCGGGTCCCGACGCCGGTCACCGGTGTCCCGCCCAGGTCGCGCGCCATCACCGCCGCGGCGCCCCGGTAGAAGGCGTAAGGGCTCGCCGCCATGCGTCCCCACCGAAGCGGCGCCAGCTCCGGCAGCCGTCCCGTGTGTGAGGCCTCCAGCACGGTGACGACGTCCGGGCGACCCCGGGCGGAGGGGACCCGGGCGTGCTGTGAGCGCGGCACGCTCCGCCGTATCGCCTTGCCCGCCGCCTCGGCACCACGACCGGTGGTCTCCAGCCGTGCGAACCCCCGCACATGCGGTACACGCGTCATGACGATCCCCCGCTCCGCCTTGCCGTCCCGCCCGTCACCCGTTCTTCGTGGCGACGACGTTACCGACCCCGTCGACGCCTGTGGGGGCCTGTGGAAAACCCTGGGCGCGGATCCGGGGGCGCACCGCACTGACGTTGTACTGTGCAACTACGAGAGGAAAGGCGAGCGCTCATGGCTTCCCGACCAGCGACGACCCAGAAACCTGTCACCAACTCCGCGTCCCCTCCGGCACCACCTGCCGTCCCGCAACCGCCCCGCGACGTCACCGTGGAGCGGATCCAGCAGGAGATGACGGCTTTCGCCCGCCGTGCACGCGCCCTGGCGGCCAGGGTCCATCCCGAGCTCTCCCTGGTCTCCTACACGCTGCTCGCGCACCTGGAGGAGCGGCAGGGCTGCCGCGCGACCGACCTCGCCGCCTACTACATGCTGGACAAGTCCACCGTGAGCCGGCAGGTCGCCACCCTGGAGAGCCTCGGCTTCGTCGAGCGCCGCCTCGACCCCGCCGACCACCGCGTCCAGGTCCTGCACCCCACCGCGAAGGGCACCGAGATGCTGGCCAACGTCACGGCCAGCCGCCGCCGGGCCTTCCACGAGCGGCTCTCGGACTGGGACGAGGCGGACCTCGCCCGCTTCGCGGACTACCTGAGCCGCTACAACGCCTCCCAGACGGACCCCGCCTGACCCCGTCCGACCCGCCTGCCCCTCAGGGGGCTGACCGCCCCAGGAGCCTGTCCCACCCCCTCACCGACTGCCCGCACCGGGGCCAAAGGAGCAGTCACGGGACCGACGGGCGCCACGGTGCATCACGCCCGTCAGCCGGCCCTGCGGGAGGGACGAGAGTACGAACGAGGACGAGACCTCGGTCGAGCACACCGCGATCAAAGCAAAAGGACCCCAGGAAAACCTGGGGTCCTTCTCTGTGCGCGAGGGGGGAGTTGAACCCCCACGCCCTTTCGGGCACTGGAACCTGAATCCAGCGCGTCTGCCTATTCCGCCACCCGCGCATTGGGTGTTGTCTTCAGATCCTCCCACACTTCCCGGACTGCTTTCTTCCGGTCCGTCTGGGCGGCGCCCTGTCGACATGCAGAACATTAGCACGCCGTGGCGGGTGGATTCACATGCCTTCGGAGCCGCCCCTCACCCCCGCCGGTCGCCCCTCCTCCGCACACCGCACGGCCCGCGGGACCGAGGAGGCGCAGGCAGGCGGCCCGCGGGCCGCCTGCCCACCGGCCACGACCACGACCACGACCCCCCGTCCAACTCGGACGATCTCCGTAGGGCGCGGACGATCTTCGTACGCGGCATGAGAGACCACCGGCCTCGTCACCACGCCCGACCGCAGGCAGCCGCCCCCGGCCCGGGCACCAGCCGGTCCGGCAGCACGAAGCGGACAGCCACCACGGAGAGCAGGGCGACAGAGGACCACCGCGAAGTGCACAGCAGCAGACGCCCGGCGCGAGGAGCACACCCGTGAACGGCCACCCCGAAGCACTGGCCGGTGAACGACCGCCCCGAAGCGCTCGGCACAGAGACCGGGGCCACGGCCTCCAGCTGCCGACCGGACCGCACGACCGCAGAGCCCGTCCGGGACCAGCGGGCCGGGGCCGCCCTCCCCTGCAGGGCCCCGCCTCCACCCGCCTGCCGCCCCCGCAGCCGCCGTGCCTCACCGGCCCCGCGCAGCCGCCCGCACCGCCCCCGCTGTGACCTTCCCCGCCCCCGACCGAAATCCCTTCGGAGCCCGCTGTGACCCTTCGCACGCGCTCCCGATCGGCACGCCCACGCACCGGCGGTGACAACCGCAGGCCACAGCGCCGTACCGCGGTCCCTCCCGAGGCTTCGACGGACCGGCCCCCGACGACGTCCTCACAATCCGAAGCGGTAGCGTCCGCTCCCATCGTGATCGGCCCGCACAGCACCCTCACGGTTGGGGGACACTGTTCTCAGAGGCCCCTTACCATCGCTCTCGCAGGGCGTCGGGGGGCCGGTCGCAGAGCCGACCGATCGCGGGTCATCAGCAGGTGATCCGTGGGCAACCTTGTGAGAGGCGACACTCGTCCCCCGGGGCGGGAAAGGGGAACCACCTGAATTCCCCACGCGTGGATACGATCAGTAAGCAGTACCAGGACGACTGCGCAGAAGACTGAGGAAGGAGGTGCCCCGTGGGAGTACTGAAGCGCTTCGAGCAGCGACTCGAGGGTCTCGTCAACGGCACCTTCGCCAAGGTGTTCAAGTCCGAGGTCCAGCCCGTGGAGATCGCGGGCGCCCTGCAGCGTGAGTGCGACAACAACGCCACCATCTGGAACCGGGACCGCACCGTCGTCCCCAACGACTTCATCGTCGAGCTCAGCCCGCCGGACTTCGAGCGGCTGAGCCCCTACAGCGGTCAGCTCGGCGAGGAACTGTCCAGCATGGTGCGCGACTACGCCAAGCAGCAGCGGTACACCTTCATGGGCTCGGTCAAGGTCCACCTGGAGAAGGCCGACGACCTCGACACCGGCCTCTACCGCGTCCGCAGCCGCACCCTCGCCTCCAGCACCTCCCAGGCGCAGGCCGGCCAGGGTCCCGCCGCGCCGCAGCGGCCCGCGGCCCCGCCGCGCCCCGCCGCCGGCCACGTGCAGGCCCCCCCGATGCCCGCCTCGCCGCCGCCCGGCGCAGGCCGGCCGGCCGACGGCTGGGGCCGGGGCGGCGCACAGACCCGCCGCTGGATCGAGATCAACGGCACCCGCCACCAGATCAACGGTTCGTCGATGGTCCTCGGCCGCAGCACCGACGCCGACGTGCGCATCGACGACCCCGGGGTCTCGCGACGCCACTGCGAGATCCGGACCGGAACCCCCTCGACCGTCCAGGACCTCGGGTCCACGAACGGCATCGTGGTGGACGGCCAGCACACCACCCGCGCTACCCTCCGCGACGGCTCGCGGATCGTCGTGGGCACCACCACCATCGTTTTCCGGCAAGCCGAAGGGTGAAGCGGGGGCAATGTCAGAGCTGACCCTCACGGTCATGCGGTTGGGTTTCCTCGCCGTACTGTGGCTGTTCGTCATCGTGGCCGTACAGGTCATCCGCAGCGACCTGTTCGGCACGCGCGTCACACAACGCGGCACCGCCCGCCGCGGCGCCCCCGACCCGCGTGCGCAGCGCCAGTCGGCTCCGGCCCAGCAGCGCCGGCAGGAGTCGGGCAGGGGCGCGAGCCGCCAGCGTCGCGGCGCCCCGACCAAGCTCGTGGTCTCCGAGGGCTCCCTCACCGGTACGACCGTCGCGCTCCAGGGCCAGACGATCACTCTGGGCCGGGCGCACGACTCCACGATCGTGTTGGACGACGACTACGCCTCCAGCCGGCACGCCAGGATCTACCCGGACCGCGACGGGCAGTGGATCGTCGAGGACCTCGGGTCGACCAACGGCACGTACCTGGACCGGACCCGACTCACGACGCCGACGCCGATCCCGCCGGGTGCCCCCATCCGCATCGGCAAGACCGTCATCGAGCTGCGGAAGTAGTACGACAATGAGCGAGCGGAGCGAGCGAGCCGCGGCGGTCCCCTCCGCGGATCGGCGCGTGCTCCCGACCGGAGGGTGGGCAGTGTGGCTCGAGACCGGCTGTACCCCGAGCCGACGGGCGAGGTGCGCATGAGTCTTTCCCTGCGCTTCGCCGCCGGATCGCACAAGGGCATGATCCGTGAGGGCAACGAGGACTCCGGTTACGCCGGGCCGCGGCTGCTCGCCATCGCCGACGGCATGGGCGGGCAGGCTGCCGGTGAGGTCGCCTCCTCCGAGGTGATCTCCACCCTCGTCCAGCTCGACGACGACGTGCCCGGCTCCGACCTGCTGACCTCGCTCGGCCAGGCCGTCCAGCGCGCCAACGACCAGCTCCGCGTCATGGTCGAGGACGACCCGCAGCTGGAGGGCATGGGCACCACGCTGACCGCCCTGCTGTGGACCGGCCAGCGCCTCGGGCTCGTCCACGTCGGCGACTCCCGCGCCTACCTGCTTCGCGAGAACCACCTCACCCAGATCACGCAGGACCACACCTGGGTCCAGCGCCTGGTCGACGAGGGCCGCATCACCGAGGAGGAGGCGAGCACGCACCCGCAGCGCTCGCTGCTGATGCGCGCACTGGGCAGCGGCGACCACGTCGAGCCCGACCTCTCCATCCGCGAGGTGCGCCCCGGCGACCGCTACCTGATCTGCTCCGACGGCCTGTCGGGCGTGGTCAGCCAGGAGACGCTGGAGGAGACCCTCGCGGCCTTCCGTTCGCCCGCCGAGACGGTGCAGGAGCTGATCCAGCTCGCGCTGCGCGGCGGCGGCCCCGACAACATCACCTGCATCGTCGCCGACGTCCTGGACATCGACGACAGCGACACCCTCGCCGGCCGCCTGAACGAGACCCCGGTCATCGTGGGCGCCGTGGCGGAGAACCAGCAGGCCGTCGGCGACTCCGGCGCCCTGCACCTGCCCGCCGGACGCGCCGCCGAACTCGGCCGCAACCGCGACGTACCGCAGCAGGGCGGCGCCTTCGGTCCGCCCGGCAGCGGCTCGCCCGACGCCGCCGCCCAGCCCATGGGGTCCTTCGGCGCGTACATGGACGAGGAGTACGTCAAACCGCGGCGCAGGGGCCGGTGGCTGAAGCCCTCGCTGATCATCATCCTCGCCCTGGCGATCGTCGGCGGCGGCCTCTACGGGGGCTACCGCTGGACGCAGACGCAGTACTTCGTCGGGGCCAACGACGAGCACGTCGCCCTGTACCAGGGGATCAGCCAGGACCTGGCCTGGATCAGCCTCAACAAGGTCTCCCAGGACCACCCCGAGATCGAACTCAAGTACCTCCCGGTCTACAAGCGCAAGCAGGTCGAGGAGACCATCGCGTTCGACAGCCGCACCCAGGCCGCCGACAAGGTCACCGAACTCGCCCGCCAGGCGAGCGCCTGCAAGACCAAGGAGACCCGGGACGCCGCCGCCAAGCAGCAGGGCTCCGGCACCTCCAAGCGCGGCAAAGCGGGCGACTCCCCCGCCGACAAGTCCAACGACAAGGTCGGCACCTATGCCGCGCCTTCCAGCAGCCCGTCCCCCTCGTCGAAGCCCAGTGCCTCCCAGCCACCGTCCCCCTCACCGGAGGAGCAGGAGCTGGAGAAGGACTGCAGCACTCAGTAGACGAGGGGTAGGGGGCCGGAGACACACTCATGAGCAGCACCAGTAACACCACCACCATCGGCACCATCGGTGCCCCGAGCCGGCGCAACACCGAACTGGCGTTGCTGATCTTCGCGGTACTGATCCCGGTCTTCGCGTACATCAACGTCGGTCTCGCCAAGAACGGCTCCGTTCCGGCGGGCGTCATCGGCTACACGCTGGGCCTCGGCCTCCTCGCAGGCATAGCGCACCTGGTGGTGCGCAAGTGGGCGCCCTACGCGGACCCGCTGATGCTGCCCATCGCGACGCTCCTCAACGGACTCGGCCTGGTCCTGATCTGGCGACTGGACCAGGAACCCTCGCTGGGCAGCGCCATGGCGCCGAACCAGCTGATGTGGTCGACCCTGGGCATCGCCCTCTTCCTCGCGATCGTCGTCTTCCTCAAGGACCACCGCGTCCTGCAGCGCTACACCTACATCTCGATGGTCGTCGCGCTGGTCCTGCTCATCGCCCCGGCCTTCTTCCCCGGCCGGTACGGCGCCAAGATCTGGATCACCATCCCGGGCCTGGGTTCGCTGCAGCCCGGCGAGTTCGCCAAGATCATCATCTCGATCTTCTTCGCCGGCTACCTCATGGTGAAGCGCGACGCCCTGGCGCTGGCCAGCCGCCGCTTCATGGGCATGTACCTGCCCCGCGGCCGCGACCTCGGGCCGATCCTGATGATCTGGGCGATCAGCCTGATGATCCTCGTCTTCGAGACCGACCTGGGCACCTCGCTGCTCTTCTTCGGCCTCTTCGTGATCATGCTGTACGTGGCCACCGAGCGGACCAGCTGGATCGTCTTCGGCCTGCTGCTCAGCGCCGGCGGCGCAGTGGCGGTCGCCTCCTTCGAGCCGCACGTCCAGGGCCGCGTCCAGCACTGGCTGCACCCGCTGGCACTGGAGAACGGCGGCGTGACCGAGACGGCCCAGGCCATGTACTCCTTCGGCTCCGGCGGCATCCTCGGCTCGGGCCTCGGCCAGGGCTACTCCCGGCTCATCCAGGGCATCGCGGCCAAGAGCGACTACATCCTCGCCACCGCAGGCGAGGAGCTGGGCCTGGCCGGCCTGATGGGCATCCTGCTGCTGTACGGGCTGCTCATCGAGCGCGGCATCCGCACCGCGCTGGCCGCCCGCGACCCCTTCGGCAAGCTGCTGGCCGTCGGCCTCTCCGGCGCCTTCGCGCTCCAGGTCTTCGTCGTCGCGGGCGGTGTCACCGGACTGATCCCGCTGACCGGTATGACCATGCCGTTCCTGGCCCAGGGCGGCTCCTCCGTCATCGCCAACTGGGCGCTCGTGGCGGTCCTGCTGCGCATCAGCGACACCGCGCGCCGCCCGGCCCCCGCGCCCGCCCCGTCCCCCGACGTCGAGATGACCCAGGTGGTCCGTCCGTGAACAAACCCCTGCGCAGGGTCGCCATCTTCTGCGGCCTCCTCGTGCTAGCCCTCCTCGTCCGCACCAACTGGGTGCAGTTCGTCCAGGGCGACGACCTCAAGAACGACCCGCACAACCGCAGGGTTGCCATCGAGCGCTACAGCACGCCGCGGGGCAACATCGTCGTCGCGGGCGGCAAGTCCGTCACGGGGTCCACCGTCACCGACACCGGCGACTTCAAGTACGAGCGCACCTACAAGGACGGCCCGATGTGGGCGCCGGTCACCGGCCGCGCCTCGCAGGCCTTCGGGCAGACGCAGCTGGAGAAGCTGTACGACGGCATACTCACCGGCACCGACGACAGCCTTTTCTTCAGCCGTACGGTTGACATGTTCACGGGTGAGAAGCAGAAGGGCGGCGACGTGGTCACCACGCTGAACCCCGCCGCCCAGAAGGCCGCCTACGCCGGTCTGACGAAGAACCCGGGCACCAAGGGCGCGGTCGCCGCCATCAACCCGCAGACCGGGGCGATCCTCGCGCTGGCCTCCGCCCCCTCGTACGACCCCTCCGACATCGCCGGCATGGGCTCCAAGGACGGCAAGGAGTGGACGAAGCTCCTGAAGTCCAAGGACCAGCCGATGCTGAACCGGGCGCTGCGGCAGACCTACCCGCCCGGTTCCACCTTCAAGATCGTCACCGCCTCCGCAGGCCTGGAGAACGGCCTCTACGACAACGTCGACGAGCACACCAAGTCGCCGGTGCCCTTCTACCTGCCGGACACCAACCACCAGCCGCTGAACAACGAGGGCAACATCCCCTGCGAGAACGTCAGCATCCGTGAGGCGCTCCGGCTCTCCTGCAACAGCGTGTTCGGCAAGATGAGCGCCGATCTCGGCAACGACAAGATGCGGGCCGAGGCCGAGAAGTTCGGGTTCAACAACGCGGAGATCGACACCCCGGTCTGGCCCGCGGAGAGCGTCTACCCGAAGGACAACCGGCCGCAGAACGCCATGGACGGCATCGGGCAGGCCTCCAACCGCGCCACCCCGCTCCAGATGGCGATGGTGGCCGCCGCGGTGGCCAACAACGGCAAGCTCATGCAGCCGCACATGGTCGACCAGCTCGTCGCCCCCAACCTCAACGTGATCAAGCAGTTCAGCCCGAAGGTGATGAGCACCCCGCTCACCCCCGAGCACGCGGCGATGCTCCAGGACGCCATGAAGACGGTCGTCGACAAGGGCACCGGAACCAGCGCGCAGATCCCGGGCGTCGACGTGGGCGGTAAGACCGGTACCGCGCAGAACGGCGAGAACAACAGCAAGACGCCTTACGCCTGGTTCATCTCGTACGCGAAGCAGGGCAGCGGGTCCCCCGTCGCCGTGGCCGTCGTCATCGAGAGTTCCAACACACTCCGGGACGACGTCGCGGGCGGCAAGCTCGCCGCTCCCATCGCAAAAGCCGTGATGGAGGCGGTTCTGGACGGCAAAAAGTGACCCAGGTCACCCCCGTACCGGTCGGGTATCGGGTCCTGATCGAGGCCGGGGTCGGCGTGTCGTCCCGGGTACGGTAGGGCCGAACAGCACACCGCCGGACCACACGCACGGTGCGGTCGGGACCCACGGAGAGGGCTGGAGTAGCTATGGAAGAGCCGCGTCGCCTCGGCGGGCGGTACGAACTGGGCTCGGTGCTCGGTCGAGGCGGCATGGCCGAGGTGTACCTCGCCCATGACACACGTCTCGGGCGCACCGTCGCTGTGAAGACGCTGCGGGCGGACCTTGCCCGTGACCCGTCCTTCCAGGCCCGCTTCCGCCGTGAGGCCCAGTCGGCCGCCTCGCTGAACCATCCGGCGATCGTCGCGGTGTACGACACCGGCGAGGACTACGTCGACAACGTCTCCATCCCGTACATCGTGATGGAGTACGTCGACGGTTCCACCCTCCGTGAGCTGCTGCACTCCGGCCGCAAGCTGCTGCCCGAGCGGTCGCTGGAGATGACCGTCGGCATTCTGCAGGCGCTGGAGTACTCGCACCGCAACGGGATCGTCCACCGCGACATCAAGCCGGCGAACGTCATGCTGACGCGCACCGGCCAGGTCAAGGTGATGGACTTCGGCATCGCCCGTGCCATGGGCGATGCGGGCATGACGATGACGCAGACGGCCGCGGTCATCGGCACCGCCCAGTACCTCTCCCCGGAGCAGGCCAAGGGCGAGAGCGTCGACGCCCGCTCCGACCTGTACTCCACAGGCTGCCTCCTCTACGAGCTGCTGACGGTCCGGCCGCCCTTCGTGGGCGACTCCCCGGTCGCGGTGGCGTACCAGCACGTCCGGGAGGAGCCGCAGACCCCGAGCACCTTCGACCACGAGATCACGCCGGAGATGGACGCCATCGTCCTGCGCGCGCTGGTCAAGGACCCGGACTACCGCTACCAGTCGGCGGACGAGATGCGGGCCGACATCGAGGCGGCGCTGGACGGCCAGCCGGTCGCGGCGACCGCGGCCATGGGCGTCATGGCCGGCGGCTACGGCGCGCAGGACCAGCCGACGACGATGCTCCGCGCCCAGGAGCCGGCCGGTCAGACCACAATGCTGCCGCCCATGAACCCCGAGGACGGGGGCTACGGCTACGACGACCGCCCCGACCGGCGGCGCGGTGGCGGCGGTGGTGGCGGCAAGAAGCACACCTCCACGATCATCCTGGCGGTCGCCGGCGTCCTGGTCCTGGTCGGTGCCATCTTCATCGCCAAGGCGATGTTCGGCGGTGGCGGTGTCGGCAACGGACAGTTCGACACACCCGACCTCACGGGCAAGACCCTCAGCGAGGCCAAGGCCGCAGGTGTCAACCGTGGGTTCAAGGTCGTCAAGGGTGACTCGCAGCCCTGCGACAACGTGGAGAAGGGCCAGGTCACCAAGCAGTCCCCGGGCGACGGTTCCCAGATCAGCAAGAACGACACGGTCACGGTCACCCTCTGCTCGGGCGCCGAGAAGATCACTGTGCCGAGCGTGACGGGCTACACGCAGGAGGAGGCGGAGCAGGAGCTCAAGGACAAGGGCTTCGAGAACGTCACCACCAAGCCCGTCACCTCCGAGCGCGACAAGGGCACCGTCGTCGACCAGGACCCGGCCAAGGGCGAAAAGGTCTCCAAGGACACGCAGATCACCCTGTCCATCGCCAGCGAGAGCCCCACCGTGCAGGTGCCGGACGTCACCGGCAAGGGCTTCGACGAGGCGAAGGCCCAGCTGGAGGCCATGGGCTTCCAGGTCCAGAAGGGCGAGGACCAGGAGACCGGTGACGCCAACCAGGTCGGCAAGGTCGTCGCGGAGTCCCCCAACGGCAACACCCAGGCCAAGAAGGGCTCCACGGTCACCCTCAACGTCGGGAAGGCGCCCGAGCAGACGACGGTGCCCAACATCGCCCCGGGCACCGCTCTGAAGGACGCCAAGAACGCCCTGCAGAGCGCCGGCCTCCAGCCGGACGTCAAGGGCCCGAACGATGACAACGCCAAGGTGGTCATGACCCAGCCGGGCGCCGGGCAGCCCGTCAACAAGGGCGACAAGGTGACCCTGGTGACCATGTCCGGGGACGGCGGCAACCACGGCCAGCCGGGCGGCGGAGGCTTCATCGGAGGCCAGGGCTGACCCTGCCGGTGAGGCTCCGCCAGGAGCGCACGCGCTGATCACTGAGGGCCCCGGCACCGCGCCGGGGCCCTCAGTCATTGCGGCGGTCCCGGCTGGGGCGGACGGACCGCCGCCGCCACTCCGTGACCACGGCTCGCGACCCACCACCGCACGCGGTGAAGGTCGGGACACTCGCATCCGGAACCGAAGGCGGAGGGCCCGGGTCTCCGGCTTCCTGACGTCTCCGAAGCCGAGGGGACCTCCTCCGGCGGACCTCCTGGGGCGGCACCCGTCCACCAAGGCGGCGGTTACCGCAAGCGCACACCGCTGCGGCGGACCGCCCCTGCGTCAGTCCAGTTCCTTGGGCGGCGTCCGGTCGGCGTCGACCTTCTGCGTCCGCTCCAGCTCGCCCCAGACCACGTACCGGTAGGTCGAGGTGTACACCGGCGTGCAGGTCGTCAGGGTGATGTACCGGCCCGGCTTCTTCTTGCCGGACTCCTTGGGCACCTTCTTCAGCACGTCGGTGTCGTACTTGGAGGTCTGCGGGAGCGTGGCGAAGATCCGGTAGACGTACCAGGTGTCCCGCGTCTCGAAGACGATCGGGTCGCCCTTCTTCACCTTGTCGATGTTGTGGAACTTCGCACCGTGGCCGTCCCGGTGCGCGGCCAGCGTGAAGTTCCCCTCCTTGGCGTCCGGCAGCGCTGACTTGACCGGCTTGGTGTAGTAGCCGGCAACTCCCTTGTTGAGGACGGGCGTGCCGGTGCCCTTCATGACCAGCACCTCACCGTTGCGCATCGCGGGGACGTGCAGGAACCCAATGCCGTCCTTGGTGTCGAGCGCTCCCGGGCCGGTGTCCTTCGGGGCCTGCGCCCAGTGCTTGCGCACGGTGTCGCTCTGCCGGTGGGCGTCCCGGTCGGCGAGGACGTTGGTCCACCACAGGGAGTAGACGACGAAGAGCGCGAGCACCAGGCCGACCGTGATCATCAGCTCCCCGATGACACTCACGGTCGTGGCGAGCGCCCCTCGCCTGCGACTGCCGCGCGGGGGAGTGGCCGCGGCGCCGGGGGACGGCGCCTCCTCGGCCTCTCGGGGGCCGGGGACGGTGACTGCCTCCCCGTCCTCCCCGGCCTTCCCCGTAGACGGCGTGGCCCCGTCCGACGACACGCTCCGGCGTGCGGGCGGCTCGGCGTCGTCATGTCCGGTGGCAGTCACCGCGTTCCCCTCCGTGGTCTCAGTTGACCAGCGCGTCCGGTTTGCCCTCGCTGCGGGGCCGCTCCTCGACCATCTTGCCCCAGACGATCAACCGGTAGGTACTCGTGAACTCCGGCGTACACGTGGTCAGCGTGATGTACCGGCCTGGCTTGGTGAAGCCCGATCCCACCGGGACGGGCTTGATGACGCTGGTGTTGGACGGCGAGGTCTGCGGCAGCATGCTCGTCACCTCGTAGGTGTAGAAGGTGCTGCTGGTCTCCACGACGACCTTGTCGCCCTTGACGAGCCGGTTGATGTAGCGGAAGGGCTCGCCGTGGGTGTTGCGGTGGGCGGCCGTGGCGAAGTTGCCCTGCTTGTCCCAGGGCATGGCCGTCTTGAGGGCGCCCTGGTCGTAGTGGCCTACCATGCCCTTGTCCAGCACCGCCTGTTTGCCGACCCCCTCGGCGATGGGGGCCCGCACGTCCAGCTTCGGGATGTACATGATGGCGAAGCCCTGACCGGGCGAGAAGGCACCGGCGCTGCGGTCCGGCTCCTTGCTGGAGTTCCACTGCTGCTGGAGGTTGTTGGCCTCGCCCCCGGCCTCGTTCCCCGCGCGCACGTTGGTCCACCACAGCTGGTACGTCACGAAGAGCAGCATCAGGACGCCCAGGGTGATGAACGTTTCGCCGATGACCCGGCTGACGATGATGCTCGCGTTGTCCTTCTTGGCCCGCTGCTCCAGCCGCCGGGCCTCCACCCGGGAGAGCGGCCGCTTCTCGCCCTCGCCTTCCCCCGACTCCGTCGCCCCTGCCCCGGACGCTGAGGCGGCGGGCCGGCCCCTGCGGTGGCGTCTGGCCGCCTGCTGCGCCGCCTTACGCCGGGCAGCTCGCCCACCGGGCACTGTTTCACGTGAAACAGCGTCGTCCGGGTCCGGCTCCGGAGCCCGCGGACCGGCTGTACCCGTGGCAAGGAGATCGGTCGGCTGACGCAGTGCCATGGTCTCGTTGTCCATCGCAGGTTGGCTTCCCACGGGCTCCTTCCGGCGCGGGGCCGGGCCGTGTCTCCGCGAACCGGTCGCCTCGTAAGGGGAGGAAGCGTGCGGTGGGTGGGGAACATCGACCGGACCGCCCGTCGGGCCTCCCACCGGATCGGTCAACGGATCGGTCAACGGGTTGGGCAACGGGGCGGTCAGAGGGTCGGTCAGCGGGTCGGCGAGCCCGCCGACCACGTCCTCCCAGGAACCCGCGTGGCGCCCTGCCGCACCTCTGCTCCCCCCGCCCTGCATGCCGCCCCCCTCGTAGGCCCCGCTTTGGCCCTCCCAGAGCCGCCCTGCGCCCTCCCCGTGCCGCCCCCGGGCCCCTTGCTGGCCACTCCGGTCCGGCGTCCCCTGGTGCGCCCCCCAGGACCGCTGGGTCTCGCCGTACCGACTCCGCCGGTGGGGGTCGGGCAGTGCGTCCTCGCGGTCGGGGTGGGGTTGGCTCACGCGCCGGCCTTGCTGCCGACCACCGGGGCGAGCCCCGCCGAACGCTCCACAGCCTCGGTGTCCCCGCACTCCGTCAACCAGTTGGCCAGCATCCGGTGGCCCCACTGCGTCAGGACCGACTCCGGATGGAACTGGACGCCTTCGACCGCGAGTTCACGGTGGCGCATGCCCATGGGGATGCCACCGTCCGTCCAGGCCGTGACCACCATCTCGGCGGGGACGGTGTCGGGCTCCACCGCGAGCGAGTGGTAGCGGGTGGCGGTGAAGGGGGTGGGCAGCCCCGCGAAGACACCTCCGCCCTCGTGGGAGACCTCGGAGGTCTTGCCGTGCAGCAGCTCGGGGGCCCGGCCGACCACTCCGCCGTAGGCCACCGCCATCGACTGCATGCCCAGGCAGACGCCGAAGACGGGCAGCCCGGCCGAGGCGCAGTGGCGCACCATGTCGACGCAGACACCGGCGTCCTCCGGGGTGCCGGGGCCGGGGGAGAGCAGCACGCCGTCGAAACCGTCCGCGCCGGGCCCGGTGCGGAGGGCGGCGTGCGCGGTGTCCACCTCGTCGTTGCGCAGCACCTCGCACTCGGCACCGAGCTGGTAGAGGTACTGGACGAGGTTGAAGACGAAGCTGTCGTAGTTGTCGACTACGAGAATCCTGGTACTCATCGGACGGCGGCCATCCCCTCGTCGACGGTGACATCGTTGAACGGCAGCAGCGGCTCCGCCCACGGGAAGACGTACTGGAAGAGGACGTAGACGATCACCAGGACGAGCACAGCCGAGAGCAACGCCTTCACCCACGCGTTGCCCGGCAGATGCCGCCAGATCCAGCCGTACATGCTGACGCTGCCCCTACCTTGCCGATGACGGTGACGCCCGTGTCGGGTCGATTGCCCCCCAAGAGTACGGGGCGCGGCCCGGCGGCGTGGGGGCAGCCGCAGGAAAACGGCGGCCCTGCTCCCGATGGTGTACCGCTCCCGGGGCGGTGGGCGGCGGGGTGCCGTCGGTCGGCGCCGCGAGCCCCTCGGGGCCGGCCGCCCGGCCTCAGTGTCCCGGCGACGGAACCGGCTGCGCGTAGTGCAGGTCGATGTTGCCGTGGTAGCCGGGCAGCGTGGTGTGGTCGAGCATGTCGACCTTCCAGCCCAGACCGTAGGCGTTCACGTACAGCAGGTAGTTCTGGATCGCCGCCGAGGCGGTCAGCGCCGCGTTCAGCTTGTTGCGGTTCCCGACCGCGGTGATCTTGTAGGGCGGCGAATAGACCCGCCCCTGGAGGATCAGGGTGTTGCCGACGCAGCGCACCGCGCTGGTGGAGATCAGGCGCTGGTCCATGATCCGGATGCCGGTGGCCCCGCCCTGCCAGAGGGCGTTGACGACGGCCTGCAGGTCCTGCTGGTGGATCACGAGGTCGTTGGGCTGCGGGTCGGGTACGCCGGGGACCTTGGGGGTGGCGTCGGGGGGAGCGTCGGTGAGGGTCACCGTCAGGCCCTGGCCGCTGACCGGCCGGGTTCCCGACTGCCCCTCCAGCGCCTTCAGCTCGGCCTGGGCGGCCGCGGTGGTGCCGTTGCCCCGGCCGCTCAGGCGGTCCACGTCGCCGCGCAGGGAGGCGTTGCGGTCGTCCTGCGCGTGGTTCTTGTCGCTGCGTTCCTGGATCAGGTCCGACAGCCGCAGCATCGAGTTGTCCGAGCGCAGGTCGGTGCCGCGGGCGGTGTCGAAGCTCACGAAGAAGAGGAGCCCCGCGAGGGCGAAGACGCCGACGGTGAGCAACCGCACGGGCCGCAGGCGGCCCCGGTCCGGACGGCGGGGGGAGTCGGTCGAAGTGCTCAACGTACCCTTACTCCTTACGACGCCTCGGAAGGACTACGCTAACGGACGCCCAGGGGGCGAACGACGGCTCCCCGAGGCGTCCCCCGGCACCGCCCCCGTGCACCCGCGCGGTCACGCAGCGCATCGACAGGAGAGTTCCTCGTGCCGAAGTCCCGCATCCGCAAGAAGGACGACTTCACGCCGCCGCCGGCGAAGACCACAGCGATCCGGTTGAACTCCGGTCGCCGCTGGGTGGCCCCGCTGATGCTGGCGATGTTCATCATCGGGCTCGCGTGGATCGTGGTCTTCTACGTCTCCAAGGGAGACCTGCCCCTCTCCGCGCTGGGCAACTGGAACATCGTGGTCGGCTTCGGGTTCATCGCGGTGGGCTTCGGCGTATCCACTCAGTGGAAGTAGCGCAAGCCCTGCCCAAGGCCATCCACACAGTTATCCACAGCCGGGGAAAACTTCAGAAGATCTGTGGATAACCCTTCGCCGGTTGACGCCGGTGTGACCTTTCGACGAGTGGCTCAGCCGATCGATCCCCTGTCCTGTCAGGGGAAACGTGCATTCGAGGAACTCCCCGCCCGACCGGCGGAGGGATCGCACACAGTTCGACACCCGCTGTGGACAACTGTCCACAGCGGGTGTTCTCGTCCTGCCCCGCGTGCGCGGCCCACCGGCCCCGGCGCCTCAGCCGAGGAGCACCGCGGTGCGCGCCCAGACCACCGCCACGATCACCAGCAGCGTCACCGCACAGGTCGCGCCCTGCACCAGGTTCCGACGCCCACGTGGTGCGTGGACCATGCCGAAGGCCACGGCAGCCCCCACCACCAGGCCGCCGACGTGTGCCTGCCAGGCGATCCCCGGCACCACCCAGGTGAAGACCAGGTTGATGACGAGCAGCACCAGCACGGGCCGCATGTCCTGGCCGAGCCGGCGCATCAGCACCGCCGTCGCGCCCAGCAGCCCGAAGATGGCTCCGGACGCCCCCAGCGAGGGCTGGTTCTGCGCCGCCAGCAGGTAGGACAGCGCGCTGCCGCCCAACCCCGCGAGCAGGTAGAGCGCGAGGTAGCGCACCCTGCCCAGCGCGGCCTCCAGCGACGGCCCGATCCACCACAACGACAGCATGTTCAGCGCGATGTGCGGGATCTCCTGGTGGAGGAAGACGGCGGTCAGCAGCCGCCACCACTCCCCCTCGGCCACCCCGACGACCTGGAAGGAGCCGGGGTCGACGGCCCGACCGATCAGCTCCAGGTGGCCGACCAGCGCCTGGTCGGCCAGTGAGGCCAGGAAGACCACCAGGTTGATGCCGATGAGGACCTTGGTGACGAGCCCGTAGGTGGAGGTGAGCCGGCCCCCGACGACCGTGCGGGGCCGGGTGGCCCGGACGCTGTGCGCCTCGCTCCGCGCGCACTCCGGGCACTGGTAGCCGACCGAGGCGTTGACCATGCAGTCCGTACAGATCGGCCGATCACAGCGGGTGCAGCGGATTCCGGTCTCCCGGCCGGGGTGCCGGTAGCAGGTCATCGGCGCGTGGTGCTGCGGCGGCGGCCCGGCCTCTCCCCCGCTCCCCGAAGTGCCCGACGGCCTCCCGGGGCCGTGGGGCGTGGCCCCTCCGGCCGGGCCCGTGGCGTCGCCGCTCCCCGGCGGCCTCGGCTCGTGCGGTCTGTCCGGGCTGGCCGGCACCTGGTCCATCGGTCCTCGTCTCTTCCCCTGCTGGCTGCTGTCGACCGGGGCATTCCCCGCACCGGCCGTCTCATCCCGGCTCGCGGTGCCCGATCGTCACCCGATCCGGCGGCCGGGCCACGCCGGCCCGCTCGCCGGCCGGTGACCGGGCGGGCACGCCGCGGGCCCCGCCCGATCGACGACCGGGCGGGGCCCGAAGGTTCCCCGGGGAGAGCGGTGCCTCAGCGGGTCTCGATGACGACCGACTCGATGACCACGTCGTTGACCGGGCGGTCGGTGCGCGGGTTGGTCTGCGTGGAGACGATGGCGTCCACGACCTTCTTGCCGGCCTCGCTGGTGACCTCACCGAAGATGGTGTGCTTGCCGGTCAGCCACGTCGTCGGCGAGACGGTGATGAAGAACTGCGAGCCGTTGGTGCCCGGGCCGGCGTTGGCCATGGCCAGCAGGTAGGGGCGGTCGAAGGCGAGGTCCGGGTGGAACTCGTCGCCGAACTGGTAACCGGGACCGCCGGTGCCGTTGCCCAGGGGGTCACCGCCCTGGATCATGAAACCGCTGATCACGCGGTGGAAGACGGTGCCGTCGTACAGACGGGCAGTGGTCTTCTGTCCGGTCGAGGGGTCCACCCACTCGCGCTCGCCCTGGGCGAGTTCGACGAAGTTCTTGACCGTCTTGGGCGCGTGGTTCGGCAGCAGCCGCACCTCGATGTCGCCCTGGTTGGTCTTCAGGGTGGCGTAGAGCTCTTCAGCCACGATCTACCTTCCGATAAGTCCTCACTGACGGCCTCCGATCCTCGCACGAACCCGCCCGAAGGTCCCACGAGCACCACCGGACCCCCGACCCGCCGAGCCGGCCCGCCTCCGCCCCGCAGTCACCTCCGGTGTCGCCCCGGCCGCTCCCGGGCCGCACCACCCGCCCCGTGCGACACCGATGCCCCGTATGCCCGGTCACACATGCCGCCACCGGGTGAAGCAGGCATGATCTTGCCTGGTATGGACAGGCGACACAGCAGACCTGGGGAGATGCCTGGGGAAACTCCCCCAGCCCCGGACACACCACCGAGGAGGAGGATCCCGTGACCCGCAAGGACAGCGTGCGCGCCGCGACCGACACGGCAAGGGACAGCGTGCGGCACGCCGCGGACGTGGTGTCTCCGTACGCCGAGCAGGCCGCCAAGGCCGCCGTGAGCTGCGCCCAGGAGGCCCGGACCCGTCTGGCGCCCGTGGTCGCCGAGGCCGCCCACCAGGCCCGCACCCAGTACGACTCCCACGTCCAGCCGCGCCTGGACACCGCCCGCAGCTCGCTGCCGCCGAAGGTCGACGCCGCCGCGACCCGCGCCGCCGCCACCACCCGCCGCGCCGCCCGCCAGGCCGGTGCCTACGCGGCGCCTTACGTGGAGCAGGCCGTCAACACCGCGCGCACCACGGCCGAGCCGGTGCGCGAGGAGGCCGTGACGCGCGGCGGCGCCGCGCTGGCCGCCCTGCGGGGCCAGGTGACCGCCGCCGAGATCGAGAAGCTGGTGCGCAAGAAGAACCGGCGCAGCCGCACGGGTCGCCTCGCCAAGCGCCTGGCGGTGCTCGGCCTGCTCGCCGGCGGGGCCGTCGCAGCCTGGAAGTGGTGGGACCGCCAGGCCAACCCGGACTGGCTGGTCGAGCCGCCGGCCCCCACCGACATCCCCGACCGCGCCCCGCTCACCGGGGACGCCGACGCCGGCTCCACCCGCCTGGACCCGGACGTCGAAGCGAAGCGGGACGAGGAGAAGAAGGGCAGCGGCGGCTCCCGGTGACGATCGCCTCCCACGGCGCCCCACCCTCCTCACGACCCCGTGCGCGCAGCCCCCGCGGCCGCCGCACGGGGTCGCCGGGTTTCCGGCCCCGGGCGCCACGGCGAGGAACCTGGCCCGCCCGGTACGACAGAACCCCTCCGGTCCGCGTTTCCGCAGCCCGGAGGGGTTCTTCCTGTGGAGCCTAGGGGAGTCGAACCCCTGACATCTGCCATGCAAAGACAGCGCTCTACCAACTGAGCTAAGGCCCCGTCGGCGACCAGGGTACCTGGTCGCGCAGGCCTTTCCCGACCGGGTATCGATCGCACTCCCGCCCCTTCGTAGGATTACCCCGCGAGATTCGCGGCAGCGAAGCGATCCGCAGTGATGCGATGCGGTCCGGGGAACAGGGGAGAAACCATGGACGCGAGCCAGCAGGAAGCCACCACCCGAGCCCGCGAGCTACAGCGCACCTGGTACGGCGAGCCCCTGGGCGTGCTCTTCCGCCGGCTCATCGACGACCTCGGCCTCAACCAGGCCAGGTTGGCCTCGGTCCTCGGCCTCTCCGCCCCGATGCTCTCCCAGCTCATGAGCGGCCAGCGCGCCAAGATCGGCAACCCCGCGGTGGTCCAGCGGGTGCAGGCCCTCCAGGAGCTCGCCGGACAGGTGGCGGACGGCAGTGTGAGCGCGGCCGAGGCCACCGGGCGCATGGAGGAGATCAAGAAGGCGGCGGGCGGCTCGGTCCTCACCGGCAACTCCACCCCCCACACCTCCTCGACCGGGGCGACGACGGTGCGCCGCGTGGTCCGCGAGATCCAGTCCCTGCTGAGGTCGGTCTCGGCCGCCGGGGACATCATCGACGCCGCCGACTCCCTCGCCGTGAGCCACCCCGAACTGGCAGAGTTCCTCCGGGTCTACGGCGCGGGCCGCACGGCCGACGCGGTGGCCCACTACGAGGCCCACCAGAGCTGAACCACCCGCGGGCCACTGCCCCGCACACCGCCGGCCCCGGGACGGCCGGCACCCCGCCCTCCCCCTCCGCACCGCAACGCCGTCCGGTCGCCGACCACGACCACAAAGGCACCGCGACCGCCGGGGGAGAACAGGCGGGGCCCGGGCACACGTCCCCCTGCCGCCGTCACCGAGCAGCGGCAGGCCGGCAGCGTCGCACGCGCCGTCCGGGCGGGTACGCCGGCCGGCACGCCACGGAGGGGAAGTTGAGCGTTGACGGACGGGGCGCGTGATGGGTGAGGTCTTCGCGGGACGCTACGAACTGGTCGACCCGATCGGCCACGGCGGCACCGGCGCGGTCTGGCGTTCCTGGGACCACCGGCGGCGGCGCTACGTGGCCGCCAAGGTGCTGCGGCAGAGCGACGCCCACACGCTGCTGCGCTTCGTACGCGAACAGGCGGTCCGGATCGACCACCCCCACGTCCTCACGCCGCTCAGCTGGGCCGCCGACGACGACAAGGTCCTCTTCACCATGGACCTCGTCGGCGGCGGCTCACTGGTCCACCTCGTCGGCGACTACGGGCCGCTCTCCCCCCGCCTGACCTGCCTCCTGCTCGACCAGCTGCTGGGCGGGCTGGCCGCCGTCCACACCGAGGGGATAGTCCACCGCGACATCAAGCCCGCCAACCTCCTGCTGGAGGCGACCGGGACGGGCCGCCCGCACCTGCGCCTGTCGGACTTCGGCATCGCGCTGCGCAAGGGCGAACCCCGGCTGACGGAGTTCGACATCGTCGTCGGGACCCCGGGCTACATCGCGCCCGAGCAACTCCAGGGCGAGGAACCGGACTTCCCCGCCGACCTGTACGCCGTCGGCCTGGTCGCCCTCTACCTGCTCACCGGGGCCAAGCCGGACGCCCGGGCACTGGTCGAGCTCTTCGGGAAGGGCACCCCGCCGCCACCGCGCGAGGTGCCCGGCGCGCTCTGGCAGGTGCTGGCCCTGCTGCTCCAGCCGGACCCCGACGCCCGCTTCAAGACGGCCCCGGGGGCCCGCAAGGCCCTGCTCGCGGCGGTCGAGGCGCTGCCCGAGGACACCGTCGACGACGAGGTGGTCGAGGTCTTCGACCACCTCGGCCCGCTGCCCGACGGCTTCGGCGCCGACGGGCCCGAGGCCCGCTCCCGGGGCCGCCACGGCCGCCGCCCGGCAGACCCCGGTCACAGCGCCGCCTTCGCCCAGGCCCAGACCCTCCCCGCACCCCCGCAGCCCGGCCCCGCCCCGGCCACCGCACCGCCCGGCCCGCACCCCGCCACGACGGGCTCCGGCCAGGACGGTGGCGAGGGCGGCAACGGCACGCAGGACCGCTCCGGCGAACACACCCCCTCCCGGGGCGAGGTCGGCCCCGCCCCGCAGCGGCCCCTCGTACCCCCCACGGTCGGACTGCCCCCGGCGCCCACGCACGCCCCGCCGCCGCCCGCTGCCCCACCGGCGGGCGGAACGGCCGCGACCGCCGCCCACGACGCGACGCCCACCCCCTCGGCCCCGCCGCCCCCGGCCTTCGGCCCGCCCGGCGCCGAACCCCAGCCGGCCCCGGCGCCCCACACGGCCACGCCCTACCCCGCACACCCCCACACCCCCACTGCGGCGCCCCACCTCCCCCACGCCCCGGCACCCGAGGCCGACGGCCTCCTCCCGCCCGCGCTGCCCCACCCCCTGCCGACCGCCGGCCTTCCCACGCCGGACGCCACCCCCGACACCGGCGGCCTCCTGCCCGCAGTGGCCCACCCGGTGCCGGCCGCCCTCCCGGAGCCCCTCAGTACCGTCCCGCGCCGGACCGGCCCGCCACGGGCAGCCGTCGTCACCCTGCTCGTCCTGGCGCTGGCCTGTATCGCCTTCGGCGTCTGGGCGTTGAGCGTCGGCTGAGGGCTCTGAGCGGCCCACAGAGGGCGCAACGGGATCGAGGAGCACCGGGAGGCACCCGGGCGAACGTCCGCCCCCTCAAGGCGTCCTGACTCACCCCCAGGACTGCGAGGTCGCCGGGGCCCGGCGCCTGGCCAGCACCGTCCAGCCGGCCAGCACGGCGAGCAGCGTCACGCCGGTGCCGATGCCGGCCCAGCCCGCGATCCGCAGCGGCGGCACCCCGCTGCCGGTTGCCGTGCCCGCGGAGCCGGTGCTTCCGCCGGCTCCCGCCGAACCGCCGGACGACGAGGAAGCCCCACCGCTGCCCGTCCCGCCGTGGCCCGCCGCCACCCCCGGATCGGGATCGGCGACCGAGAAGGCCCCCGGCGCCGCCCGGTAGTCCGGCGCCGCGGCGGGCCGCCCGACCACGTTGACCCGCAGCGTGAGGTCGACACCGTCCCCCCAGGACTTCGCGGCGGCCGGGGACAGCGACACCGCCAGGTAGTACGTCCCCGCCATCCGCATCGCCCCCACCGCCTCGTCCGGGTTCTCGCGGTTGCCGTAGGCCACCGGGGCGGTCCACAGCCCCGCGGAGTCACCCGCGGCGTCCACGGTGACGAAGCGGCCCCGGCCCACCGCGCCGCGGGCCGGGTTGTAGGCGCTCAGTCCCCAACCGTCCACCAGGGGCTGCGTACCCGCCCCGGAGCCGCCGAACTCGGCCCTGGCCTGGAGGCGTTGCCCCCAGTCGACGGGGACCCGGTAGAAGCGCGTCTCGCCCGGGGCCAGGTGGTCCCGCCAGACGCCGCTGTGGACCTCGGCCGCGTCGTCGAAACCCGTCCCCCCGCTCACCCGGCGCGCGCTGCCGTCGGGCGGCGCCGGTTCGCCGGTGCCGGACGCCGACGGGGAGGGCTGCTTCGGTGCCTCGCCCTTCAGGCCCGGCTCGGTCATCACCCGCAGCTCCACCGGCCACGGCTCGGCCGCCGAGACGACTCCGGCCCGCCGCTCCACCGCCACGTAGTAGACCCCGGCCGCCCGGCACGGCCCGCCCCCCTCACCTGCCCTGCGGACGGTGTAGTCGGCCACCGGGTACGTCATGCCGTCGGCCTGGAAGCGGGTGAGCCCCTGCGGCCCGCAGGCCCTGCCCTGCCCGTCCCGCAGGGTCACCGACAGGGAGTCCTCCCGGCCCTCGACCCTGGTACCCGGCACCGGCGCCGCCACCGCCGAGACGTACACGTCCGAGGTGGCGTCCAGCCTGACCGCGTAGTACCGGGTCTCCTCCGGCGCCACCTCGTCCGTGGAGAGGCCCGCCGCGAGGGTGGGCGCCTCCTTGCTGCTGTGGCCGCCGGTGACCTTGTGGGCCTCGGGGGAGGGCCGGTACGCCCTGGCCCCCGAACCGTTTCCGCTCCCCGAGGCGGGCGACCCGGACCCGCCGAGCACCATCCCCCCACCCGGTGCGTCCCCTGCGGCGTCCAGCCCTCGCGCCCCCGCTGCGCCGGCCCGTGCCGAGGTCCCCGCAGCCCACTGCTGCTGCACCGCTCCCCGGCCGGTCGCGGCCCGCGCCGCCGGCGCCCCGGCCGTTCCCACCGCCCACACCGCGACGGCCCCCGCCGCGAGGACCCGTGCCACGCCGGGCACCCCGGCCCCAGCCCCCCGACCTCGCACCACAGCCCCTCCCGGCACCTAGCCGCGCGTCACGGGTCACCGCGTCCCCACACCGACCGCGGCCCCGCCCGTCCGTACCCCAGCACGGTACGCAGACCACCGCCCCCACGCACAGGGCCCCGGTCACCTCTGCGGTGACCGGGGCCCGTACGAATCGACTGCGGGGTGCGACTCACACACCCGAACCTGCGGGCACGGAGTCGGTCGCCTCCGTCCACAGATCCTGCTCGGCGCGATCCGCCTGGATCTGGCGGTACACGAGGAGCCCGCCGATGGCGGCCAGTGCGACCAGGAGAAGCTTCTTCACCGCGCGACCTCGTCTTTCCTTGACGTAGGGGACCTCTGACGGCCGATGATACACACGGCCGATACCTGCCGGTTATCTAAGGAGCCCGCGAAGCCACGCCAGGCCGGGCGCCGTCCGCGGAGCCCGGCCTCGTCCACGGTGAGAGCGGTGCACGGCCCCTCGGGGCCTCGCCTCCGCCCGACTTCGAGGTCGCGCCCGCACGCGAATCCGGAACCCCGGCAGGAAGCGCGGAAGCCTCTCCGTGACGGCCCACCGCGACCCCGCCTCCGCCGGTCCGCACGCTGCCCGTCCGCCGCCGCGGACAAACCGAAGGGCCCCCACCATTCCCGGTGGGGGCCCTTCGCGCGGTGGGGCTAACAGGACTTGAACCTGTGGCCTCTTCCTTATCAGGGAAGCGCTCTAACCGTCTGAGCTATAGCCCCGCGCTGCCCCTGAAGATTAGCGCACTTCAGAGGCGTTCCCCAAATCGGCGGTGGCCGCCCGCTCAGGTGCGGCCGTGACCGGCGGGGAGAGCGGCGGACGGGCGGCCCCGGAGGGTCACTCGTCCTCGGCGAGCGTCAGTTCCACGCCGCCGACGAAGCCGGCCGACAGGTTGTAGAGGAAGGCGCCCAGGGTGGCGAGCGCGGTCGCCAGCACCACGTCGATCACCGCGATGACGGCGGTGAACACCATCACCCGCGGCAGCGACAGGAAGGACTGGAGGTCGAAGCCGCCGCCCCCGCCCGCGTTGGTGGCGTCGCTGATGGTGTTGCCCACGGTGGCGAAGACACCCATGGTGTCCATCACCATCCACAGCGCCGCGACGGCGACGACCGTGCAGACGCCCAGCGCCACCGAGAGCAGGAAGCTGACCTTCATCACCGACCACGGATCGGCCCGCGCGACCCGCAGCCGGGCCTTGCGGGTACGCGGCGTCGTGCGCGCACCGGTGCGGGGCCGCCGCACGCCGCCCTGCTGGCCGCCCGGGACCGTCGAGGCGGTCTCGTAGGCCTGCGGCGGCTGGTAGGGCTGGGCGCCGGCGCCACGCGTCCCGCCCTGCTGCGGCGGGGGCGTCGGCTGCGGCTGCCGCTGCGAGGGCTGCTGGGGATAGGGCTGGCGGGTGTCGGTCACGGTTCCCCCCTGGTAGGAGCCCTCCTGGCGGGGGCCGTCGTCCATCGTGGCGGTGGTGCAGCGGTGTGGGCCGCCCGGGCCGGTGCCGGGACTGCCGGTGAGGGGTCGGGCGCGAGGGCGGGCGACGCCGGTCGCAGGGACGTGGTGGAGCCGGACGCCGCGACAGGCGGTCCCTGGCCCCGCGGGGCCGCCGCACACCGCACGGCGTCACACGCTCCACTCACGTCCTGCTCCCTGCCTCACTCGCTCCCGGACTCGCCGTCCTCGGCCGCGCCGCCCTCGGTGCCGGGTGCCGCGGCTTCCGCCACGGACGCTTCCGCGCCCCCGTCGAGGGCCTGCTCGTCGTCCGGTTCACCCTCGGGAGCGACCTCCTCGGCCTCCCGACCCGCCTCGGCGTTCCGCGCGATGCCGACCACGGCATCTCGCTTGCCCAGGTTGATCAGTTGGACGCCCATGGTGTCACGACCGGTTTCACGAACCCCTTCGACCCGCGTACGGATCACACCACCGCTGAGGGTGATCGCCAGGATCTCGTCGGACGCCTCGACCACCAGGGCGCCGACCAGCTCACCGCGGTCCTCCACGATCTTGGCGGCCTTGATGCCCAGGCCGCCACGGCCCTGGACGCGGTACTCGTCCACCGAGGTGCGCTTGGCGTAGCCGCCGTCGGTCGCGGTGAAGACGTAGGTGCCGGCCCGCACCACGTTCATCGACAGCAGCTCGTCGTCCTCGCGGAAGCTCATGCCCTTCACACCCGAGGTGGCGCGGCCCATGGGCCGGAGCGCCTCGTCGGTGGCGGTGAAGCGGATGGACTGCGCCTTCTTGGAGATCAGCAGCAGGTCGTCCTCGCCGGAGACCAGCTCGGCGCCGATCAGCTCGTCCTCGCGCCCGTCCGGCATCTGCCGCAGGTTGATCGCGATGACGCCGCCGGAACGGGGCGAGTCGTAGTCCTTGAGCGGCGTCTTCTTCACCAGGCCCGACTTGGTCGCCAGCACCAGGTAGGGCGCCACGTCGTAGTCGCGCACCGCGAGGATCTGGGCGATCTGCTCGTCGGGCTGGAAGGCAAGCAGGTTGGCGACGTGCTGACCGCGCGAGTCCCGGCCGGCGTCGGGCAGCTCGTACGCCTTGGCGCGGTAGACCCGCCCCTTGTTGGTGAAGAACAGCAGCCAGTGGTGGGTGGTGGAGACGAAGAAGTGGTCGACGATGTCGTCCTCGCGCAGCTTGGTGCCACGCACGCCCTTGCCGCCCCGCTTCTGCGAACGGTAGTCGTCGGTCTTCGTCCGCTTGACGTAGCCGCCACGGGTGATCGTGACGACGATGTCCTCCTCGGCGATGAGGTCCTCGATGGACATGTCGCCTTCGAACGGCACCAGCTTCGAGCGCCGGTCGTCGCCGTACTTCTCCACCAGCGCGGTCAGCTCCTCGCCGATGATCTGGCGCTGGCGCTGCTCGGAGGCGAGGATCGCGCGGTACTCGTCGATCCGGGCCTGGAGCTCGTCGTGCTCCTGGATGATCTTCTGCCGCTCCAGGGCCGCCAGGCGCCGCAGCTGCATCTCCAGGATGGCGTTGGCCTGGATCTCGTCGATCTCCAGCAGGTCCATCAGGCCGCCGCGGGCCACCTCGACGGTGTCGCTGCGCCGGATCAGCGCGATGACCTCGTCGATGGCGTCCAGCGCCTTGAGCAGGCCGCGCAGGATGTGGGCGCGCTCCTCGGCCTTGCGCAGCCGGAACTTCGTCCGTCGCACGATGACCTCGACCTGGTGCGCCACCCAGTTGCGGATGAACGCGTCCAGCGACAGGGTCCGGGGCACGCCGTCGACCAGCGCCAGCATGTTGGCGCCGAAGTTGGTCTGCAGGTCGGTGTGCTTGTAGAGGTTGTTGAGGACGACCTTGGCGACGGCGTCCCGCTTCAACACGATGACCAGGCGCTGACCGGTGCGCGAGGAGGTCTCGTCACGGACGTCGGCGATGCCGCCGATCCGGCCGTCCTTGACCAGGTCGGCGATCTTCTGCGCGAGGTTGTCGGGGTTGACCTGGTACGGCAGTTCGGTGACGACCAGGCACTGCCGGTTCTGGATCTCCTCGACCTCGACGACGGCCCGCATGGTGATCGAGCCGCGCCCGGTGCGGTAGGTGTCCTCGATGCCGTTGCGGCCCACCACCAGCGCGCCGGTGGGGAAGTCCGGCCCCTTGATGCGCTCGATGAGGGCTTCCAGCAGCTCCTCGCTGCTCGCCTCGGGGTGGTCCAGCGCCCACTGGGCACCGGCGGCCACCTCGCGCAGGTTGTGCGGCGGGATGTTGGTGGCCATGCCGACCGCGATGCCGGCCGAACCGTTGATCAGCAGGTTCGGGAACCGGGCCGGCAGGACCGTCGGCTCCTTGGAACGCCCGTCGTAGTTGTCCTGGAAGTCGACGGTCTCCTCGTCGATGTCCCGGAGCATCTCCATCGACAGCGGCGCCATCTTGCACTCGGTGTAGCGCATGGCCGCCGCGGGGTCGTTGCCGGGCGAGCCGAAGTTGCCGTTGGAGTCCACCAGCGGCATCCGCATCGACCACGGCTGCGCCAGCCGCACCAGCGCGTCGTAGATCGAGGAGTCACCGTGGGGGTGGTAGTTGCCCATCACGTCGCCGACGACGCGGGCGCACTTGTAGAAGCCCTTCTCCGGGCGGTACCCGCCGTCGTACATGGCGTACAGCACACGGCGGTGGACGGGCTTGAGGCCGTCGCGGACGTCCGGCAGCGCACGCGAGACGATGACCGACATCGCGTAGTCCAGGTAGGAGCGCTGCATCTCCGTCTCGAGCCCGACCGGCTCGACCCGCATGCCCACGCCCTCGACGGCGGGCGCGGCGCCCTCGGCGGTCACGCCTTCCGGGATCGGTGGAGTGTTGTCGTCGGACATTGTTCGTATCGGTCCTTATCTGCCGTGACGGGCGCGAGGGGCCCCCGCCGCCTTAAGGGCGGGGGCCGTGAGCCGACGGGCGGCTGGGAGGTCGGGGTCGCTCAGATGTCGAGGAAGCGGACGTCCTTGGCGTTGCGCTGGATGAAGGAGCGGCGTGCCTCCACGTCCTCACCCATCAGCACCGAGAACAGGTCGTCCGCCTGCGCCGCGTCGTCCAGGGACACCTGGCCGAGCACCCGGTGGTCGATGTCCATCGTCGTGATCCGCAGCTCCTCGGCGTTCATCTCGCCGAGGCCCTTGAAGCGCTGCACGGAGTCGTCCCGGATGCGCTTGCCGTTCTGCCGCCCCAGCGCGATCAGCGCGTCGCGCTCCCGGTCGGAGTAGGCGTACTCGAAGTCGTCCCGGCCCCACTTGATCTTGTACAGCGGCGGACGGGAGAGGTAGACGTGCCCCTCCTCGACCAGCGGCCGCATGAAGCGGAAGAGGAAGGTCAGCAGCAGGGTGGTGATGTGCTGGCCGTCGACGTCGGCGTCCGCCATCAAGATGATCTTGTGGTAACGGAGCTTGGAGATGTCGAAGTCCTCGTGCACGCCGGTGCCGAAGGCCGAGATCAGCGCCTGGACCTCGTTGTTGTGCAGGATCTTGTCGATCCTGGCCTTCTCGACGTTGAGGATCTTGCCGCGGATCGGGAGGATCGCCTGGTACTGCGGGTCCCGACCGGACTTCGCCGAGCCGCCGGCGGAGTCCCCCTCGACGATGAAGATCTCGCACTTCGTCGGGTCGTTGGACTGGCAGTCGCTGAGCTTGCCGGGGAGCGAGGCGGTCTCCAGCAGGCCCTTGCGGCGGGTCAGGTCGCGCGCCTTGCGGGCCGCCACCCGGGCCGTCGCGGCCTGGATGCCCTTGCGGATGATGTCCGCGGCCTCGTTGGGGTTGCGGTCCAGCCAGTCCGTCAGGTGCTCGTGGACGACCTTCTGCACGAAGGTCTTGGCCTCGGTGTTGCCCAGCTTCGTCTTCGTCTGGCCCTCGAACTGCGGTTCGCCGAGCTTGACGGAGATGATGGCCGTCAGCCCCTCGCGGATGTCCTCACCCGTGAGGTTGTCGTCCTTCTCGCGGAGCAGCTTCTTGTCGCGCGCGTACCGGTTGATCAGACCCGTCATCGCGGCGCGGAAACCCTCTTCGTGGGTACCGCCCTCGTGGGTGTGGATGGTGTTGGCGAAGCTGTAGACACCCTCGGTGAACTGGGTGTTCCACTGCATCGCGACCTCCACCGAGAGCAGCCGCTCGGTGTCCTCCGCCTCGATGTCGATCACCGTGGGGTGGATCGTCTCGCCCTTGCGGGAGTTGAGGTACTTCACGAAGTCGACGATGCCGCCCTCGTAGTGGTACCGGACGGAGAGCGGCTTGCCCTCCTCGTCGACGTGGCCCTCGCGCTCGTCGGTGAGCTGCAGGGAGAGGCCCTTGTTGAGGAAGGCCATCTCCTGGAAGCGGCGGGCGAGCGTCTCGAAGCTGTACTCGGTGGTCTCGAAGATCGAGCCGTCCGCCCAGAACGTCACCGAGGTGCCGGTCTCGTCGGTCGGCTCGTTCTTGGCCAGCGGCGCGGTGGGGACGCCCTGCTTGTACTCCTGCGTCCACCGGAAGCCGTCCGTCTTGATCTCGACCTCGACGCGGGTCGAGAGCGCGTTGACCACGGAGACGCCGACGCCGTGCAGACCGCCGGAGACCGCGTAGCCGCCGCCGCCGAACTTGCCGCCCGCGTGCAGGACGGTCAGGACGACCTCGACGGCGGGCTTGCCCTCGGAGGGCACGATGCCGACCGGGATGCCGCGGCCGTTGTCGACGACGCGGACCCCGCCGTCGGCCAGGATCGTGACGTCGATGGTGTCCGCGTGACCGGCCATGGCCTCGTCCACGGAGTTGTCCACGACCTCCTGGACGAGGTGGTGCAGACCGCGCTCACCGGTGGAGCCGATGTACATGCCGGGACGCTTGCGGACCGCGTCCAGACCCTCCAGCACGGTGATCGCGCTGGCGTCGTACGACGCCTGCTCGGCAGGTGCCTTCACGGCCTGGGTCACGCCACTCACGGGCGCTTCGGGAACGCTGGGAGCCTCCTCCTCGCTAGAAGCCGTCTTGTTCTCGTTGAGGTCGCCGGAGTCGGCCACGAAGCGCCCTTTCTGGCACAGCACGAGCCGGTCTCCGTGGGCCGGAGGCGGCTACGTCGTCCTGCGTTTTCGACGTGTCCCGCGAACACGGCGGGATTGTCCACCAGTCTACCGGTAGCGCCGACACTAATGGGGGTTTGCAGGCGCCTGAGTCCTCATGTGCCGCCCTGAACTGCCGTCTGCCGACTCCCCATATGTGAGGCGGGGCCCCAGGACGCTGAAACGGGCACCCAGCGCTTCGGGTGGACAACCCGCGGCTACCACCGGCGAGGAACCCGTCCCACACCACCTGTCACAGCTGTGACCAGGCATGACGCGGGCGCTTGCGGGCGGGGAGGCGGCGGGCGGGACGCATGACCCTCGGACGGGCGGCCCGCGAGAGGGCCCGAGCCGCCCGGGGCACGGCGGCGGGCGGGGGCGAAGGGGGACGGGGGCCGGCCCGGAGGACCGGTCCCGGCGTTCGCGACGGCGGCCCGAAGTCGTCCGGTTTTGATCGCTTACCGGTATTCAAGACCGATTTCGACCGTTTAGTCATACTATCTACCGACCTGGCTGCGTTCGGCGGGACGCCCGACGATGCCGGAAGCCGACGACGAGACCTGACGCGGCCTCTGCGGCCGACCGCGCGGCCCGAGCTGCAGCACGGACGGCAGTGTGGGCCTCAGCGCGGGCCGGGCCACAGCCTGGGACCGGGGACACAGCGCGGGCCACGGGTACGGGAGCCGCGGGCCCGGGCCCGTCAGCCGTAGGTGTCGCCCGGGCCGGTGCTGCCGGGTGCGCGGAGTCCGCCGTAGCGCCGCACCGGTCCGCCCGGCCCGCGCACGGTGATCAGTTTCACGGTCCCGTGGCCGAGGTCGTGGTTGAGCCGCGCCACCAGTTGCGGCGCCAGCAGCCGCAACTGCGTTGCCCAGGCCGTCGAGTCGCAGTTGACCGTCAGGACCCGGGACTCCTCGTCGAAGTGGTCGGGCTCACAGTGCTGGGCTACGTCGCCACCCACGATCTGGGGCCAGCGCCCCATCACGCCACCCACCGCGGCCGGCGTCTCCCAGCCGCGTTCGGTGATCAGCCGGTTGATGGCGGCCCCCAGCGGCAGCGGGTCCCGGCCGTCGGACCGGGCACCGGAACGCAGGCCCCCGCGCCGGGCCTGCTTGCGCTGCTGCGCGGCGGCTCCCCGCTCCCGCGCCTGCGCCCTGGCCGCCACCAGCGCCTGCCGGGCCAGGTCGACGCCGGAGAGCCGGGCCGCGCCCTCACCGGCAGCCCTGCTGCCCGCCGCGTCACCGGAAGCGGGGCCACCGGAAGCGGGGCCATCGCTGCCGCCCGCCGACCCGTTCCCGCTCACCCGCCGACCCTCTCCACGGTGCCCTCGGCGACCGCGAACCTGGCTCCCGCCAGCGTCTCGGGGACGTCCTCCGGGACCGCGGCCGTCACCAGCACCTGCTCACCGGGGGCCACCAGCTCGGCCAGCCGCTCCCGTCGGCGGACATCCAGCTCGGCGAAGACGTCGTCCAGGACGAGGACGGGTTCGTTGCCCTCCGCGCGCAGCAACTCGTAGGAGGCCAGGCGCAGCGCCAGCGCATAGGACCAGGACTCGCCGTGGCTGGCATACCCCTTGGCCGGCATCTGGCCGAGCCCGAGCAGCAGGTCGTCGCGGTGCGGACCGACGAGCGTCACGCCGCGCTCGATCTCGTTGCGGCGGGCCTCGCCCAGCGCCGCCAGCAACGCCTCGTACAACTCCTCGCGCCCGTGCGGGAGATGGTCGCCCGCGGAACTCCGGTAGTCCAGCGCCACCGCCCCGCCGCCGGGGGCGAGCTGCTCGTAGGCCTTGTTGGTCAGCGGGGCCAGGGCGGTGATGAGGTCCAGGCGTTGCGCGAGCAGTTCGGCGCCGGCCTTCGCCAGGTGCTGGTCCCAGACGTCCAGGGTGGACAGGTCCGCCCCCTGGCTCGAACCGCCTCGCCCGGCGGGCCCGCCCGCACGGCCGCCGTGGCGCCGGGCCAGGGCGGCGGACTTCAGCAGGGTGTTGCGCTGCTTGAGGACCCGGTCGTAGTCCGCGCGCACCCCGGCCATCCGGGGCGAGCGCGCCGTGACCAGCTCGTCGAGGAAGCGGCGGCGCTCACCGGGGTCGCCCTTCACCAGGGCCAGGTCCTCGGGGGCGAACAGCACGGTGCGCAGGATGCCCAGTACGTCACGTGGTCTGACCTGCGAGGACCGGTTGATGCGGGCCCGGTTGGCCTTGCCCGGGTTGAGTTCGAGCTCGACGAGCTGCTGCCGTTCGCCCTGGGTGACCGCTGCCCGTACGACGGCCCGCTCGGCGCCCACCCGGACCAGGGGCGCGTCCGAGGAGACGCGGTGGCTGCCCAGCGTCGCCAGGTAGCCGACGGCCTCGACCAGATTGGTCTTGCCCTGCCCGTTGGGGCCCACGAAGGCCGTGACGCCGGGGGTGAGGGGGACCTCGGCCCGGGTGTAGGAGCGGAAGTCGGCGAGCGACAGGTGCGTGACGTGCATGGGGCGCGCCGGTCCTCCTCCGGAAACAGTGCTGCTACGACGCCGGGCGGCGGCAAGCCGGACGCTCACCGCCGCCCCGGGCGAAGCGGGGACGGCACGGGAGGCGCCGTCCGTGCCACGGGGCCTGCCGGCCCGCGTGGCGGTCGGGGCCACCGGGCCCCGAGGTGGTTACTTCTTGATGCCCTCGACCGCGTGGCCGCCGAACTGGTTGCGCAGCGCGGCGATCATCTTCATCTGCGGGGAGTCGTCCTGCCGCGAGCTGAAGCGGGCGAAGAGCGAAGCGGTGATCGCCGGCAGCGGGACCGCGTTGTCGATCGCGGCCTCGACCGTCCAGCGGCCCTCACCGGAGTCGGAGGCGAAGCCGCGCAGCTTCTCCAGGTGCTCGTCGTCGTCCAGGGCGTTGACGGCGAGGTCGAGCAGCCAGGAGCGGATGACGGTGCCGGTCTGCCAGGAGCGGAAGACCTCACGCACGTCGGTGACCGAGTTCACGGCCTCCAGCAGCTCCCAGCCCTCGGCGTAGGCCTGCATCATGGCGTACTCGATGCCGTTGTGAACCATCTTGGCGAAGTGGCCGGCACCGACCTTGCCCGCGTGGACGGAGCCGTGCTCGCCCTCCGGCTTGAGCGCGTCGAAGATCGGCTGGACCTTCGCCACGTCCTCGGCGTCACCGCCGTACATCAGCGCGTAGCCGTTCTCCAGGCCCCAGACACCGCCGGAGACGCCGCAGTCGACGAAACCGATCTGCTTGGCCGCGAGCTCCTCGGCGTGCTTCTCGTCGTCGGTCCAGCGGCTGTTGCCGCCGTCGACCACGACGTCACCGGGGGAGAGCAGCTCGCCCAGCTCGTCGATGGTCGACTGGGTGGCGGCACCGGCGGGCACCATGACCCACACCACGCGCGGCCCCTGCAGCGAGTCGACCAGTTCCCGCAGGCTGTGGACATCGGCGACGTCCGGGTTGCGGTCGTATCCGATGACGGTGTGGCCTGCGCGGCGGATGCGCTCACGCATGTTGCCGCCCATCTTGCCGAGACCGACGAGACCGAGCTCCATCAGAGATCCTCTTTGCGCCTAGTTGTTGCGTTGACGAACTTCTCCGAGCCTACGCCCGCACATGCGTGCACAGCTGTGGGCTCAGCCGCTCATCAGCGGATTCCCACCTGCCTGGTGGGAGATGCCCGAATGCCGGGCCTCACCGCTACCGCCCCCGCAGGCGACCGCTCAACCGGAGAGCCGGACGGGCATGATCAGGTACTTGTAGGTGTCGTCCGCCTCCGCGTCCACGGCGGGCTTGCCACCGAGCAGCGCGGGCTTGGTGGAGGTGGTGAAGGAGAGCTGGGCGACCGGGGAGTCGATGGCTGACAGGCCCTCCAGCAGGAAGCCCGGGTTGAAGGCGATGGAGATGTCGTCGCCGTCGAGCTGCGCGTCGACCCTCTCCACAGCCTGTGCGTCGTCGCTGGAGCCGGCCTCCAGGATCAGCACGCCCTGCTCGAAGCTGAGCCGGACCGGGGTGTTGCGCTCGGCGACCAGCGCCACACGCTTGACGGCCTCGACGAAGGGCGCGGTCTCGATGACCGCCACCGAGTTGAACTCGGTGGGGAAGAGGGTGCGGTACTTGGGGAGGTCGCCCTCCAGGAGCCGCGTGGTGGTGCGCCGCCCGGCACCCTCGAAGCCGATGAGGCCCTCACCGGCGCCGGAGCCGGAGAGCGCCAGCGTCACGGCGTCGCTGCCGCTGAGCGACTTCGCGGTGTCCAGGAGCGTCTTGGCGGGCACCAGGGCGACGGCGGAGGCGTCCGGGTTCTCCGGCTTCCACAGGAACTCGCGGACGGCGAAGCGGTAGCGGTCGGTGGAGGCCAGGGTGACGGTGTCGCCCTCGATCTCGATGCGCACGCCGGTGAGCACCGGCAGGGTGTCGTCACGGCCGGCCGCGATGGCCACCTGGGCGGCGGCGGAGGCGAAGACGTCACCAGGGATGGTGCCGGTGGCCGACGGCATCTCCGGCAGCGAGGGGTACTCCTCGACCGGCAGGGTGTGGAGGGTGAAGCGGGAGGAGCCGCAGACCACCGTCGCCCGTACACCGTCTGTGGAGATCTCCACCGGGCGGTTGGGGAGGGAGCGGCAGATGTCCGCCAGCAGCCGGCCGGAGACCAGGACCGTGCCGTCCTCCTCGACCTCGGCCTCCACCGAGACGCGGGCGGAGACCTCGTAGTCGAAGCCGGACAGGCTCAGGCTGCCGTCCTCCGCCTTCAGCAGCAGGCCCGCGAGGACGGGCACCGGCGGACGGGCCGGGAGGCTCTTCGCCGCCCACGCCACCGCCTCCGCGAGTACATCGCGCTCCACCCGGATCTTCACCGGAAACCGCCTCCTGCTGTCACTGGCTCTCGCCCTGCTGGCCTTCGTCGTTCGCGTTCGTCGGCTTCGGTCGCCGAGGAAGCCGTGGGCACCAGTCTGACAGCAGGCACGGACAGCCGTGGGCGCTCGGGGTCAAGTCGGGAAGAGGCCGTGCGGAGAGCGATCCACGAGTTGTGCACAGCCCCGGATTCTCAGTGACTTCCGAGCTCTCTCTACGTGGTCGTAGTAGTAGGTGCTGTGGAAACCGTGGATAACGGCTTCTGCGCAGGTCAGCAACCGTTTTTTGTCCACCGGGGCTGTGGGCGGCGGCCGTGGACAACCCGGCTTCGCTGTGGACCGTCGGCCGTCGTGCACATCCCGTGCACAGCCGACCCCCACTTCTCCCCAGTGCTGTCCCCAGCAATACCCGGCTTCTGCACAGCCCAACCCTGCACCATGGTGTGACGGCTTTCACTCGTCGCAGTGAGAGGCGGTGTCGGCTTGCCGAACAGTGGACAGCGGTGTGGAGAAGTGCCGCGATCTTGTGCACAACCCGGCGTTCCCTGTGGGGTGCCCGGTGGACAGTCGAACGGCCACCCTGTGGACACCCCTTCGTCCACATGCTGTGGACAACGCCCGGCCACAATTCCACACCCCTGTGACCTGCGGTGACATGCGCTCCACCGTGGGCGCTGTGGACATGATGGGGACAGTCTCGTCCTCCCCAGCGTGTGGACGCGGATTTCCCGGCGAATCTGTGGAGCACGCCCGTAACCTGCCGAAAAATCGAACACCGCGGGCCTTCCAGGGGGACGGACGGGGACGGGAGAGGGGCGCGGGGAGGGCGCTGAGACCGCTTTGGAGCGCTCCGGAACGGACTGCGGCAGGGCAACGAGCGCCGACTGACGGCTTCGGGAGAAGGCGGCCCCCGGCTCGGAGTGCGCGAGGGGAAGGGGACGTCGGCCGCCCCCTGGCTCACCCCTGGCAAACCCATGGACGTCTGCCGTGGCGCACCCGTCCCGGTGCCCGGTACGGCATGTGTGCGGCATCGCCCGGCGGTGGCAGGCGGCCCGACAGGCGACGACGGTCGGCGCGGTCGGTGGGTGGCATGGCCGGAGCGGGGCGCGACCAGAGCAGCGCGGCAGGAGCGGGGCGCTGCTGTGGTGCCGGTGTCCCGTCCCGCGCGTGCGGGACAGCAGGTCAGCTGTTCTTGATCCGGTTGGTCAGCTCGGTGACCTGGTTGTAGATCGAGCGTCGCTCCGCCATCAGCGCCCGGATCTTGCGGTCCGCGTGCATGACCGTGGTGTGGTCCCGGCCGCCGAACTGCGCGCCGATCTTCGGCAGCGACAGGTCGGTCAGCTCCCGGCAGAGGTACATGGCGATCTGCCGGGCTGTCACCAGCACCCGGCTGCGGGAGGAACCGCAGAGGTCGTCCACGGTCAGGCCGAAGTAGTCCGCCGTGGACGCCATGATCGCCGTGGCCGTGATCTCGGGGGCCGCGTCCTCCCCACCGGGGATGAGGTCCTTGAGGACGATCTCCGTGAGGCCCAGGTCCACCGGCTGCCGGTTGAGCGAGGCGAAGGCCGTCACCCGGATCAGCGCCCCCTCCAGCTCCCGGATGTTGCGGGAGATCCGCGAGGCGATGAACTCCAGCACCTCGGGCGGGGCGTTGAGCTGTTCCTGCACGGCCTTCTTGCGGAGGATCGCGATCCGGGTCTCCAGCTCGGGCGGCTGGACGTCGGTGATCAGGCCCCACTCGAAACGGTTGCGGAGCCGGTCCTCCAGGGTGACCAGCTGCTTGGGCGGCCGGTCGCTGGAGAGGACGATCTGCTTGTTGGCGTTGTGCAGGGTGTTGAAGGTGTGGAAGAACTCCTCCTGCGTCGACTCCTTGCTGGCCAGGAACTGGATGTCGTCGACGAGCAGGATGTCCATGTCGCGGTAGCGCTTGCGGAAGGCGTCCGCCTTGCCGTCGCGGATGGAGTTGATGAACTCGTTGGTGAACTCCTCCGAGCTCACGTACCGCACCCGGGTCCCCGGGTAGAGGCTCCGGGCGTAGTGGCCGATGGCGTGCAGCAGGTGGGTCTTGCCCAGCCCCGACTCGCCGTAGATGAACAGCGGGTTGTACGCCTTCGCGGGTGCCTCGGCCACGGCGACCGCCGCGGCGTGGGCGAACCGGTTCGAGGCACCGATGACGAAGGTGTCGAAGAGGTACTTGGGGTTCAGCCGGGCCGTCGGCTCCCCGGGTCCGGTGGCGGGCGCGGGCTGCGCGGCCAGCGGGCCGGGCGCACCGCTGGGGGCGGGCAGGTGCTGCCCGCCGCTCCCCTGGCCCTGGGCGAGGTGCGGCGGCTCCGGGGAGGGGCGGTGGTGGTCGTAGCGCTGACCGTCCCCGCGTCCGGTGCCGTGCTGGCCCGGTCCCCCGCCGTAGGGGTCGTGCCCCTCACGGTCGAAACCGCCGAGGCGCTGCTGCTGCCAGGTGTAGGACTCGCGGGACTCGTGCGATTCGCGCTCCTCGCGCGGCGGACCGCCGTGCGAGGAGCCGCCGGCACGTTCCGGCCCGCCTGCCGGGGCGCTCTCCTCCCCAGGGCGCTGGCTCTGCGGCCAGGCGCCCGGGTAGGCGGGCCGCGGCGGAGCGTAGTCGGGGTAGACCGGGCGCACCGTGGGCAGCTCGTCGCCCGGGGGCCCGTAGCCCTCGCCGCTGGAGGCGTAGGGGTCGCCCTGCCCGCCGTAACCGTCGCCGTGCCCGCCGTAACCGGGGTGCGGGTCGTGCCCCTCGCCGCGTCCCGGGCCGTAGCCGTCGGCCATCCGTCCGTCGTAACCGCCGGCGGGCCGGCCGGCCTCGTACCCGTCACGGCCGTCGGCGACGTCGCCGCGGCGGCCGTAACCGTCGTTGTGGTCGGCGGTGCGCGGGTAGCGGTCGGCCGGCCGTTCGTAGTCGCGTCCCTCGCGGGGCTCGGGCTCCCGGTCGTAGGGGCCCCGGCCGCCCCGCTGCTCGTAGGACTGCCTGTCGTAGCCGGCGTGCTCGTAGGCCTCGCGGCCGTCGTAGCCGCCGTCGCGCTCGCCGTAGCCGTCGTAGCCGGTGGGCCAGGCGCCGCGGGGACCGCCGTCGGAGGTGGCGTGGGCGCTGGGCGCCGGGGCAGGGGGCGCGGGGGCCTCGGCCGAGTCGTCCACCGTGATGGCGATACGGATGGGGCGGCCGCACTCCTTGGTCAGGCCCTCGCCGATCAGCGGGGCGAGACGGCCCTCCAGGACGCCCTTGGCGAACTCGTTCGGCACGGCCAGCAGGGCGGTGTCCGCCACCAGGGCGAGCGGCTGGGTCCGCCGGAGCCAGTCCTGGTCCTTCGGCTTGAGGCTGTCACCCTCCGCACGCAGGAGGTGGTCCAGCACGCGGGGCCACACTGCGGCAAGATCGGCGGGTACGTCAGCCACAGGGCACGCTCTCTCGATGGGCCACGAAGGTGTGGGTCTCCGGACGGATGGGAAGGAAGTCGAGTTCGGCCACGGTAGTCAGCGGGGGTGTGCTGCATCAAGTCGTTGTCCACAGCCTGTGTACAGTCTGCCGGGTTTTGCCGTGTCCCCCTTACCACCCGGGCCGGACGAGCCCGGTGACGCCGCGCCCGAGGGCGTGCGGATCGGTGGCCGCAAGCACCTCCGTCCGGTCGGTTTGACCGGACGGCGCGGCCGCGCGTACCGTGACGAGGTCTAGTTGTCGATGGCTGCTGCCGCCTGCCTCCGAAGGGCAAGGACCGCAATCGCGTGGTCACATAGCGGTGCACTCGGGCGTTGCGAGCTTCTCGTGGGCGCACGGTGACAGCCAGTCGACGCCCCACACGCGTCTCGGCAGAGACACCAAGCATTACTGGAGCCCCCGAGTGAGCAAGCGCACCTTCCAGCCGAACAACCGCCGCCGCGCGAAGACCCACGGCTTCCGCCTGCGCATGCGTACCCGTGCCGGCCGCGCGATCCTGGCGACCCGCCGTGGCAAGGGTCGCGCCCGCCTGTCGGCCTGAGCAGCACCGACCTAGGTCCATGACGTGCTGCCTACCGAGCATCGGCTGAGGCGGCGCGAGGACTTCGCAGCCGCGGTACGGCGAGGGCGTCGGGCAGGCCGCCCGCACCTGGTCGTCCACCTACGCAGTGGTTCACGTGACCCGCACGACGCGGGGGGAACGCCTCCCCCCGCGCGTGCGGGTTTCGTCGTGAGCAAGGCCGTGGGTGGCGCGGTGATCCGCAACCGGGTCAAGCGTCGCCTACGTCACCTCATGGCAGAGCGCATCTCCCGGTTCGACGCCGGTAGCCTGGTGGTGGTACGGGCGCTGCCCGGTGCGGGTGACGCCGACCATGCCGAGCTGGCCCGTGAACTCGATGCGGCGCTGCAGCGGCTGTGGGAACACCCCGGCCCCCGTGCCTCCGGTCGGAACCCCTCCGACGGGCCGGCCCACGGAAGGCCGCAGGGATGAAGTACCCGCTGCTGCTCCTGATCAAGCTCTACCAATGGACCATCAGCCCTCTGCTGGGCCCGGTCTGCAAGTACTACCCGTCGTGCTCCCACTACGGCTTCACGGCCATCGACCGGCACGGCGCGGTGAAGGGGACCGCGTTGACCGCGTGGCGCATCCTTCGGTGCAACCCGTGGTCACTCGGTGGCGTCGACCACGTCCCTCCCCGGAAGCGTCCGGTCTGGCACCAGCGGCTGAGGAGCCGACTGGGCGGGCGACATGACGAGGATGTCCCCACCGCACAGTCCGAGACCCAGCCCAACGTCCAAGGAGCCTGATTCGTGGACACGATTCTCAGTCCCCTCTATACCGCCGTTTCCTGGATCATCGTCCAGTTCCACTCGTTCTACAGCCTGTTCTTCAACGCGAACAGTGGCGCGGCGTGGGGTCTGTCCATCGTCTCGCTGGTGGTCCTCATCCGGATCTGCCTGATCCCGCTCTTCGTCAAGCAGATCAAGGCAACGCGGAACATGCAGGCGCTCCAGCCGAAGATGAAGGCGATCCAGGAGCGCTACAAGAGCGACAAGCAGCGTCAGTCCGAAGAGATGATGAAGCTGTACAAGGAGACGGGTACCAACCCGCTCTCCAGCTGCCTTCCCATCCTCGTGCAGTCGCCGTTCTTCATCTCGCTCTTCCGGGTCCTCAGCCACATCGCCAAGGGCCAGACCGTCGGTGTGGTCGACCAGCCGCTGGTGGAGAGCGCGCAGCAGGCGCACATCTTCGGCGCTCCGCTGGCAGCCACCTTCCTGGACGGCGCTGACAAGATCGCGGCCCTCCACGCCTCCGTGGTGGACGTCCGGATCGTCGCGGCCATCATGATCGTCCTGATGTCGGCGTCGCAGTTCTACACGCAGCGCCAGCTGATGACCAAGAACGTCGACCTGTCGGTGAAGACGCCGTTCATGCAGCAGCAGAAGATGCTGATGTACGTCTTCCCCGTCATGTTCGCGGTCTTCGGTATCAACTTCCCCATCGGTGTCCTCATCTACTGGCTGACCACCAACGTCTGGACGATGTGCCAGCAGCTGGTCGTCATCCGGCGGAACCCCACCCCCGGCAGCAAGGCATTCCAGGAGCGTCAGGACCGGCTGCGGGCCCAGGGCAAGCTCAAGGAGGACCCGGCCGAGGTCGAGGCGAAGAAGGCGGCCGAGGAGGCCCGCCAGAACCGCCAGCAGCCCAAGCGCCAGACGAAGTCGAAGCGCACCGGTGGTGGTGCCGCCCAGCAGCGGACCGGTACCCAGGGCGCACCCCAGGCGCGCACCCGGGCCACCTCGTCCCAGCAGGCCTCTGCCACGTCCGAGGGTGAGCAGTCCGGACAGGAGCAGAAGTCCGAGGCCGGCGGTGCCACGAAGTCCCAGGGCGGGAAGTCCAAGGGCAGCTCCTCCTCCGGGTCCCGCAACACCAAGTCCGGCCAGCGCAAGGGGCAGCAGCGCCCCAAGCACCCGTCCAAGAAGTAAGAAGGAGTCCCTTCGTGACGGACACCACCAGCACCTCGCCCTCCCCCGCGGCAGCGGCAGAAGGGGACACCCTCTCGCGGCTGGAACAGGAGGGGGAGATCGCGGCTGACTACCTTGAGGGCCTGCTGGACATCGCCGACCTCGACGGCGACATCGACATGGACGTCGAGGCCGACCGCGCCGCTGTCTCGATCATCGGTGAGGGCACCAGCCGCGACCTGCAGAAGCTGGTGGGGCGCGATGGTGAGGTGCTGGAGGCCCTCCAGGAGCTGACGCGACTGGCGGTCCACCGGGAGACGGGCGAGCGCAGCCGTCTGATGCTGGACATCGCGGGGTTCCGGGCGCATAAGCGTGAGGAGCTGACCGCGCTGGGTGCCAAGGCGGTCGAGGACGCGAAGAACACCGGTGAGGCCGTGAAGCTGAAGCCGATGTCCCCCTTCGAGCGCAAGGTCGTCCACGACGCCGTGGCTGCGGCGGGGCTGCGCAGCGAGTCCGAGGGCGAAGAGCCCCAGCGGTGCGTGGTGGTCCTCCCCGACTAGGACGTCTCTCCGCCATGGGGCCGGCTGGGTTCTTCCCTCCTCGGCCCCGGTTCGGGAGGGGACTCCCGAACCACCTGGTTCCACGTGTGACCCTGGCCCCGTCTGTCCGCAGGCGGGGCCGCATGTTGTCAGCCCCTGGACGAGCCCTGAGGAAGGACCTATCTCGTGACGGAAGAAGCTGCGGAACTTCCCCCTGCGCCCGATGCGGCACGGGAGGTTTTCGGTGAGCGTCTGCCGGAGGCGGTGCGGTACGCCGAGCTTCTCGCCGACATCGGTGTACGCCGAGGTCTGATCGGTCCGCGGGAGGTGCCCCGGCTCTGGGAGAGGCACCTGCTGAACTGTGCCGTGCTGTCCGAGGTGGTCCCCGAGGGGGTGACCGTGTGCGACGTGGGGTCGGGTGCCGGCTTGCCCGGTATCCCGCTGGCGCTGGTCCGGCCCGACGTCTCGATCACCCTCCTGGAGCCGTTGTTGCGGCGGACCACGTTCCTGCAGGAGGTGGTCGAGTTGCTGGGGCTGGACCACGTCGAGGTGGTGCGGGGCCGTGCCGAGGAGGTCATGGACAAGATCCCCCCGAAGCACGTGGTCACCGCTCGCGCTGTGGCGCCGCTGGACCGGCTGGCGGGCTGGGGTGTTCCGCTGCTGCGGCCCTACGGGCAGATGCTTGCCCTGAAGGGCGACACGGCAGAGGACGAGCTCAAGGGGGCGCGGGCCGCTCTCAGCAAACTGGGAGTGGTGGACACCTCGATCGTGCAGGTGGGGGAGGGCCTGGTCGAGCCGCTCTCCACCGTCGTGCGGGTCGAGGTCGGAGAGAGCCCCGGAGGGGTGCGGTTCGCGGCCAAGCGCGCCAAGGCGGCACGTAGCGGTAGGGCTCCTCGGAGCGGTCGCCGACGCCGATGACCTGGAGCGGGGCGCGACGCTCTGCTCCATACAAGCAGCCAAAACTACACATTTCGGAGTGTCGCGGACCTGCGGTCTGTGGGGCGCATGCATCGTGTTTCACGTGAAACGTCGTTCTCTGTTGCATGGAATCATCGGCCGCGGTCGTGCGGCTTCCGAGCTGCGGGACCATCCACCCAGACGGGGCACGGATGTATCCACATCGCTGCGTTCATCCACAGGAGAACGGACCTCACTGGTTCATCGCCCCGAAAGCATGGCAGGCTCTGAACATTGCGAGCCTGAAGTCGAGGAGAGTGAATCCTTGCGGTCCGACGCCCATCTTGCGGGACCGATGACCGATCCGGTCCCCGGTCCCCGCACCGAGTCGTCCGGGGAGGACGTTTCACGTGAAACGCTTCCTCCCATGGATGACGAACCGATTGGTCGCGCGTCTCAGCAGGAGGTGACGGCCATCGCTCGCGGGGGCGAAGGCCTGCCGCGACCAGAGCAGACCAGAATCATGGTGGTCGCCAACCAGAAGGGTGGTGTCGGTAAGACCACCACCACCGTGAACCTGGCTGCCTCCCTGGCCCTTCACGGAGCCAGGGTCCTGGTGATCGACCTTGACCCGCAGGGCAATGCCTCCACTGCTCTGGGGATCGACCACCACGCCGAAGTGCCGTCCATCTACGACGTGTTGGTCGAGAGTAAGCCGCTCTCGGACGTGGTGCAGCCGGTGCCCGATGTGGAGGGCCTCTTCTGTGCTCCGGCGACCATCGATCTGGCCGGTGCGGAGATCGAGTTGGTCTCCTTGGTGGCCAGGGAGAGTCGACTGGACCGGGCCATCAAGTCCTACGAGCAGCCGTTGGACTACGTGCTGATCGACTGCCCGCCCTCACTCGGCCTGTTGACGGTCAACGCGCTTGTCGCGGGCGCTGAGGTGCTCATCCCCATCCAGTGCGAGTACTACGCGTTGGAGGGGCTGGGGCAGCTTCTGCGCAACGTCGACCTGGTGCGGGGGCACCTGAACCCGAGCCTTCACGTCTCCACGATCCTGCTCACGATGTACGACGGTCGGACACGACTCGCCTCTCAGGTGGCCGAGGAAGTGCGGACTCACTTCGGGGCGGAGGTGCTGCGGACCAGCATCCCGCGCTCGGTGCGTATCTCCGAGGCTCCTAGCTACGGTCAGACGGTGCTGACCTATGACCCCACTTCAAGTGGCTCTCTCTCCTATCTCGAAGCGGCTCGAGAGATCGCGTTGAGGGGGGCGCCGAGGACCGGTGGTCAGGGGATCGGCGTGAACTATGAAGGACAGCCACGGCTGTCGGAGGAGTCCCAGTGAGTGATCGACGCAGAGGGTTGGGCCGCGGGCTGGGAGCGCTGATCCCCGCAGCGCCACCGAACTCCGAGGAGAACAACCTCTCCATGGGGGTGGGAGCGACCTCGCCCACAGCGGTTCCTGTCATCCCTGCGGACAGAGGGGTCGCCGCCGCAAAGGTGACCTCTCTGCCGCGGCGGGCCGTTTCACGTGAAACCAGTTCTGAGGAGGCGGCGGAGGCCGGCGAGGAGATCGCGGCCGTAGCCGGCGCCCACTTCGCCGAGCTGCCCTTGGACTCCATCACGCCCAACCCGCGCCAGCCACGTGACGTGTTCGACGAGGACGCGCTGAGCGAGTTGGTCACCTCCATCCAGGAGGTGGGGCTGCTCCAGCCGGTGGTGGTGAGGCAGCTAGGGTCCGAGCGGTACGAACTCATCATGGGTGAGCGCCGTTGGCGAGCCTGCCGGGAGGCGGGGCTGGAGAAGATTCCGGCTATCGTCCGGGCTACCGAGGATGAGCGCCTTCTCCTGGACGCGCTGCTGGAGAACCTCCACCGGGCTCAGCTCAACCCGCTCGAAGAAGCTGCGGCCTACGATCAGCTGCTGCGCGACTTCAAGTGCACGCACGACGAGTTGGCAGACCGCATCGGGCGCTCCCGTCCTCAGGTGTCCAACACCCTGCGTCTGCTCAAGCTTTCCCCTTCGGTGCAGCGGCGGGTGGCGGCCGGGGTGCTGTCGGCCGGCCATGCGCGGGCGCTTCTGGGAGTGGACGAAGCGGAGGAACAGGACCGCCTCGCACACCGCATCGTGGCCGAGGGGCTGTCGGTCAGGGCGGTCGAGGAACTGGTCACGCTGCTGGGTTCTCGCTCCAAGGCTGCGACCAAGGCCAAGGGCCCGCGCGCAGGGGCGCGGGTCTCCCCGGCGCTGTCAGACCTGGCGTCACGGCTCTCTGACCGTTTCGAGACCCGGGTGAAGGTCGACCTGGGGCAGAAGAAGGGGAAGATCGTCGTCGAGTTCGCCTCCATGGACGACCTGGAGCGCATCCTCGGCACGCTCGCTCCCGGAGAGGGAAAGGTCCTGGAGAGCCGACTCTCCGAGGATCAGGACGAGGAGGGCTGACACAGCAGCCCGCGTCCTGCGACACCTCTTTGCAAGGGGACGGTTAGGGAAGGCCGGCACGGCCGCCCTCTCCGTCCCCTTTGCTGTTTCGCGGTGTCACCGTGTGCGTGCCCTGGTTACGATGCGAGCGGACGGGCCGTGGCGGGGTAGACCACTCTCCAGATGCTGGAGGGTGGTCGAGACAGTTAGGGAACGGGCTTCATGGGGCGTCGGCTGGCACCGCTCACACTGGACAACCTTTCTGACGTGCCGGAGGCTTGCCGGACCTGTGTCTTCTGGGAGTTGGACCCCGTGAGTGGGGAAGCCGCCGCGAAGGCCCGGCGGTCAGCGTCCGAGAAGGAGGCGTGGGTTTCCGCCGTGCTCCTTGAGTGGGGCTCCTGCGGGCGTGTGGTGTACGTGGACGATGAGCCGGCAGGGTTCGTGATGTACGCCCCGCCCGCGTACGTGCCGCGATCGATGGCCTTCCCCACCAGCCCCATCTCGCCGGACGCCGTCCAACTGCTGACCGCCTCCCTGCTGCCTGCCTACCAGGGGCAGGGACTGGGCCGCGTGCTGGTGCAGACGGTGGCCAAGGACCTGGTGCGTCGAGGGGTGAAGGCGATCGAGGCGTTCGGAGACGTCCGCTGGAAAGGGCCGGCCTGCCTGCTGCCGACAGAGCACCTTCGGGCAGTCGGCTTCAAGACCGTGCGCCACCATGAGCGCTTTCCCCGCCTCCGCCTGGAGCTCCGCTCCACCCTTTCCTGGAAGGGAGACGTCGAAATGGCCTTGGACCGGCTCCTGGGAGCCGTACAGAAGGATCCTGCGCTGCGGCCTCTGTGAGCAGGGTCTGCGGTAACGGCTCTGAAGGCCGCACAGCGAAGGGCCCGCGCCTCCTGGCGCGGGCCCTTCCCTCTACTGCTCGTCAGGTCCTCAGGCGAGGAACTCCGCGAGGTCACGCTCAAGGCCCGCCTTGGGCTTCGCGCCCACGAGGGTCTTGACGACCTCGCCGCCCTTGTAGACGTTCATGGTCGGAATCGACATGACGCCGTACTTGGCAGTCGTCGCCGGGTTCTCGTCCGTGTTCAGCTTGGCGATGACGATCTCGTCGTGCTCAGCGGCAATGGCTTCGAGCGACGGGGCGATCTGGCGGCACGGGCCGCACCAGGTGGCCCAGAAGTCGACGAGCACCGGCTTGTCGCTGTTGAGGACGACCTCTTCGAAGTTGTCGTCGGTGACGGTCACCGTGGCACCGGCCATGGCTCTCTCCTTGGATGGAAGCGGGTGGGGGCGGGGAGGTTCCGGAGTCAGACGGCGGCCGTCTTCTCAGGCTCCGGCGTGGCCTCGCCGTCGGTGAGGGCGGCGAGGAAGCGTTCGGCGTCCAGGGCGGCAGAGCAACCGGTACCGGCCGCGGTGATCGCCTGCCGGTAGGTGTGGTCCACGACGTCGCCGGCAGCAAAGACACCCGGGAGGTTGGTGTGCGTGCTGGGCGAGCTGACCTTGAGGTAGCCCTCATCGTCGAGGTCCAGCTGGCCCTTGAACAGCCCGGTACGAGGGTCGTGTCCGATGGCGATGAAGAGCCCTGTCACGTCGAGGGCGGAGGTCTCACCGCTCTTGACGTTGCGCAGCGTCAGGCTCGACAGCTTCTGCTCACCGTGGACCTCGCTGACCTCGCTGTCCCAGACGAAGGAGATCTTCGGGTCGGCGAAGGCCCTCTCCTGCATCGCCTTGCTGGCGCGCAGGGTGTCCCGGCGGTGCACGATGGTGACCGACTTGGCGAAGCGGGAGAGGAAGGTCGCCTCCTCCATCGCCGTGTCGCCACCACCGATCACCGCGATGTCCTGGTCCTTGAAGAAGAAGCCATCACACGTGGCGCACCACGAGACGCCTCGGCCGGACAGCTCGTCCTCGCGGGGCAGACCCAGCTTGCGGTGCTGAGAACCGGTCGCCACGATCACTGCCCGCGCGTGGTGCACTGCCCCGGAGGTGTCCGTGACCGTCTTCACGTCGCCAGTCAGATCCGCGGAAACGATGTCGTCGGGGACCAGTTCCGCACCGAAGCGCTCGGCCTGGGCCCGCATGTTGTCCATCAGGTCAGGGCCCAGGATGCCCTCGCGAAACCCGGGGAAGTTCTCCACGTCGGTGGTGTTCATCAGCGCGCCGCCGGCGGTCACGGCGCCCTCGAAGACCAACGGCTTCAGGGAGGCGCGGGCGGTGTAGAGCGCGGCGGTGTAGCCCGCGGGGCCGGAGCCAATGATGATCACGTTGCGGACGTCGCTCACGGGTTTCTTCCTTGTCTCTGCCGACTGCTTGCTGGCTGACTGGGGCACTCACCCCACCCAACGGAATCCTACGGGGCCGCATTCCCGGCAGGCTCCGCCGCAGGGTACGGGGCTCAGCGAGGCACCGCAGCCGGGCTTGTCCATCTGCTCACGGTCAGCGACGCGGATAGGACCGGGAGAGAAGCACCTCACCCGGGTGCGTCGAGGACGTCCGTGTGCACGAGGAGGCCACCAGGTAGGCGGTGACCTGTCGGAGGTCGGAGGAGTGCGGGAGGACCAGGAGATAGGCGGCCTGCCCCTGGTAGGTCTCGCGTGAGGCGGCGAGTGGTGCCTCGTTCCGTCGTGTGCCGGCCGCCACACATGGGGGGACGTTGAGGATTGTTCCCCGCAGGGGGGCAACGGAGGATCCGTGGGCTTCCGACTGCCCGGCCCCGGTCCCTGAGGCTTTGGCGGTGTGCAGGAGGGCATGCACGCGACGGTCGACGTCGGCTTCCGAGAGCCCGTCCCGACCGGACGTGCCATGCGGAGAGGCCGCCGCAGTGGTCGACTCCGGTGGCCTCGTCTCCAGGGAGGCTCGGACGACCGCGATGCCCGTGCCGAGAACTGCCACAGCGGCTGCTACCGCGAGCGACCGGCGTGCCCAGTGACGATGCTGACGCGGCTCGCCCGCCCCCTGCCCGAGACCGCTGGTCTCGGGCGGGGCAGCTGCCGTCCTCCCGGTAACCCCGCGGGCCCACCTGGCGCGCGGCTTGGACCCGCTCTGCCGTGAGGGGTGCGTTTCACGTGAAACACGCCCGCTGCACTCAGACGACTTGGTGGACCTGGGGGCTCCCAGTGCATGAGGGGGTTCGTGCGACCGAGCCGCCGTTTCACGTGAAACCGACGGGGAGGCTTGCTGGCTGCGGGTGGACTCGAGCAGTGCTTCGGCTGCGAGTGCCGCGTCGATACGCTCCTCGACGTCCACGGGGGTGCGCACCGGGCCTGGGAGCCTACCGAGCAGTGACCGGATCTCCTCCAGGGAGAGGCGTACGTCCTGACAGGTGGCACACGCCGCCAGGTGCCTGCGAAGTTCTACGTCGCGCGCGTGGGGCAGGAGGCCGTCAGTGAGCGCCGAGATCTCCACTACCTCGGGATGCTGTTCCGCACCGGTACTCGACGTCACGTCTTTGCACCTCCGCCCTTCACTCCACCTGGCTGCTGTGGTGCTGTCGCATGTGGGACGGCTGTCCCCTGCGACCGGTTCCTTCCCCCTCCCCCGCCGTCGTTACCCCCGCGATGGGGACGCAGATGGGTGAGCAGGGGGAGGAGCCGAGCCCGACCGCGTGAACAACGGCTCTTCACGGTTCCCGCCGCCACACCGAGGATCTCCGCGGCCTCGGCCACCGGGTAACCCTGCATGTCCACCAGGACGAGGGCGGCGCGTTGCTCGGGCGGCAGCGTGCGCAGCGCCTTGAGGAGTTCGCGGGTGAGGTCCTCGCGCTCGGCCGGCACCTCGGCGGACTCGTGAGGCTCGAGTACCTGTTCCAGACGCTCGGTCTCCGCCACGGGGTCGGTCCGGCGCGAGGCGGCCTTACGGGCCCGGTCCAGGCAGGCATTGACCGTGATGCGGTGCATCCATGTCGTCACCGCCGCGTCGCCACGGAAGGTTTTGGCAGCACGGTAGGCGGAGAGCAGCGCGTCCTGGAGGGCGTCCGCCGCTTCCTCACGGTCGCCCAGTGTGCGCAGGGCCACCGCCCACAACCGGTCGCGGTGCCGGCGGACGAGTTCGGAGAAGGCATCGGGATCGCCTTCCACATGGCGGGCGAGCAACGCCCGGTCGCTCACGTCGAGGGGTTCGTCGCCGCGGACCGCCACATGTCCCCCAGACGCCGGCTCCAGGTGCCCCAGTCATTGAAGCCGCTGGGTCACCAGAAGTAAACAGAGCAAAGGCGCACGGTAGGGCCCTGAACAGGCCGATGGGGCGCCGCGCAGGACGCCCCATCGCAGGATCCGGCTGACTCAGGAGCGGGGCCCGGAGAAGGAGACCTCCTTCAGGGCCTGCTTGTAGCCCGGACCGCTGTACCCCACCTGGCCGGATTTGGGCACAGCCGTGATCCAGACCACGATGTACCGGGCCTTCTCAGGGTTCTTCAGTGAGACCTTCGCCTGGTTCCCCTCGGTGGTCTGCGCACCGAGCTTCTTCATCGAATCGACCGATGCGTTCGTGGAGAGGGAGTCGGCGGCGTAGAGGGAGACGGCGGTGTACGGACCGGAGTCCCGGAACTTCAGCTCGGCCTCGGAGACCTTGTGGTCGGCCCCGAGGTCGTAGACGATGCCGACGCCCTTCTTGAACGGTGCCAGTTTCGGGCCGTCGTCGTAGGTCTTGGTGTCCCAGGAGGTGCTGTCGTTCTTGTCGTACGTCAGGTCCACCTGGTTGGGGTGCTGCGGGCTCTCGTCCGGTGCGTACTCCTGGGCACCGGCGATGGGCAGTTTCTGTACCGCTGAGCTCGGTGTGGTGACCCGGCTGTCGCCCGTGGAGGTGTGGGTGTTCTGGTCGCCCTCGTGCTTGAGGAGGGTGTCGGCCAGCTGCCAGCTGCCCAGGCCGAGAGCAGCGATCAGCAGGGCCGACACCGTCCACTTCAGGGCTTTGCCGGTGCGGCTCTGCAGCGGCTGCGGCGGGACCGGCGGGGCGGCCTGGGGACGGGGCTGACCGTTCCGGTTCGGCGGCTGGCCGTATGCCCCCTGGGGGCGCTGGTACTGCGGTGGGGCGGCGAAGGTTTGCTCCGGCGGGCGGATTCGGGGCATCGCCGCGACGGCTTTCGCCAGCTCCTCCGGGGTGGTGCAGGGCTGCTCCAGGCGGGAGGCGGTGGCGCCGTCGTTGACCAGTGCGCGCATCGCGAGCTCTGACAGGCCTCGGTGGACCCCGGCCCGTACCTGGTCGGGCGGGAGAAGCCCGACGTCGCGCGGCAGCCCGCTCATGCCGTAGGCGTCGCTCTCGTACGGCCACCGCTGGGTCAGCGCGGCGTAGAGCAGCGCGCCGATGGCCTCGGTGTCGGTGCGCTGCGGGGCGTCACAGGTGATGCCCCGCAACGCGGCCATCACGGCGAGGCCGCGGATGCGGTACTGGCCGGACTCGGTACGGAGCACCGAGCCGGGGGTGAGCCGCAGGTGGGACAGACCTTCGCGGTGGGCAGCCGCCATGGCCTGGGAGACCTGGCTGACGAGCTGGTACGCGTCGTGGGGCTCCAGCGGGCCCGAGGCGAGGACGGCTGTGAGCTCGGTGGCGTCCGGCAGCCATTCGTGGACGACGTAGACGAGGTCGTTCTCCTCGACGGCGTCCAGCACCTGGACGAACCGCGGATCACCGAGAAGGGCGGCGGAGCGGGCCGAAGAGAGCACGGGACGGGCACGTGGGTGGTCCGCCGGGAGGACGTGCACGCCTACGGCGCGACGCAGCTTCTCGTCGACCGCACGCCAGCTGCTGAACCCGTCCAGTCGGGTGAGGCACTCCTCAAGGCGATAGCGTCTTGCGAGCTTGTGGCCGCTGTGCAGTTCCGGCGGCTGCGCCTCGGACGTGCCGGTCGGCTCGGTGCCGTGTTGACCACCGTGCTGGTTTCTTTCGGCTACCCTCTCGGCCTTCGCACCGTCGGCCGTGGCTTTCCCCGCCTTGGCGGGCGGCGGTTCCTCACCGCTCGTATCAGCCACGTCGACGGCAGCCGTGCTCCGTTCCGCCACCGTCGTTCCTGCCTCCCCATCCGTTCATGCTCCAAGAGCCACGACAATTGTGCCCACAGTTCGCCGCCATGCACGACACATGGAGGTGAGCGATGGTTGCGCCGATTCAGCGACCGAGCTTCCGCCGCACCATTCCGACCAGCGCGTTCATCTCCTCCACACGCATTCTTCGCGCGGCGAGGAAGAAGACGACGGCCAGCACGAGTGCCCCTGCCACCAGCGCGGCGAGCGATCCGAGGAGGCCGCTGCCCAGGGACTGCATGAGGACATACACCACGACACCGGAGAGGGCCGTCGCAGGAATGCTTGCCCCGGCCAGCCGGGCGTATGTCCGGACGATGCGTGCGCCGTCCAGGTCTACGCCCATCCGCTGCCGAAGACGGCGCCAGGCCACGCCCACCCCGATGATGTAGGCGAGCCCGTACGAGGCCGCCATGCCCACCACCGCCCAGCGGGCCGGCAGCACCAGGAAGCAGAGAGCGGAGGCGGCGGCGTTGACGCCGGCGACGATCACCGTGTTGTAGAAGGGCGTCCGCGTGTCCTCGTATGCGTAGAAGGCGCGGAGGACCACGTACTGCACCGAGAACGGGATGAGGCCGACGCCGAAGGCCATCAGCATGTACCCCATCGAGACACCGGCACCCGAGGACTGGTAGATGAGGGTGCACATGGGCACGCCGAGGGAGAGGAAGCCGAAAGCGATCGGCACGATGGCCACCGCCGAGGTACGCAGCCCCTGGGACATGTCGTCGCGCACCGCTCCGGCGTCGCCGTCGCTCGCCGAGCGGGAGAGCCGGGGCAGCAACGCGGCCATCACCGAGACGGTGATGATGGCCTGGGGCATGTTCCAGATCAACTGGGCGTTGGAGTACGCCATGTATCCCGTGCCGGAGACGCCCTGCTTGTCCGCGGAGTTTCCGGCCCAGGTCGCGAGCTGGGTGACGACCAGCACGCCCGCCTGGTTGGCCAGCACGAACAGGACCGTCCACTTGGCGAGGCGGGCGGCCTTGCCGAGGCCGTGGCCCCGCCAGTCGAACCGCGGACGCATCCGGAAGCCGGCCTCGCGCAGGTAGGGGACCATCGCCAGCGCCTGGACGACCAGGCCCAGGATGGTACCGACCCCCAGCAGCCGGATGCCGGCGTCCGGGATCGTGGTGACCCCGAGGTGTGAGTGCTTGGCGGACCCGTACACCCAGATGAACAGGCCGAAGGTGGCGATCATGACGACGTTGTTGAGGACGGGCGTCCACATCATCGCGCCGAAGCGGCCGCGGGCGTTGAGGATCTGCCCCATCACCACGTGCACGCCCATGAAGAAGATCGTGACGACGCAGTAGCGGGTGAAGGTGACGGTCACCTCGTTCGTCGCGGGGTCCTGGGAGAAGTCATAGGACATCGCCTTGACCAGCAACGGGGCGGCGGCGACCGCGATCACGGTGACCGCACCCAGCACGACGACGACCAGGGTGAGCAGCCGGTTCGCGTAGGCCTCGCCACCGTCCTCGTCCTCCTTCATCGCCCGCACCAGCTGCGGGACGAAGACGGAGTTCAGGCCACCACCGATGGTCAGGATGAAGATCATCGTGGGCAGTGTGTACGCGATCTGCCAGGCGTCACCCAGGACGGCGGCACCGAGCGCCGAGGCGATCAGCGCGGAGCGGACGAACCCGGTGAGGCGGGAGACCATGGTGCCGGCCGCCATGACCGCACTGGACTTCAGCAGGCCCCCGCCGCGCTTTGCTGCTGCCACCCGGGGCTGGGGCTGGCTCTGCGGCCCGGGCGCCTCGCCCGGCTGCGGCGGCACGGACTCGTCGGCCGGCTCCGGGGCGAGCGGCTGGGGCGGATAGGTGGGGTACGCCGTGGCGCCCGTCGACGGGCCCTGCGGGCTCCCCTGGAGACCTGGGGAGGGCGGGGGCTGCGGCGGACGATAGCTCGGGCCCGGGTGCTGTGGCTGCTGCCAGGCCGGTCCGGAAGAGGACGGGGCCCCCTCCTGGTCCTGGGCCGTGACCGCCTGCCGAGCCGGCCCACCGAAGCCGTGAGCGGGCGCCTGAGGCCTGGCGTCGCCGTAGCCCTCCTGGTCGCGGAAGAGGTGGGCGAAGGCGTCCTGGGCGGGCTGCGGGGCCTGTGGAGGGGCCTCCTGGCCGCCTCCGGAGTACGGCCCCTGCCCGGCGTACGGGGTGGGGGTGCCTCCGTACTGCTGGGGGGGCTGCCCCGGTGCCCACGCGTCGGCGTCGGCGGTGGAAGCCGGGTGTGGAGCGGACGGGTAGGGGCCGGCAGGGGCCTGCGCCGCCTGGTACGGCGAGGAACCCGCGCCGTCACCCGCAGTCGGGGAAGCCGCCGTCTGACCGTCGAAGGGGGACCCGGGGCCGGCCGGAGAGTCGTGGCGGTAGGAGCCGTAACCCTCCGGAAAGGGGCCCCCGGCCTGGTAGGCGCCCTCACCCGGGTAGGCGTCCTCGCCCGGGTAGGCGTCCGGCGCCGGACTGCCGTTCTGTCCGGGGTACGCAGCGGGCGGGACGGGTTCGTTCCCCGGCTGGGCGTCTGATCCACGCCGACCGCGGTCACCCTCGTACGGCGCGTTCATCCTTGCCCCACTTCGTCTCTGTCCGGTGCTGGGAGCCGGTCGTGCATCAACGGTCCACCTTCTCACCCGGGCCGGGTCCGTCTGTCGTGCGCGATCCGGTGTCCGGGGTGGGGTCACTCGGGTGCGCGGGGCCCTCGTCGGCGCCACCGTTCCCGTCGTCCCCAGGGCCCTCGTCGGCTCCGCGCCGCTTGCGCTTGAGGTAGATCCGCACGCCCGCCAGCACGAGCAGCAGTACTCCGCCCGCGATCACCAACATCACCGCAGAGGTGATCTCGGTGACGTTGACGACGAAGTTCATGGGCCGGCCGTACGGCTTGCCGTCGGCGGTGTACAGCCGGGCGGTGACCCGGACCGGGCCGTTGGCGTGCGCCGTGGTGTCGAACTTGAACGACTGACTGTGACCACCGGTGACGGTGATGACCTGCGACTTTCCGGTATCCAGACGGTTGGGCTGGGAGGACTTCATCACCAGCCGCAACCCCTTCACGTCCTGGACGAGGTTGTTCTGCACCGTCACGGGAATGGTCGCGCTGCGACCGGAAAGCGTCGCGTTCGATTTTTGGATAAGGCTGACCTTGTGGGTCAGGCCGTTCAGGTAGTCACGGACGGAAGCCCGGAACCGCGTGGCGCCTTCCGGGTCCCCCCGCCACTGGGTCGACATCGCGCGCATCATCGCGTTGCCGAACGGGGTCTCCACCCGCTCGGGCGAGGAGAGGACCGCCTTGAAGGCGGTCACCGAGGACTGGATCGACTGGATGTCCTGGAACGCCTCGGTGGGCAGTTCGCTGCGGCTCAGTGACGCTGGGTAGCTACGCCGGCCGGGTACATGACGCGTGGCGGACGGGTCCGGGGAGGCCTTGGAAGCGTCCTCGAGGGAGAGGGCCTCGGTCCACCGATCGCCGCTCAGCGCCTTCAGGCCGGCCGCCATGGCCTTCGCCTGGTCAGTCGAGGGGGTACGGGAGGGGGCCACCACGATGCTCCGCTGCCGGGCGGGGTCCTGGAGGCTGATCAGGAGCGTCTGGGCCGCGAAGTCCTGCGAGGCACGGGAGATCGCCTCCTTCGTGGACATGTCGCCCTCGAAGGCGGTGGACAGCGTGTCGTCAGCGACGACCGCCGTCGTCCCGCCGCCGATCGGACGGGCGGCCGTCGGCGTGTACGGGAGGCTGGTGCTCTCGCGCATGCTGTCGCTGCGGGCGATGACGTTGTGTGCACCCGCGGAGGTGGCGACGTCCACGATGGAAGGGTCGACCGCACCGTCAACGGGCCAGGCAAAATCCGTCTTCGGCTTCACGTGGAGGACGGTGTCCACCGTCGTGTTCGCCAGGTCCGTCGCCGCCCCCAGGTGCCCGAGCGCGCTCGGCACGTTCCGCCCATGGTGGGCGAGGGAGGCCAGGTCAGGGTCGGCGAAGGGCAGTGCCACCACCTCGTGCGACTTGGCCAGGCCCTCCACGTCGTCGAGCCACTCGTTGGCCACCTTCTGGTGCTTGCCTTCAACCGTGCCGTGGCCCGTCTCGACCTTGTAGTCCTTGCGCATGGCGTCGACACTCGCCAGCAGGTCGGGGTCGATGACCAACGTCACGGGGAGCTTCTTCGCCAGGCTGACCATCTGCTGCAGACGCCCGCCCGGAGCGATCTCCTTGGCGAGCTCGTCGTCGCGGAACACAGGTGTCTGCGTCAGGTTGGCATCGGTCTCCGCCGTCAGGTGGGTGGTGGAGATCAGCGGCCACAGGTAGGTGAGCTGGGTCTTCTTGGCCGCGTCCGAGGTCTTCCAGGGCAGGAAGGTCGTCTGGGTGCCCAGGACCTGGTCGTAGGTGGTGCGAGGCTTCCTGCCGGTGAGGCTCACACCCAGCTCGTACACGCCGTCCCGGCCGAGGTGGAGGTCCTTGGCCGGGACCTCCAGGGTGAAGGGCTGGTGGGCGCCGGCCCCGAGCGTGCCGATCTCCTGCTCGTGCCCCTTCACCTCCTGGCCCACCGCCTGCGGGGAGAAGCCCCCCCGGCCCGCCGCGTGAGCCAGTGCGCTCCTGCTGGTGATCTCCGCCCCTCGGCGCAGACCGACCTGGAGGGAGGAGAGCGATGCGGTGGTGTCGTTGGTGACAGTGCCCGAGACGGTGACCTTTCCGTCCTTGGTCGGAGCGGAGGGGGAGACCGAGTTGATGGCGATGTCCACCGGCTGCGAACCAGTGGTCTCGGCTCGTGCCGCGGGAGCCTGCGGCAGTTGCCACGCGGTGGCCAGAACGGGCACTGCGACGAGTGCCGCCACAGCCGAGTGCAACCATCGGCGCCGCGGCCGTTCAGTCGCCTGGAACCCTGCCGCCTCGGCCACGCGCTCGCCCGTCCCTCGTCGTCGTCAGTGGTCGTCGGTGTTGCGTCCACGAATGGTAACGAGGGCCGGCAAGCGGAAGTGCTGCGGACCGGCGCTCCAAGGCGGTGAGACCGCCCACGCGAAGAGCGCCGCTGGTCGGGCCCGGTGTGTGCGACCTCTCAGAGGACTACACGGAGAGAAAGCGGATGGCGGTTCCACGGGGCGGCCGGCCGGGTCGCCGGACACGTAACCTGTTCTGCTGTGCCGAACGCCAACTTTGACTCCCAGAACCAGAGCCCCGGACGGTCCGCTCCGGCAGCCGACGCACTGAACGCGGTCCAGCGCCGTGCGGTCAGTGAACTGCTGCGGGTCTCCCCCGTGGCAGACGACCTCGCTCGCCGATTCCAGGCGGCAGGTCGCTCCCTCGCGCTGGTGGGAGGGTCGGTGCGGGACGCACTGCTGGGCAGGCTGGGCAACGACCTCGACTTCACCACTGACGCCCGCCCCGAGGAGATCCTGGAGATCGTCCGACCCTGGGCGGACGCAGTGTGGGACGTCGGCATCGCCTTCGGCACCGTCGGCTGCAAGAAGAGCTCCTTCGACATCGAGGTCACCACCTACCGGTCGGAGGCGTACGACCGCAGCTCGCGTAAGCCGGAGGTCTCCTACGGCGACTCCATCGAGGAGGACCTGGTCCGCCGGGACTTCACGGTGAACGCGATGGCAGTGGCCCTGCCGCAGAAGGAGTTCATCGACCCGCACAACGGGGTGGAGGATCTGGCCGCCCGCGTGCTGCGCACCCCGGGCACCCCCCAGGAGTCCTTCTCCGACGACCCGCTGCGCATGATGCGTGCGGCGCGTTTCGCCTCCCAGCTCGACTTCGAGGTGGCAGCGGACGTGGTGACGGCGATGACCGACATGGCCGACCGTATCGAGATCGTCTCGGCGGAGCGCGTCCGGGAGGAGCTCAACAAGCTGCTGCTGGGGGAGAAGCCGCGGAAGGGACTGTCCCTGCTGGTCGCCACCGGCCTGGCCGAGCGGGTGTTGCCGGAGCTGCCGGCGCTCCGCCTGGAGAGGGACGAGCACCACCGGCACAAGGACGTCTACGAGCACTCGCTGACGGTCCTGGAGCAGGCCATCGACCTGGAGGAGGAGGGGCCGGACCTGGTCCTCCGGCTCGCCGCCCTCCTCCACGACATCGGCAAGCCGCGGACTCGTAGGTTCGAGGACGACGGACGGGTCTCCTTCCACCACCACGAGGTGGTGGGCGCGAAGATGACCAAGAAGCGCATGATCGCGCTGAAGTACTCCAACGAGATGGTCAAGGACGTCTCCCGCCTCGTCGAGCTGCACCTTCGGTTCCATGGATACGGCACCGGCGAGTGGACCGACTCGGCCGTGCGGCGGTACGTCCGGGATGCCGGCCCGCTGCTGTCCCGGCTCCACAAGCTGACCAGGTCGGACTGCACGACGAGGAACAAGCGCAAGGCCAACGCTCTGGCCAGGGCCTACGACGGGCTGGAGCACCGCATCGCCGAACTGCAGAAGCAGGAGGAACTGGACGCCATCCGTCCTGACCTCGACGGCAACGCGATCATGAAGGTTCTGGAGATCGGTCCGGGGCCCGAGGTGGGGCGTGCCTACAAGCACCTGCTGGAGCTTCGGCTGGAGAACGGTCCGATGGAGCCGGACGTCGCTGTGGCGGCCCTCAAGGAATGGTGGGCCACCCAGCAGTGATGTTTCACGTGAAACGGGCCAGAGAAGCCCGTTTCACGTGAAACCACGGGGTACCGGACCTCTACTTGTCCTTGAGGCAGAGCACCACGGAGGACCGGTGGCGACGTGAGCCACTGGTCTCTGCGTACGCCGAGTACTTGGTCCGGTCGCACTGGCTGAGATCGCTGGTGCTCTCGTGCACCTCCGCCACCTCGAACTCGGCGTCAGCCGCACCGCAGTCGACGGTCTCCATGTCCGGATCCGCGTCTGTCCCGCTGTTTTTCATGCAGTCGCCCACCGAGACGGTCTGTGCGTCCGTGCCGAAGATGTTGTTCCAGACGCTGTAGAAGCCGGCCAGCGCCGCGATCACCACGCCGATCACCACGAACGACATGATGACCCGCACGATCCTCCGTCCCACCGGCACCGGCTGGACGATGCTCGACCGGGGAGGAACGGGCTGTCCCTGCGGGGCGCCGTAGGGGGCCTGCTGCGGTGGGAACTGCCCCTGAAGGGGCGGCTGTTGCCCTGCGTGAGGGATGCCGGCGTACCCCTGGGGAGGTTGCCCGTAAGGCGGCTGCGGCCCCCCTGCGTAGGGGCCCTGCCCGGGTGCGGGTGCACCGTAGGGGTTGGGGCCGGGAGGCGGTGGTGTGGACACGAGGTTCCCCCTTGACGTGAGCCTGTCGGCTGCATGAACTCCGTAACGTAGCGCGGCGTTACGTGGGGGCGTGAGCGGGGACGCCGGGAGGTGTCTAGTCCCGTCCACTGCGCGGGGGGCCTCGGCGCGTTCCGCAGTCGAGACGGCCCCCGGCTGTCCGCTTGTCCGTCCCCCCGGCAACGCGACAGGCCCCCGGCAACGTGCCGGGGGCCTGATCAGCGGAGGAGGGTCAGCGCTCGACCTCACCGCGGATGAACTTCTCGACGTTCTCCCGCGCCTCGTCGTCGAAGTACTGCACCGGCGGCGACTTCATGAAGTACGAGGAGGCGGAGAGGATCGGGCCGCCGATGCCGCGGTCCTTGGCGATCTTCGCCGCGCGGGCCGCGTCGATGATGACGCCGGCGGAGTTCGGGGAGTCCCACACCTCGAGCTTGTACTCAAGGTTCAGCGGCACGTCACCGAAGGCACGACCCTCCAGGCGCACGTAGGCCCACTTGCGGTCGTCGAGCCAGGCGACGTAGTCGGACGGGCCGATGTGCACGTTGTCGGCGCCGAGGTCCCGGTCGCGGATCTGCGAGGTGACGGCCTGGGTCTTGGAGATCTTCTTGGACTCCAGGCGCTCGCGCTCCAGCATGTTCTTGAAGTCCATGTTGCCGCCGACGTTCAGCTGCATGGTGCGGTCCAGGACGACACCGCGGTCCTCGAACAGCTTGGCCATCACCCGGTGGGTGATGGTGGCGCCCACCTGCGACTTGATGTCGTCGCCCACGATCGGGACGCCGGCCTCGGTGAACTTGTCCGCCCACTCCTTGGTGCCCGCGATGAAGACGGGAAGAGCGTTGACGAAGGCCACCTTGGCGTCGATGGCGCACTGGGCGTAGAACTTGGCAGCCTCCTCGGACCCCACGGGGAGGTAGCAGACCAGAACGTCGACCTGGCGGTCCTTGAGTACCTGGACCACATCGACGGGAGCCTCGTCGGACTCCTCGATGGTGGCCTGGTAGTACTTGCCCAGTCCGTCCAGCGTGTGACCGCGCTGGACGTCCACGCCGGTGCGCGGCACGTCGCAGATCTTGATGGTGTTGTTCTCGCTCGCGCCGATGGCGTCGGCGATGTCCAACCCGACCTTCTTCGCGTCCACGTCGAAAGCGGCAACGAACTCGAGGTCCCGCACGTGGTATTCGCCGAACTGCACGTGCATGAGACCAGGCACACGACTGTCGGGGTCGGCGTCCTTGTAGTACTCGACACCCTGCACCAGCGAGGCGGCGCAGTTGCCCACACCGACGATCGCTACGCGAACCGAACCCATTCCGGTTGCTCCCTGTGTTCTCGTGAGGCCCCGCGGGGCGGTGCCTCAGGTGGTGGTCTCGTCGGAGGGGCCAGTACCGGTTTCGCCCCGGTGGTGGAATCCGCCGTCCGTGTCGTCGACCTGTTGCTTGTGGTCCGTGTCGGCGGGGTCCCCCGGACGCCGTTCGCGTCCCGCCCGCTCGCTCTCGATCAGCTCGTTCAGCCAGCGGACCTCTCGCTCGACCGACTCCAGCCCGTGGCGTTGCAGCTCAAGGGTGTAGCCGTCCAGCCGTTCGCGGGTACGGGCCAGCGAGGAACGCATCTTCTCCATGCGTTCCTCAAGTCGGGTGCGCCGTCCTTCCAGGACGCGCATGCGCACGTCGCGAGAAGTCTGACCGAAGAACGCGAAACGCACGCCGAAGTGCTCGTCCTCCCAGGACTCCGGGCCGGTGTTGGCCAGGAGTTCTTCGAAGTGCTCCATGCCGGCGTCGGTCAGGCGGTAGACGATCTTCGCCCGGCGGCCTGACAGGGAGGTGGAGGGGACACCCTCGGGTGGCGGGGAGCTCTCCTCGGCGATCCAGCCATGGGCCACGAGGGCCTTCAGGCAGGGGTAGAGGGTGCCGTAGCTGAACGCCCGGAACACCCCCAGTGAGGTGTTGAGACGTTTACGCAGTTCATAGCCGTGCATCGGGCACTCTCTCAGCAGGCCGAGCACGGCGAACTCGAGGATGCCGGACCTTCTGCTCATCCTCGCCTCCCTGCTCCCGGACCTGTGTCGAGCTGATGTATCGACCCGATACATCGAGACGATAGAACGCGGGGCGGAGAGGGGCAAGAGGGGCGGTAGTGAACGGCGTCACAAACAACTTCGAGGGTTGTCTGTGCCGATTTGGAGTGAATTTCGGTACTGGGCTTCTTTTGGCCCTGCGTAGTCTGTGCGGCATGCAGACCGCCAGGAGCCGAGGGGCGCGCGACGACGTCCCGGCCCCTGGTGCAGTGCGGCCTGGATCTCTGGGGAGGGCCGCGCACGGGGGGACCTACGAGTCATTGCCGCCTTCAGGCGAGAGAGCGCGCCTGCCCTAGGAGTTTTCGTTCCATGAGCGAGCACCGTCGCAAACCGCCGCCACCGGCCGGCGGACGTGCCGCCGCACGAAGGGCTGCTCAGCAGTCCTCCGGCCGTCGTGCCGCGCCCCCGCGCGGTTCCGCAGCCGGACCGGCGTCACCGCAGGCCGAGCCGGAGCGGCCCTACGGCGGCAGAGCCGAGGCCCGCCGTGCAGCACAGCGCGGCGGCCGTCGACGCGCGGCCGAACCAGCGACCATGGCGGAAGGCGGTGGCCGCGGCGGACGCCGTGGCTCCGGCGGTGGCCGTCGCGGTGGCGAGCCGCCCAAGAAACGGTTTGTGGACTACCCCCGTGCCGGACGGTACGGCTGGAAGCGGTGGGTACCGTCCTGGCGCCTGGTGACCGGTACGGGAATCGGCTTCTTCGGCGCTCTCGTGGCGGCGGCGGGCATCTCGTACGCGATGGTCGGGGTGCCGAACATGGCCGATTCCGCCAAGGCCCAGAACAACGTCTACTACTGGGCCAACGGCAAACCGATGGTCGCGGCCGGAGGCTCGGCGACCAACCGGCAGATCGTCGACTACGACGACATCCCGAAGTACATGCGGTACGCGGTGATGTCCGCCGAGAACAAGACCTTCGAGACCGACAGCGGCGTGGACCCGATGGGCATCGCCCGCGCCCTGTTCAACATGGCCAAGGGTGGCGAGACGCAGGGTGGTTCGACCATCACCCAGCAGTACGTCAAGAACGCCATGCTGGACGACCAGTCGCAGTCGATCAGCCGGAAGTTCAAGGAACTCTTCATCTCGATCAAGGTGGGGGCCGAGGTCCCCAAGGACGAGATCATGAGGAACTACCTGAACACGGCGTACTACGGCCGCGGTGCCTACGGCATCCAGGCTGCGGCCCGGACCTACTTCAACAAGGACGCCTCCAAGCTCGACCCGAGCCAGTGCGCCTTCCTCGCCTCGATGCTCAAGGGCGCCACGTACTACGACCCCGCCGGCAACGCGGCGATCGACCCGGTCAACGCCACTCCGGACAAGAACCGGAAGCGGGCGGAGGCGCGGTGGTCGTGGATCCTGAGTGAGGAGAAGAAGGACCACCCGTCCGAGCGTGCGAAGCTGAGCCGCTACACCAGCTTCCCGAAGGTGCAGGCCCCGCACAGCAGCGGCCAGTTGAGTGGTCAGATCGGGTACCTCGTCGACCTCGCCAACGCTTACGTGGAGAACCACTCCGGTATCTCGGAGAAACAGCTCCAGCGCGGCGGATACGAGATCCACACGACCTTCGACAAGGCGAAGGTCGACAAACTCTCCCGCGCAGTGGAGAACGTCCGCAAGAAGAACATCGATCCCAAGAAGCGCCCTGACAAGGACACCTACGTACAGTTCGGTGGCGCCTCCGTCTCGCCGAAGAACGGTGCGATCCAGGCGATCTACGGCGGTGAGGACGCGACCAAGCACTTCACCGACAACGCCGACGTGACCGGTGCGCAGGTGGGATCGACCTTCAAGCCGTTCGTGCTGGCCGCCGCGCTGCGGGACGGCGTGCGTGACCCCGACGGGCCGAAGGACCAGCCGGCGAGCATGCGGACCCCGGTCTCCCTGAAGAGCCTGTACAGCGGCAAGAACAATCTCAAGATCAAGAACTATGACGGCACGACCTGGACGGACAAGAAGGGCAGGGAGTGGCTCCAGGCCAACGACGGCCACGAGTCGGTCAACCCGCCCAGCTACCTCGTCGACCTGCGCAGGGCGATGATGCTGTCCACCAACTCCGTCTACGTCCAGCTCGGCATGGACGTGGGGCTGGACAAGGTCAAGCAGTCGGCGATCGACGCGGGCATCTCCCCGGACAGCCTGACGGGTGCCGCCGACTACCCCTCCTTCTCGATCGGCACCACGGACCCGAGCGCCATCCGCATGGCGGGGGCCTACGGGACCTTCGCCAACCAGGGACAGCAGAACGATCCCTACTCCGTGGAGTACGTGAAGCGGGAGGGCGACGAGGTCTACCGTCACCACGAGCAGACCAAGGCGGCCTTCGACCCGAAGGTGGCCAACAACGTCACCGACGTGCTGAAGTCCGTCGTCGACGGTGGTACGGGCACCAACGCCCAGCTTCCCGGTCGTCAGGTCGCGGGAAAGACCGGAACCACCGACGGCAACAAGTCGGCATGGTTCGTCGGCTACACCCCCCAGCTGTCGACCGCGATCACCATGTACCGGTACGACGACAACGCCAAGAGTCAGGGCCGCAAGTTCCTGGAGATGTATGGCACCGGCGGTCAGGACAAGATCCACGGTGCCTCGTTCCCCTCGGAGATCTGGCACGACTACATGGCGAACGCACTGGCCGGAACCAAGGCGGTGAACTTCCCGGCACCCGAGCCCATCGGTTCGGTGGTGGGCCTCCACAGCCCCTCGCCGACCCCCTCGCCTTCGGCCTCGCACTCCGACGAGCCCTCCCACAGCCCCTCGCCGTCCACCTCGGCTTCCGGTTCCGGGCAGCCCAGTCCCAGTGACACCTGCTCACCATGGGATGTGGCCTGCAAGAACCAGACCGGGGGCGACGACGGAGGTGGCCAGACGGGTGGCGACACGGGAGGACCCAGCTCCGACCCGTCCACCGAGCCACCAGGGCAGGACAACGGCGGCTGGTGGGGTGGTGGCGGCTGAGAGGGGTAGAAGTCGGGCACTCTTCGTGACCGCTCCTGTTTCACGTGAAACAACCCCGATGAGACCGTCCGCCACGCACCCGCGCGGGTCCGGATAGGACGGGCCTCGGCCGGCGCCGGCCACCGCTTCGACAAGCCGAAGCCTCCGCTCACGGAGGCTTCGGCTTGTTCGGTGCCGGGGGTGGAACGAGGCGGCTGACGGCCTCCGGCAGGCCGGTGTCCCGGCGGTTCCCTGCCCCGTTCTCGGCACTGCGCGCGGCGCACCAGCAGGGGCAGCGCACACGCCGATCCGGGAAATGTCAGCCGACTGGGCGACGAAGTCGGAGCGATCGGGTTACTGCGCGTACGGACTGTGGCCTTACCGCGAGATCCGTCACTCTCCGGCGTGGTCTTCCTCGTCCTCAGCCGGTACGGCTTGCGGCAGGATGGTGGGCATGACGCGAGTGCGAGAGGACGAGCCCGTCGCGCCCACTGTCCGCGACGACGTGGCGGCCTCCGGAAGTGAACTCTTCGGTGGCCCGATCGGCCGGCACGCCCTGCTGGGCCGGTCCTGGTGGACTCCGGCGCGAGTGATCGTGATGGTGGCCATCGCCATGTTCGCCCTGGGCATGGTGCAGAAGCTGCCCTGCTACGACGGCGGCTGGTTCTTCGGCGCGACCGCGCAGTACACGCATGCCTGCTACTCCGACATCCCCCACCTCTACGCCGGCCGTGGGTTCGCCAGCGGGCTGATCCCCTACTTCGACAAGCTGCCCGGCTCCATGGACTATCTGGAGTACCCGGTTCTCACCGGCCTCTTCATGGAGGTCGCGTCCTGGCTGACCCCCTCGGGGGACGGTGTGCACCAGGAACAGGTCTACTGGCTCGCCAACGCGGGCCTGCTCCTGGTCTGCACGGCGGTGGCGGTGGCCTGTGTCGTCCGTACCCACCGCAGGCGTCCTTGGGACGGCCTCCTGGTGGCGTTGGCGCCGGCAGCAGCCCTGACGGCGACCATCAACTGGGACCTCTTCGCCGTGGCTCTGACGGCCGCGGCCATGCTGATGTGGTCGCGCAGCCGGACGGTGGCCGCCGGCGTCCTCATCGGGCTGGCGACTGCGGCCAAGCTCTACCCGGTGTTGCTGCTCGGCCCCCTCCTGGTGCTCTGCTGGCGCGCCGGGCGCTGGCGGGCCTTCGGCGGGGCGCTGGGGGGAGCGGTGGTCTCCTGGCTCGTCGTGAACCTGCCCGTGATGGTCGTGCATGACGGGAGCGGCTTCCACCTGCGCGAGGGCTGGCTGAAGTTCTACACCTTCAGCCAGGAACGCCCCGTCGACTTCGGTTCGCTGTGGCTGATCATCTCGCAGCGGACAGGGAACCCGTTGGCCGACGTGAACACCTGGGCGACCGGGTTGATGCTGGTGGGCTGTGCGGCCATCGGCGTACTCGCCCTGCTGGCACCCCGGCGCCCGCGGTTCGCGCAGCTCGCGTTCCTCGTGGTGGCGCTGTTCGTGCTCACCAACAAGGTCTACTCGCCCCAGTACGTCCTCTGGCTCGTCCCCCTGGCCGCACTCGCCAGGCCCCGCTGGCGCGACTTCCTGATCTGGCAGGGCTGCGAGGTCGCCTACTTCCTCGGCATCTGGTCGTACCTGGCCTACACCGGCAGCGGGGACAAGCACCAGGGGCTCCCGGTGGACGGCTACCAGCTCGCCATCGCCGCACACCTCCTGGGCACGGCCTACCTCTGTGCGCTCGTCGTACGGGACGTGTGGTGGCCGGATCGGGACCTGGTCCGCCGGGACGGGGAGGACGACCCCTCCGGCGGCGTGCTGGACCAGGCACCGGACGTCTTCGCGCTGCGGTCCCGGCCGCGCGAGGGACACGAGGCCATGGAGAGGGCAGGGACCACGGTGAACTGGGGCGCGGAAGCGGACTGACCCCGCGCGTGCACGAGGGGCGGCCCGGCAGGGGAGCGATGCTCCTGCCGGGCCACCCCTCGTGCCGCGTTCCGGGCCGGGGCGCCGGTGTCAGCGGTCGACGATGCGGTCGAACTGCGTCGTGGTGTGCCGCAGGTGTGCCACCAGCTCGTCCCCGACCTGCGGCTGGGGTGCGTCGGAGGGGACGAAGAGGATGGAGACCTGCATGTGCGGGGGCTCTGCGAACCAGCGCTGCTTACCCGCCCACACGAACGGCGAGAGGTTGCGGTTGACGGTCGCCAAACCGGCGCGGGCGACCCCCTTGGCCCGCGGCATCACGCCGTGCAGTGCCTTCGGTGACTCCAGCCCCACCCCGTGGGAGGTGCCGCCCGCCACCACGACGAGCCAGCCCTCCGCGGCGGACTTCTGCTGGCGGTAACCGAACCGCTCGCCCTTGGCCACCGGAGAGACGTCCAGGACGGAGCCGCGGTACTGGGTTGCCTCGTCGTCCCCCAGCCAGAGCCGGGTGCCGATGCGGGCCCGGAACCGGGTCTGCGGGAACTGCTGCTGGAGTCGTGCCAGCTCGTCCGCCTTGAGGTGGCTGACGAACATGGTGTGCAGCGGGAGACGGGCTGCTCGCAGCCGGTCCATCCAGGAGATGACCTCCTCCACCGCGTCGGAGCCGTCGGTGCGGTCCAGCGGGAGGTGGATGGCGAATCCCTCCAGCCGCACGTTGTCGATGGCCGCCGCCAGCTTGGGGAGGTCCTCAGGCGTCACGCCATGGCGCTTCATGCTGCTCATGACCTCGATGACGACGCGGGCCCCCACCAGGCCGCCCACACCGTCCACCGAGGAGACCGAGCGCACCGCACGGTCGGGCAGCGGTACGGGCTCCTCCCCCGGGCGGAAGGGCGTCAGGACGAGCAGGTCGCCACCGAAGTAGTCCTTCATGCGTGCGGCCTCGTAGGTGGTGCCGACGGCGATCATGTCGGCGCCCAGGGCGGTCACCTCGTCGGCGAGGCGTTCGTGTCCGAAGCCGTAGCCGTTCCCCTTGCAGACGGGGACCAGGCCGGGAAACTGCTGCACGATGGTGTGCTGGTGCGCCCGCCAGCGCGCGGTGTCGACGTAGAGGGAGAGCGCCATGGCCGGCCCGAAACCTTTCTCGTAGCAGCGTGGGAGGTCGGTGGCGCCAGGGGCGCCACCGGATAGAGCGACAAGCGTAGGGGGAGGAGATGCAGGTGCGCGTCAGCGCAGCGACATGGCGACGTCGAAGGCCTTCTGCAGCAGCTTGTTGAGTGTGAAGTCCCACTCGCCGAGGTACTCGGCCGCCTGACCACCGGTGCCGACCTTGAACTGGATGAGGCCGAAGAGGTGGTCGCTCTCGTCCAGCGAGTCACTGATGCCCCGCAGGTCGTAGACGTGGGCACCCAGGGCGTGGGCGTCTTGCAGCATCGTCCACTGCATGGCGTTGGACGGCCGCACCTCGCGCTTGTGGTTGGCGGACGCTCCGTAGGAGTACCAGACGTGACCGCCGACGATCAGCATGGTGGCCGCGGCGACGTTCTCCCCCTCGTGCTGGGCGAGGTAGAGACGCATCCGGTCGGGGTCCTCCTTGTTCAGGGAGGACCACATGCGCTGGAAGTAGGAGAGAGGACGGGGCCGGAACTGGTCACGCTCGGCCGTGATCTCGTACAGGCGCTGCCACTCCTGCAGGTCGTCGTAGCCACCTCGCACGACCTGGACGCCGGCCTTCTCGGCCTTCTTGATGTTGCGCCGCCACAGCTGGTTGAAGCCCTTGTGGATCTCTTCGAGGGAACGGTCCTGCAGCGGCACCTGGAAGACGAAGCGGGGCTGGACGTCGGCGAAGCCGGCACCGCCGTCCTCGCCCTGCTGCCACCCCATGCGCCGCAGCCGGTCGGCCACCTCGAAGGCGCGGGGCTCGATGTGGGTGGCCTCCACGTCGCGCAGCCGCTTGACGTCCGGGTTCTGGATGCCGGACTTGATGGCGGCCGCGTCCCAGCGCCGGATGACCACGGGCGGGCCCATCTTCACGGAGAAGGCGCCCTTCTGCTTGAGGTGGGCCAGCATGGGCTGCAGCCAGTCCTCGAGGTTGGGCGCGTACCAGTTGATGACCGGGCCCTCCGGCAGGTAGGCGAGGTACCGCTTCATCCTGGGGACCTGCCGGTAGAGGACGAGGCCAACGCCCACCAGGCGACCGTCGGTGTCGAACCAGCCGAGGTTCTCCGACTGCCACTCGGCCTTGACGTCAGCCCATGCCGGAACCTGCATGTGACTGGCCGAGGGCAGGTCCTGGATATAGGCCAGGTGCTGCTCTCGGCTGATGGTCCTCAGGGTCAGGCTCATGCGGGGCGCTCCTCAGCAGGTGTGTCCCCGATGGTCGGGGTTCCGGCTCTCGCGGCGAAAGCCTACTGCGAGCGGGGAGCACCTGGCCTGGGCACACGGCCCGCTTGCCGCAAGCCGAAACCCTCAGGAGCGATCCGTGGGACGGACACGGCTGATCGACCCTCCGCAGCGGCCGGTGCACGGCCCGCCACCGCAGAGGGCATGCGCACAGCGGGGCCCGTCCCGGCCAGGTACCGGTGGGACGGGCCGAACGGCGCGAACCTGTCAGACGACGCCGCCCAGCAGTCCCCCGTGGGCCAGGCCCAGACCGAAGCCGAGCGCCGCCATCCCCATGCCGATGACAAGGAGGAACCGTTCCCCCGTGGTGGCGGAGATGAACTGTCCCCAGGCGCCGGTGACGATGGCCACGAGGCCGAACCAGCAGGAGATCAGATGGAGGTTGTAGAAGGCGGCGGTCGCCACGGCCACTGCGCCCAGTACGAAGGTGATCGCCGCCAGGGCGTTCTCCTTCGGGTGCGACCTGCCGTCGTTGTTGAGGAGGGAGAGGAGACCGTGGTGGGGTCGGGCTGCCTGAGTCATGCGACACCTCCAGGACGAGGCGGCGGATGTTACGCCGCTCACAGTCGTCGTAGACCAGATTGACGGCATCAGGGTCGGGATTTCAACCGGAAGGCCTCAGGCAGGTAGTCTGTAGCGTCTGCGCCCTGGTCTGTCCGGATTGCCTCCAGCGACCGAGCAGGGAGGGCGCGGCAACGCATACGACCCTCCTGCCACGGAACGACCGTGGCCGCTGAGTCCAGAGGAGGTGGGTTCCACATGCGTCACTACGAGGTGATGGTCATCCTCGACCCCGATCTCGAGGAGCGCGCTGTCTCCCCGCTGATCGAGAACTTCCTTTCCGTCGTCCGTGAGGGCAACGGCAAGGTCGAGAAGGTCGACACCTGGGGCCGTCGTCGTCTCTCTTACGAGATCAACAAGAAGCCCGAGGGCATCTACTCGGTCATCGACCTGCAGGCCGAGCCTGCGGTCGTCAAGGAGCTCGACCGTCAGATGAACCTGAACGAGTCGGTTCTGCGGACCAAGGTCCTCCGTCCCGAGACCCACTGAACGCTTCAGCGTCAGCGGTAAACGGGTTCGAGTAGCAACAGCAGCCAGCAGCACACCCGCCGAGAGGTTCCCCTAATGGCAGGCGAGACCGTCATCACGGTGGTCGGCAATCTTGTCGACGACCCCGAGCTGCGCTTCACCCCGTCGGGTGCGGCGGTCGCGAAGTTCCGTATCGCGTCCACCCCCCGCACCTTCGACCGCCAGACCAACGAGTGGAAGGACGGCGAGAGCCTGTTCCTGACCTGCTCGGTGTGGCGGCAGGCGGCGGAGAACGTCGCAGAGTCCCTCACTCGCGGTACCCGCGTGATCGTGCAGGGGCGCCTGAAGCAGCGGTCCTTCGAGGACCGTGAGGGCCAGAAGCGCACGGTCTACGAGCTCGACGTCGACGAGGTCGGCGCGAGCCTGCGCAACGCCACGGCCAAGGTCACCAAGACCAGCGGTCGAGGCGGCCAGCAGGGGGGCGGCTTCGGCGGTCAGCAGGGCGGCGGAGGCGGTGGCTGGGGCGGCCAGCAGGGCGGTGGCGGCGCACCCGCCGACGACCCCTGGGCGACCAGCGCTCCCTCCGGCGGCCAGCAGCAGGGCGGCGGAAGCTGGGGCGGCGGCCCCGGCGGCGGCTACTCGGACGAGCCGCCCTTCTAGCCCCGGCGGTCACGCCCGAAAGGCGTGTGATCGCGCCGTTTCACGTGAAACATCGCGGAACGGGCGGGCTGGCGAGGGCCAGCACACACTTCTTGAATTCACTGGAGAGAGACAATGGCGAAGCCGCCTGCTCGCAAGCCGAAGAAGAAGGTTTGCGTGTTCTGCAAGGAGAAGATCTCCTACGTCGACTACAAGGACACGAACCTGCTGCGGAAGTTCATCTCCGACCGCGGCAAGATCCGTGCCCGTCGTGTCACGGGTAACTGCACCCAGCACCAGCGTGACGTCGCCACGGCCGTGAAGAACAGCCGTGAGATGGCGCTGCTGCCCTACACCTCCACCGCGCGATAAGGGAAGGGTGACCGACCAATGAAGATCATCCTCACCCACGAGGTCTCCGGCCTCGGCACTGCCGGTGAAGTCGTGGACGTCCGCGACGGTTACGCCCGCAACTACCTGGTCCCGCGCGGTTTCGCGATCCGCTGGACCAAGGGTGGCGAGAAGGACGTCGAGCAGATCCGCCGCGGTCGCAAGATCCGGGAGATCGCCACGATCGAGCAGGCCAACGAGGTCAAGGGCCAGCTCGAGAACGTCAAGGTGCAGCTGGCCGTCCGTGCCGGTGACGCGGGCCGCCTGTTCGGCTCGGTGACCCCGGCCGACATCGCCTCGGCGATCAAGGCTGCCGGTGGCCCGGACGTGGACAAGCGCCGCGTCGAGCTCGGTGCGCCGATCAAGAGCGTGGGCGCCCACCAGGTGTCCGTGCGTCTGCACAGCGAGGTCGTTGCCCAGCTGGGCATCGAGGTCGTCGCTGCCTGATTCAGGCAGCCCACCCTGAGCGGTGGACGAGGGGCCGCATCCCGCAGCGGGATGCGGCCCCTCGGTCGTTCGTCAGCGCCTGCTGAAGATCCGTGCGCTCAGCGAGTGGCGCCTGTGACCAGCCATCGCCCGGATCGGGAGCGAAGCCAGAGGGTCACCATGCGGGTCACCATCATGAGGCCCATGGCGCCCCACAGGGCTGTCAGGCCGCCGCCCAGGCTGGGGACGGCGAGTGCCACCGGCGCGAAGACGGCGAGCGTGACGATCATGGCCCAGGCCAGGTACCGGCCGTCGCCGGCGCCCATGAGGACGCCGTCGAGGATGAAGACCACCCCGGCCACCGGTTGGACCACGGCCACCACGAGCAGTGCCAGGAACAGGGCGTTCCGCACTGCCGGGTCCGAGGTGAAGACCGGGATGAAGAGCGGACGGGCGAGGACGACCAGCAGGCCGAGCACGACCCCTGCGAGCAGGCCCCACTGGACCATGCGGCGGCAGGCGGCCCGTGCACCCTCCGGGTCCCCTGCCCCCAGGTAGCGGCCGATGATGGCCTGACCTGCGATGGCGATCGCGTCGAGAGCGAAGGCCAACAGGGACCACAGAGTGAGGACGACCTGATGCGCGGCCACGTCAACATCGCCGAGTCGGGCTGCGACGGACGTGGCGATCACCAGAACGGCACGGAGGGAGAGCGTGCGCACCAGCAGCGGGACGCCTGCCCGTGCGCAGGCGCGGATGCCGGAGACGTCCGGTCGGAGTGAGGCACCGTGGCGTCGGGCACCGCGGACGACCACGCTGAGATACACGGCGGCCATGGCGCACTGGGCGATCACCGTTCCCCAGGCGGAGCCGGCGATCCCGAGCCCGGCCCCGTAGACCAGGCAGAGGTTGAGGACGGCGTTGGCGCTGAAGCCGCCGATGGCCACGTACAGGGGGGTCCGGGTGTTCTGAAGACCGCGCAGCACCCCGGTCGCGGCCAGGACCACGAGCATCGCGGGGATGCCGAGTGCACTGATCCGCAGGTAGGTGACCGCGAAGGGGGTGGCGGTGGGAGAGGCGCCGAGGAGGCCCACGATCAGTGGGGCGGTGGGGAGGACGGCCGCGATGACCAGCACTCCCAGGAGGACGGCGAGCCAGATGCCGTCCATGCCCTGCCGGATGGCGGCGGGCAGGTCCGCGGCACCCACCCGGCGTGAGACGGCTGCCGTGGTCGCGTAGGCGAGGAAGACGAAGACGGAGACCGCGGTGGTCAACAGGGAGGACGCCACGCTGAGGCCGGCCAGCGGGGAGGTACCCAGGTGCCCCACCATGGCGCTGTCCACCATGACGAAGAGTGGTTCCGCGATCAGTGAGCCGAGGGCGGGAAGGGCGAGCGCGACGATCTCGCGGTCGTGGCGGCGGAGTGCCCGTCGCGGCGTGGCGGGAGCCTGCGTCATACCGTCAATCTAATCTTCCACAGGTAAGAGTCGCAATGGTCTGTGGGCCATTACATGTCCGCTGTGCGGAAGTGTGCCGGTGAGGCATACGGACGGATCTTCGCGCAGGGGTGAAAGTTTTTCTCCCCCACAGCCTATGGACGACAAACGGGCAGGTCAGATGGTGTTCGTCTGAGGGCGTGTGGGCTTGTCCACACCTGTTTCCCCCGGCGCGTGCACAGGTTCGGCGGGGTTCTCCACAGGAACGGGCCCATCATCCACACGCCCTGTGGATAACCAGATTGGTGCACGGTGCCCGGGGGCCTACCGTAGAGCGGCGCAGCAGACCCGGTTCAGGCCTTCCGGCCCGGTCCCCGAGGCGCCGAGGCCGACGCAGGACGTCGACCCGAAGTCAGCATCGTGCCCCTGGAGACCGGAGGGTACGGACGAGGTTCGCGTGGCGGACGGGAGGAGGTGGCTGTCGTGAGCATTCCGGAGCCGCTGGACGATCCCTGGGCCGAGAGCGGACCGAGTGACAGGCTGCCGGCCGCCCGTGGCCGCCGCGGCGACCGGGGACGTGGCCGTGAGGACCAGGAGGACGGCTCCGGCCCGTGGTCCGGTGGATTCGAGCGGGTACCGCCGCAGGACCTGGAGGCCGAGCAGTCCGTGCTCGGCGGCATGCTGCTCTCCAAGGACGCGATCGCCGATGTCGTCGAGGTCCTCAAGGGCCACGACTTCTACCGTCCGGCGCACGAGCTGATCTACACCGCGATCCTGGACCTCTACGCACGGGGCGAGCCGGCGGACCCGATCACCACGGCCGCCGAGCTGACCAAGCGGGGCGAGATCGGCCGGGTCGGCGGCGCCTCGTACCTGCACACCCTGGTGCAGTCGGTGCCGACGGCGGCCAACGCGGAGTACTACGCCGAGATCGTCCACGAGCGGGCGGTGCTGCGTCGGCTGGTCGAGGCCGGCACCAAGATCACGCAGATGGGATACGCCGCCGACGGGGACGTCGACGAGATCGTCAACAGCGCCCAGGCGGAGATCTACGCCGTCACCGAGCAGCGGACCAGCGAGGACTACCTGCCGCTGGGCGACATCATGGAGGGCGCACTCGACGAGATCGAGGCGATCGGCTCGCGCCAGGGCCAGATGACGGGTGTCCCGACCGGCTTCACCGACCTCGACTCGCTGACCAACGGCCTGCACCCGGGCCAGATGATCGTCATCGCGGCCCGACCGGCGATGGGTAAGTCCACGCTGGCCCTGGACTTCGCCCGCGCCTGCTCCATCAAGAGCAACATGCCCAGCGTCATCTTCTCGCTGGAGATGGGGCGCAACGAGATCGCCATGCGCCTGCTGTCTGCCGAGGCCAGGGTCGCCCTGCACCACATGCGCTCCGGCAGCATGACCGACGAGGACTGGACGCGGCTGGCGCGACGCATGCCCGACGTCTCCTCGGCCCCCCTCTACATCGACGACTCGCCCAACCTGTCGATGATGGAGATCCGGGCCAAGTGCCGGCGCCTCAAACAGCGGCAGGGGTTGCAGCTGGTGGTCATCGACTACCTCCAGCTGATGCAGTCCGGCGGCGCCCGGCGGCCCGAGAGCCGCCAGCAGGAGGTCTCGGACATGTCGCGAAACCTCAAGCTCCTCGCCAAGGAGCTGGAGATCCCGGTGATCGCCCTGTCCCAGCTCAACCGTGGTCCGGAGCAGCGCACCGACAAGAAGCCCATGGTCAGCGACCTGCGTGAGTCCGGCTCCATCGAGCAGGACGCCGACATGGTCATCCTGCTGCACCGCGAGGACGCCTACGAGAAGGAGTCCCCCCGGGCCGGCGAGGCCGACCTCATCGTGGCCAAGCACCGTAACGGCCCGACGGCGACCATCACCGTCGCCTTCCAGGGCCACTACTCCCGCTTCGTGGACATGGCTTCCACCTGAGGGGCGGCTGCGAGGCCTGGAACCCGGCTGCGTCATCACCGCTTCGAGCCGCATGCGGGGGCCGATGCCTCCGAGGCCACCCGGGCTCTCGCCGACTTCTCCTCGACGCCCCCGGTGTCCACACGGTCTTCGCCGACGTGGAGCTGTCGAACCCGGCCTCCGTCCGTGTGCTGGAGAAGGCCGGCTTCCAGCGATGGGGTACCCAGGAACACACGGCCGCTCATGCGGCTGACGCCAGCAGCTTGGAGTGCACGCCAGGTCAAGGGGTGTCGACGACCCCGGGTGGCGGCTGCCGGGAGCGCAGGCCACAGCGCCGGCGGGTGACGGACCTGCGGACCCCCGCTTTCGCACCGGTCGCCGGGGCCGAGGCGCGCGGGTTCCGCGGTGCGGTTCAGGCGGAGAGGGGCTGTGGCTGCTCCTCCGGTCCGGCTTCCTGGGCGCAGGCGGCGGCCAGTTCGTCCAGTGACACCCCCAGTGCGGTGGCGAGGGCGGCCACGGTGAAGAAGGACGGAGTCGGGGCCCGTCCGGTCTCGATCTTGCGCAGGGTCTCTGCCGAGACGCCTGCCGCTGCGGCCACCTCGACCATGCTGCGGTCGGCACGGGCCTGCCGCAGCAGCGTGCCGAACAGCTCTCCGCGCTGTCGTTCCCAGGGGCTCAGGGGAGTTCGCACCATACCCGTGATACTAATACCGGTATAAGTATTGGGTGGCGTCGGGCCGGGTGCTGGTGTCAGTGCCGGTACGGCTGCGAGAGCAGGGAGTGCGGAACATGGTGGAGATCAAGACGGACGCGGCGCTGGAGGCGATGCGGGAGGCCGGGCGGGTCGTGGCCCGTGCGCTGGCTGCCGTACAGGACGCCGCCGCGGTCGGTGTGTCGCTACGGGAGCTGGACGAGGCGGCCCGCGCGGTGCTGGACGAGGCCGGAGCCCGTTCGCCCTTCCTCGGCTACCGGCCCTCCTTCGCGCCCACCCCTTTTCCTGCGGTGATCTGCACGTCGGTCAACGACGCCGTCGTCCACGGCGTCCCCAGCGGCTACCGGCTGCGTGACGGCGACCTGGTCAGCATCGACTGCGGCGCGGAACTCGACGGCTGGACCGGTGACGCCGCCGTCACGTTCACCGTCGGCACCCCGCGACCGGACGACCTGGAGCTGATCAGCGCCACCCAGCGGGCTCTCGACGCCGGTATCGCCGCGCTCACCGTGGGAAACCGCATCGGCGACATCTCCCATGCCATCGGCAGCGTCGCCCGGGCGGCAGGTTGCGGCATGCCGGCCGACTTCGGCGGCCACGGCATCGGCCGGCGTATGCACGAGGACCCCCACGTCGCCAACCGGGGACGTCCCGGCCGTGGCTTCCCCCTCCGGCACGGCCTGGTCCTCGCCATCGAACCCATGCTCATGGCGGGCGGACGCGACGACTACCGCACCGGCACCGACGGCTGGACCCTCTACAGCGTCGACGGCAGCCGAGCCGCGCACATCGAGCACACCGTCGCGGTCACCGAGCAGGGGCCCCGCGTCCTCACCGCCCTCTGACCGGTAGTCGGGGGCAGCGGCGCCGACGGGCCCCGGGGGCGGCCGCAGCCGGAGGACGTGCGGGCCGTCGGTCAGCCGGACCTCCCGGTGGAGCGGCCGGTTCCGGAGGCGGTGCCTCCCGCCCGGAACGCCCGGCGGTAGGCGCCGGGAGTGGTACCGAGGGCGCTGTGGAAGCGCCTGCGGAGATTGGTGGCGGAGGACAGGCCGACGTGCCGGGCGACGCCGTCCAGCGGCAGGTCGGAGGACTCCAGGAGTTCCCGGGCCGCGTCGATGCGTCGGGCGAGCAGCCACTGACCGGGGCTGGTGCCGAGCTGGTCGGCGAACCGGCGGGCGAGTGTGCGTGCCGAGAGGCCCGCCTGTGCCGCGAGGTCGTCGAGGGACAGCGGTTCACCGAGTCTGCCAGTGGCCCATGCCAGCAGCGGGGCCAGCGTGCCGTCGATCTGGGTCGGGTGCGGCGGCGCCGCGTACTGCTGCTGCCCGCCCTCCCGGTGGGGTGGCATGACCATGTGGCGTGCCACCTGGGAGGCGTACCGGGCGCCGTGGTCGGTGCGGAGCAGGTGCAGACACAGGTCGATACCGGCGCCCGCGCCTGCGCTGGTGGCGACGTCGCCGTGGTCCACGTACAGCACGTCGGGGTCGACCCGGACGGCTGGGTACCGCGCGGCCAGCTCCGCTGTCCGGGCCCAGTGGGTGGTCGCCCGCCGGCCGTCCAGCAGCCCGGCGTGTGCCAGGGCGAAGGCACCGGAGCAGATGCTGACCACGCGCACGCCTCGGGAGTGGGCCTCGCGCAGCGCCCGGACGACCGCCGGCGACGGGGGTTCGCCGACGGGCAGCCAGCCGGGGACGATGACGGTGTCCGCGTGGTCGAGTGCCGCCAGTCCGTCGGTGACGTGCAGGGTGTACCCCGCGAGCGTGGCCACCGGACCGGGCTCTTCGGTGCACACGGCGAAGGTGTAGCGGGTGGTGAGACCACCTCGTGGGATGCCGAACACCTCGGCCGCGCAACCGAGTTCGAAGGTCGACTGGGGCGGTCGCACGAGTGCCAGCACACGATGCATGGCGAGAAAGTACCGCAGCGTGTCTTTCCTGACACTCCGCCGGGGGCAGACCGCACGGCAGGCTGACGGCATGACGAGAACATGGGACACCACAGGCTGCGAGTGGGCGACGGTACAGGACGCCCCCGTACGCGAGATCTTCCCCGGCATCCGGGTGCGACCGTTGTGGAGCGGGGACGGCGGCGCGAAGGCCCAGGTGCTGGAGATGGATCCGCACGCCTGCTGGCAGGGGGTGGACGTGCACGCCCCGGGCCCCGAGGAGGTCTACGTGGTGTCCGGCGTCTTCAACGACGGGGACCGCGACCACCCCGCCGGGTCCTTCGTGCACGCCCCCGCGGGCTCCTCCCACGTTCCGCAGACGACGACGGGTTGCACCTTGTTCGTGTTCTATCCGCAGGGATGAGCGGACGGGCACGTCAGCCGTCGACACCGACGTCAGGAGGTGTAGGCGCGGCGTGCCAGCGGGGAGGAGTAGACGACGCTGGTGGTGACGGGGCCGAGGGTGGAGAGCCGGCCGGTGAGGGCCTCCAGGTCTCGCATGGACCGGGCGGTGAGCTTGATGACGAAACAGTCGTCACCGGTGGTGTGGTGGGCTTCGAGGATCTCGGGCATCGCGTCGAGCAGCTCGTGGAACGCCTTGTCGTTTCCGTGGGGGTAGCGGAGCCGGATGAAGGCCAGGAGGGGGCGGCCCAGACGCTCGGGATCGACCAGGGCGGTGTAGCCGGATATCACCCCGCTCCCCTCCAGCCGCCGGACCCGCTCGGCGACGGCCCTCGCGGACAGGGAGACAGCGCGGGCGAGTTCGGCGTAGCTCATCCGCCCGTCGCGTTGCAGGGCTTCCAGGATGCGCCAGTCGACGGCGTCCGGGGAGTACTCGGTCATCGGCTCAGCCAACCCGTGAAACCCCCACCCGACAAGGGAGTTGCCGGTCGACCGTGGTCCTTCTGACACCGGGGCACCACCAGCGTTCCGGGCATGAGCGAGCCCGTACCGACGCCCTCCGAGCCCCCGGCCCAGAGCGACTCGACGGCCTCGCCAGCACAGCCGGTGCCCGCCGGCCCGGAGCCTCGTCGGGGTGCGGCCCGAGCGCCGGCACCGAGCCCGCAGGCCACCCGGCCTCGGAGCGGTGCCGGCCCGGCCGGGTCGGAGGGTTGCGGCTGCTGAGGCGGTGGCGGTGAGGATGCCTCCTGCCGCCGGTGTGGGGCGCCGGAGAGCGCCGGACGTACAGTCGGGCGTGACCCGGAGCCGTGGCGAGAGCGGCTCTCACCCGCTGGAAGGCCGTCGTGACTGCGAACGTTGATGCCCCCGTCCTGTTGGACCTGCCGCCGTTGACCGCTGAGCACTTCGCGCGCATCGAGGACAAGGTGGCGTCCCTGATGCGGACGCGCGCGAACGTGGTGACGATGCAGGGCGAGGCGCTGCTGCCCCTGGAGGCCGCCATCCGCGGGGTGGCCGGCCCCGGGACCGTGGCGCTGAACATCATCACGGGGCCGTACGGCGAGACCTTCGGGCGCTGGCTGCGTTCCTGTGGGGCGCGGGTCGTCACGATCGAGGCCCCCTTCACGGGAGCCGTGGCCCCGGAGCAGGTCGCTGAGGCGCTTCGGCAGAACCCCGAGATCGACTTCGTCTCGCTGGTGCATGCCGAGGCCGCCACCGGCAACACCAACCCGGTGGCGCAGATCGGTGCCCTCGTGCGTGACCACGGGGCTCTCCTGATGCTGGACGCGGTCGCATCGGTGGGAGCCGAGCCGCTGCTGACGGACGAATGGGGGGTCGACCTGTGCATCATCGGCGGACAGAAGGCCCTCGCCGGGCCCGCGGGCGTCTCCTCGGTGTCGGTCAGCGACCGCGCCTGGGAGCGCATCACGGCCAACGAGCAGGCCCCGCGAGGGTCCTACCTCTCGCTCCTGGACTGGAAGGAGCGCTGGTGGGACCGGGGCCGAGCAGCGCTGCCCCACGCCCCCGCCCAGTGGGAGATGCTCTCCCTGGAGCAGGCCGTCGACCGGATCGAGGCAGAGGGCCTGGACCGCACGATCCAGCGTCACCGGGCCGCCGCTGCGGCGACGCGAGCCGGTGTGCCGGAACTGGGCGGCCTCACGCCGTACGTCATCCGTGACCAGGACGCCGCCCCTGCCGCCACGACGGTGCGCACCCCTGCGGGAGTGGACGCCCGCCAGGTGGTCACCGCCGCTCTGGCCGCAGACGCTTCGGTTCCCGTCCAGGCCGCCGCAGGAGCCCTGGCCGGAGAGATGATCCGGGTCAACCACTACGGTCAGGCCGCCGACCAGGACGTGGTCCGGGCATCCCTCGCGGCCCTGGGCGCCGGCATGCAGGCGCTGGGGCACGCAGTGGACCTGGAGGCCGCCGCCCGCCTCGCGGACACCGCCTGGGCTGAGGTCACCGGACGCTGAGCCACCGGTCACCGAGCCACACCGCCCGCGGACGCCTCAGGTGTCCGCGGGCAGCCTGACCGCGCCGGACCATGACCCATGGACGGTCCGGCGCTCGTTCCACGTGAAACATCGGCGGCCTTTGACGAGGTACTCCGACCTTCCGGAGTGACGGGCCCTTCGGACGCTCGGCCGCCCGACTCGGACAACCAGCCCGCCCCGCCCGGGCATCCGCCGGTTCGGTGCCTCACCCCACCTCACGTCCGAGGAGTCCTCCGTCAGTTCGGTCGCCCAGCTGTGCCCTGCCCTGCCCTCACGTCCGACGCGTCCTCCGTCGGTCCGGGCGCCCAGCTGTGCCCTGCCCTGCCCTCACGTCGAGCGCGCTGCTCTCGCCGGTTCGGCGTGCTCTTCCCGTCGGTTCGGTGTCCTGTCCTGCCTGACATCGGGTGTGCTCTTCCCCGCTCCTTCCCTCCTCGGTCGGTCGCTCCTCGTCCGGGCACTCCCTGGCCGGTCCCACCTCGTCCGGTCTCTCCTCGTCCAGGCCCTCCTCGTTCAGGCCCTCCTCGTCCGGTCCCTCCCCGGCCGGTTCCGTCTTTCCCGGCCCGGTGCGGGAGGTCGGTTACCGCGGTGGTCGGGAGGTGCTGGATAGAATCGGAACCTACGACCCGGTTGCTGGTCGGTCGGCCGGTGCCGTCCGGAGGCAGGAGGAGGCGCGGGTGGCGGAACGTCGTGCCGGATCGCCGGAGCGTGCTGACGCGCGGCGGAACCGTGCGCAGGTGCTTCGTGCGGCGAGGGAGGCGTTCGAGGAGCGGGGTTCGAGAACCTCACTCGGGGAGATCGCGCGACGGGCGGGGGTCGGAGCCGGCACGGTCTACCGGCACTTCCCGTCCAAGGAGGCCCTGTTCCGCGCGACGGTGGAGGACCGCATCCGGCTGTTCACCCTCACAGCGCGCGACCTGGCCGAGGTCGACCGTCCTGACCTGGTGTTCTTCCGATTCCTCGCGTCCATGGTGCGGGTGGCGAGTCAGAACGGTGCGTTGTCCGAGGCCCTGGCGGAGGTCGGCTGTGCCGATGCGGGGGCGTTGCCGGCAGCCGAACGCGAGCTGGACAGAGCGTTGGAGGTCCTCCTGGAGAGGGCTCGGCGGGCCGGTGCGGTCCGGGGCGACGTGCTCGTCGAGGACGTGTGGACGCTGGTCGCCGGCTGCCTGGCCATGGAGCGTGCGGCGGCCCGGCGCTCAGCACGGACCGCCGCGGAGCGGGCGGGAGGCGGACCCTCAGGGGTGCCCGGCAGAGCGACGCTGTTGGCGATCGATGCCCTGCGTCCCGGGCGACACGTGACGAAACTGCCCAGGAAAGCCCGGAAGCGTGACGAAAGAGCCTGTGCGGGCTGCGGGGAACCGGTGGGCGCCGCGAGGACGGGACGTCCGGCGCGTTACTGCGGAGCCGCCTGCCGGCAGAGGGCTTACCGAACACGCCGACGCGCGGCAGGCGCGGCAGAGCCGTCGGGAGAGCGCGGTGCGAGCAAGGCGCGGGGGCGAGAGCGGTACGCGGAGGAACACGACGGGGCGCGGCGGGTGGCGGAGTCGTTCCGCGAACTGGAGCGCCACCTCTCGGAGGAAGCCGCTGACCCGCCGGACTGAGACCCACCGGACTGAGACCCGCCGGACTGAGGCCCACCGGACTGAGGCCCACCGGACTGAGGCCCACCGGACTGAGGCCCACCGGACTGAGGCCCACCGGACTGAGACCCGCCAGATTGAGGCCCGCCGGACTGAGGCCCGCCGGTCTGAGGAGCCACCTGACTGCGCCTGGGACCGCACCACCTGGGACCGCACGAGGTGGCCGGGGCCGGCACCTGGCACGGGGGGCCGGAGAGTTGCACGGAGCGCCCCCGGGACCGGACTGGGAGAAGGCTGAACCGGCGGAAGCTGCACCGTGACCGCCCCCGACCGGCGGAAGGCCGCACCCTGACCGACCAGACTGACGGAACGCGGCACACAAGCCGCTCCGGACCGACCGAGCCCGGCTCACAAGCCCCGGTGCGTTGCGGCAGTGAGGTCAGAGGCTGAGTTTGAAGCCCAGGTGGGAAGCCTCGAAGCCGAGGCGCTCGTAGAAGCGGTGGGCGTCGACCCGGGTGACGTCCGAGGTGAGCTGCACCAACTGGCAGCCGAGCGTGCGGGACTCCTCGACGGCCCAGGTGATCAGCCGGGTACCCAGGCCTTCGCTGCGGACATCGCTGTGGATGCGTACGGCCTCGATGATGGAGCGGACCGTGCCCCGCCGGGACAGGCCGGGGATCACGCTGAGGTGGAGGGTGCCGATGGGCTGCCCCTCCCGCACGGCGACGACCAGGTGCTGGTTCGGGTCGGCGGCGATCCGCTCGAACGCCTCGTGGTAGGGCCGCAGGTCGTCCGGGGTCTCCCGGGCGGCGCCCAGGGGGTCGTCAGCCAGCATGGCGACGATCGCGGGGATGTCGTCGGCAGTCGCACGGCGGATCTCGACAGGGCTCATGGGGGGAAGCGTAAACCGCGCCCGGACGGGGAACGCGGGTCCCCCGGGTCTTCCTTACCGCGGGTACGGCATTCTCGTGCGCAGCGCTCGGAGCCACCTCGCAACGGCGGCTCGCAGGGCGCTCGTCAGGTGCTGTGCAGCCTCGGTCCGGTGCTCGGGTGGGGGAGCACAAAGGCTCCGGAGGTGGCGTAGCGAGACCGAACGGTAGCGGAGAGAGGTCATAGCGGGCCGGACCGGTGATCTGACGGGGCATTATTTTCAGTGAAAGGGCGTTGCATTCCGTGCGGGGCGATGCATTCCGGCTGTGGGGAGGATCACCGGGCGTAGGGACCGGACCGGGGCGTAGAAGCCGGGTGTTGTGGTTTCCCCCGGTGCCGGTATCGTCTGGCACGGTTCGTGGAACATGTATCTCCGCCCGGTTGCGGGGCGCTGTGAACCCGAGCGGACGCGCAGAGCCTGCCAGCTTAGCGTGCGCACGGCGTCGTCGCGCGGGTTCCGGAGAGAGATGGGGCCCGTTCCGGGTGACGATGGCAGGCTGTGCGGACCGGAGCGCCCCGCGGGTAGGCGCCCGTTCGCCGTCAGACGGTGACGGAAGCGTCCCGTACGTACCGAGGATGGAGCTTGTCCGCTTTGGAGAGCGTTGCCGGTTGGTAGGAGACGAATAACAATTCCGGAGCGGTGCGGGGGATTTCGGGCAGGTTCCTTATTGTGAGGAAACTGCGAAAACGAGTGAAAGACGTTCGAGGCGAGGCAGACCATGGACGCTCCGACCACCACGGCAGCCGGAAACGGCTCGTCCGGCGGCGACAGTGGCGATTGGGGTTGGTTCACTCGCGCGAAGAAGTCGCGTGAGGAGCAGGACGCGGACCCGGCCCGTCCCGACGAGGCCGCGGCTGCCGGCCCGGAACGCCCGGTGAGCCCGATACGCCCGGTGGGGACCGCTGCCGAACGGGGTGCCGCAGGGGCGGCCGCCGCAGGTTCCGCCGCGGAGGGCCGTGCCAGGGGGGACCAGGGGCCCCAGCCGGAGCAGGAGCGTCACGGCGTCTCCCGCGAGCCGGAGCCCGACCACCGCGGCCACCGCACGTCCTCGCCGCTCCGCGGGCAGGAGCCGGTGACCGGCGAAGGAGCAGGCTGGTACCGCCCGGAGCCACCGCACCCGACCGCCTCCCACAGCTCCGCGGCCGCCCGCCACCCCGCCGCACCGCACCCCGCCGAGGACGAGGTCCAGGCACCGACGCGCGAGCCTGCGCCGACGCCGACGCCGACGCGAGGGCCGTGGACGCCACCGGCCCCCGCCACGAGCGTTTTCGAACCGGCCGCGCAGCGGCCCGGAGCACCGGCCGAGGAGCCGGCCGGACCCGCACACCACGCGGCCGGACCCGCACACCACTCGGCCGGGCCCGCCTACGGCTCCATGCCGTCGGCCCCGCGGCACCCGGACTCCTCCGAGGTGGGCCACGCGCCGCGGGAGCGGTCCACCCAAGAGGCCGCCGCCCCCGTCTCGTCCTGGTTCAGCGCCCCCGCGGAGCCCCGGCGCGCCGCCGAGGGGGACCGTCCGGTGCCCGGGCCGGGTGCCGACGGCCAACCAGGTCGACAGGACAGCGGCGCGGCGTCCCGGAGCGCGGAGGAGGCCCACCTCGCACGGGCGTCCTCCGACGTCTTCGTCCCGCCCCACCGACGTCCGGCAGCCGACGCACCCGGCGCTCCCCGGCGCGCCGAAGCGCCGGCCGCCGACCGCCCGGCGGCGCCACCGGAGCCCACCCACCCGCTCCCCGCGACCGGTCCGGCGGCGGAATCCTCCTCGGTGGCGGGTCCGACCGACGAGGGCTCCCCCGACGCGATACTGATCCGGCGCACGCTGGAGGAAGTCGAGCCGATCGCCGACAAGCTGACGGCCTACTTCTACGCCCTGCTCTTCGTCCGCCACCCGCACCTGCGCGACCTGTTCCCGGCGTCGATGGACACCCAGCGGGACCGGCTCTTCAGCGCCCTGCTGACCGCCGCGCGCAAGGTCGACGACACCGACCGGCTCAACGAGTACCTCACCCATCTCGGGCGCGGCCACCGCAAGTACGGCACGCTGCCCGAGCACTACCCGGCCGTCGGCGAGTGCCTGCTGGCCGCACTGTCGCGGTACGCCCCGCACACCTGGGGCGAGGAGGCGGAAGCGGCATGGGTGCGGGCCTACACCGAGATATCCCAGACCATGATCGACGCGGCGGCCGAGGACGAGGCCTTCGCACCGGCCTACTGGGAGGCCGAGGTCGTCTCGCACGAGCTGCGCACCCCCGACATCGCGGTGGTCACCGTCCGCCCCGACCAGCCGTACCCCTTCCAGGCCGGGCAGTACACGAGCCTGGAGACGCCGTGGTGGCCGAAGGTCTGGCGCCACTACTCCTTCGCCGCAGCCCCCCGCTCGGACGGCCTGCTCTCCTTCCACGTCAAGGCGATTCCGGCGGGCTGGGTCTCCAACGCGCTGGTGCACCGGGCGCGCGCCGGTGACGTGGTGCGCCTGGGCGCGCCCGCAGGCACGATGACGGTCGACCACACCAGGGACAACGGTCTGTTGTGCCTCGGGGGCGGCACCGGCATCGCGCCCATCAAGGCGCTGGTCGAGGACGTCGCCGAACACGGCAGACGCAGACCCGTCGACGTCTTCTACGGCGCGCGCAGCGACCACGACCTGTACGACATCGACACCATGCTGCGCCTGGCCCAGACCCACCCGTGGCTCCAGGTACGGCCGGTCGTCCTGCAGACACCCGTCGCCGATGTGCTGGACAGCGTGGTCGGCCAGCTCCCGGAGGCGGTCAGACGGTACGGGCCGTGGAGCGGATACGACGGCTACCTCTCCGGACCGCCCGGAATGATCCGCAGCGGTGTGGAGGCCCTGGTCGGGGCAGGCATCCCGACCGCACGCATACGGCACGACTCCCTGGACGAGCTGATCGCCGCCGGCGCTCCGCCCACCGCGGACCTGTGAGACGGCGGTTCGGGGCGACCCGTGACGGCAGCCGACGCCGCTGGGCGCCGGCAACGGATGAGTGGTGGCACCGGGAACACACGACGGAGGAGCAGTGCACGATCGATACGGCCAAGAGCGGGAGCAGGGCCCCCGGGAGGAGGCCGGCGACCGGTCCGAGGCCGCCGCAGGTCCGGCCCGGCACGCCGGCGCCCCGGCTGAGCCGTTGACGCCGCAGGTTCCCGGTGCGTCCGGCACTGCGGAGGTACGGGACGCCGCCCCCGGCGCTGACCGCCCGCAACCGCCCGCCACGGCACCGCGGCACGCCGCGCCGCAGGCAGCGCAACGCCCCCTTCCCGAGGCACAACCGACCGGTTCGCGCGAGGCCGAAGCCCCCGAGGCCGCGTCCACCGGAGCCGCGGCCGGCGCGGAGGGCGAGGAGAAGCCCATGACGGCCGCGGGCCTGCCGTTGCGCGTGCCCGCCCCGGAGCCGGCCATCTCCGCCCGGCGCCGCGCGCGACTGGCCGCCCGGGCCGCAGCCGAGACGGAGCAACGGGCCGCCTCCGCCACGGCGTCGGCCCCGCCTGCCGGCCCCGGGGGAGAGTCGCCCGCCGGTACCGGCGGGGAGACGTCCGCAGCCTCGTCGTCCGCCACCGGGCAGAACTCCCCGACGGGCCGGGAGACGGCTCCCGCAACGGTCGTCCCGCTGAGCGACGCACGCGCCTTCGGCGGCGGTGCCGTGGGTGGGGCTCACACCACCGGCCCTGAGGCGGCAACGGGGCCCGAGGAGGCCACCCGCCGCGACGGACCCGCCGGCCCGCTGCCCCAGCAGGACCCGGCGGCGCGATCCCGGACCGTCTCCGCCACCGCGGGAGCGGCCCCGTCCGCCTCCTCGGAGCCCGGCGGCTCCGCCTACCCGACCACCGGGTCCGCGCTCAACTCCGCGCCTCCGGCATCCGGTGCGTCCGCCGTCGCGCCCCCGGCGTCCGACGCGTCCGCCGTCGCCTTCGGCACGTCCACCACCGCGACCGGGGCCGCCGGTGCCGCCGGTGCGTCCGGTGCGACCGACGCACCTGAGGAGCCTGCGCCCCAACGGCCGTCCGCGGCCGCGCCCGTGCCTCAGCAGCCGGCCCATGACGCCTCCGTGCCCCAGCAGCCGGCTTCCGACGCGTCCGCCGTGTCCCAGCAGCCGGCTCCCCCTGCCGCCGCGCGCCCACAGCAGGTTTCTGCCACCTCCGGAGCCCAGGGGCAGGTCCTTGCCGGCCCCGAACCGGAGCAGCTGGTTCCGGCCGTCGCCGCCGCGGTGCCCGAGCCGTATCTCCCGCCCACGATCCGTCCGGTGGCGGTCCCCCGGTCGTCGGCCATCCTGCCGAGGGGGACGGCCGGCCTCACCTGGACGCCTCCCGCCCACCTCTCGTCCGGCTCGCGGACCTACGCGCCGGGTGCCTCGTACATGTCCGTACCGGGCGTCGTGGAGGGCGGTCACACGGAGGTCATGCCCGAGCGGCCGGGCAGTGACGGCGAGCACCTCGTGCAGCGGTGGATGGGCACGACGGAACGGGCGGATCGTTTCTACAACGAGCAGATGCTGGACCGGCTCAACGAGCAGATGCAGGAGTTCGTGGCCCGCCAGGAGATGTTCTTCCTGGCGACCGCCGACCGCAAGGGCGAGTGCGACTCCACCTTCCGGGCCGGTCCGCCGGGATTCGTGCAGGTCCTCGACGCCCACACGCTGGCCTACCCGGAGTACCGCGGCAACGGCGTCCTGGCCTCCGTCGGCAACCTCTCGGAGAACCCGCAACTGGGCATGATGTTCATCGACTTCACCCGGGACCGCATCGGGCTGCACGTCAACGGAAAGGCCCGGATCAGCCTCGACGAGGAGATGCGCGAACGCCACCCCGACCTGCCCTTCGAGACCGCCCCCGGGCGGCGTCCGCAGCTCTGGGTGGAGGTGGAGGTGGAGGAGGCCTTCATCCACTGCCGTAAGCACATCCCCCGCATGGTCCGGGTGGCGCCGCAGGACGGCAGCGACCGCAAGTGGGGAACCGACGACAAGCGCCACAAGGGCGGCGACTTCTTCGGAGCCGCGGCGGAGGCGGCCGAGGAGGCATCGGTCGTCCAGGCCGCGGTGACGGCGGGCGGGCCGGTGGAGTACCCGGCGGAGGCGGCCGTGCCCCCGCAGACCCCGGAGGGCTTCCGCCGCGAGGCCCGACGGGCCCTGGAGCGGGCGGGCCTGGACGCCGGCACGCTGGAGGAGACGCTTCCGGTGACGACGGCGCCGGATGCCTGGGTGGCGGCCGGGACCGGCCCCTGGCCGGCGTCGGACGCCGGTCCCTGGCCGGCTGCGGGCTCCGGCGACGACGCGGCGCTACCGGGCCCGCAGGTGGAAGCGGAGAGGTCATGGCTCCCTGCGGTCGCCGACCGGACCGCGGGCAACGGCTGGAACGGCGGACAGGCGGGGGAGGAGCCGGCTGCGGACGACGGCCGGTCGCGGCGCCCGCAGGAAGCTGAACGCTCCTTCGCCTGGTTCGACTGACCGGCTCCGCAGGCGGTGGGCGGGGGCCGCGTGCCGCCGCCCACCGCGAGGCGGCGTACGCCGCCCGGCACCGCCCCCGAAGTCGCCTCGCCGGGACGGGCGCACGCGAAGTCGCCCCGTGCCGAGGTCGGTCCGGGCGAGGCCGTGGTTGACGCGCAGTCGGGCCCAGCGGAACCGTGACGCAGGACAGTCGTGCCTCACGCGGAAGCGTGGGTCATGCGCAGTCCTGCCTCACCCGAAGTCGACGGCGTGCATGGCCCGTACGCCCTCGATGTTGCCGTCCAGGAAGTGGCGGAGCGAGAGCGGCACGACCTCCACCGAGGCGATGCCGACACGGGTGAAGGGGACCCGGACGATCTCGTACTCGCCGCACGGCTCCTCGACCTCCGGGCCGTGCCGGCGGGCGAGGTCCATCGACTTCAGGCGGCAGAGGAAGAAGTGCTGCACCTTCACCCCGTCCTCGCCCTCCTCGTCGAAGTGCTCGACGGTGTCGACGAACACCGGCAGCACGTCGGTGACCTCCGCCCCCAACTCCTCGTCGAGTTCGCGGTGCAGGGCGTCGAGGACCGTGGCGTCCGAGGGCTCGACGCCGCCTCCCGGGGTGATCCAGTACGGCGGATGTCCGGGTTTGGTGCGCTTGATGAGGAGGAGGTCCTCCCCGTCGAGAAGGACGGCGCGGGCGGTGCGCTTGACGACTGGACGTGCGGTCATACGCCACAGATGCCGCGGCGTCCCCCTGCCGAAACCCCCGGTTCCGGTGGTGTGCGCGAAGTGCCCGGCCGCCGGGCGGACTTGCGTGCGCCGGTCACTCGGCGTGCCGGGCGGCCGGGGCCCCGTCCGCCGGGGAGGGAGGACGCGCAGGGGCCGCCCGCCACGGGGAGACGCCGCCCGGGTGCCCCTTCCGCGGGACGGAACGGCTCCCGGGCGCCCTTCGCTACGGTCGCCGGGCCGCCTCGTCCAGGGCGCGGGCGACGTCGGCCACCAGGTCGTCGGTGTCCTCCACGCCCACCGAGAAGCGCACGAACCCCTCCGGCACGTCGTCCCCGCCCCACCGCCCCCGGCGTTCGGCGGTCGAGCGGACCCCGCCGAAGCTGGTGGCGTCGTCGACCAGGGTCAGGGCGGCCAGGAAGCGTTCGGCGTGTGCCCGGTCCGGCAGGGTGAAAGAGACCACACAGCCGTACCGGTCGCCGTGCATCTGCCGCCGGGCCGGCTCGTGCGCGGGGTCGCCCGGCGCGCCGGGGTGGCGGACCGAGGTGACCTCGGGGCGGTCGCGCAGCATCCCGGTCAGCGCCAGGGCGGTACGGGCCTGCTGGTCCACCCGGAGCGCCAGGGTGGCCAGCGAGCGGTGCGCCAGCCAGCTCTCCATGGGGCCGGGGACGGCACCGCTCAACTTGCGCCAGGACCGCACCCGGTCGGCCAGGTCGGCGTCCCGCGTGCAGACGTACCCGAGCAGCACGTCGCCGTGGCCGGTGAGCGCCTTCGTGCCGCTGGCCACCGCGAAGTCGGCGCCCAGCTCCAGGGGACGCTGTCCGAGCGGGGTCGCCAGCGTGTTGTCCACCGCCACCAGCGCCCCCTCCCGGTGTGCCGCCGCGGCCAGCCGACGCACGTCGCACACGTCCAGGCCGGGGTTGGACGGCGTCTCCAGCCACAGCAGCCGGGCGCCCGCCACCGCGTCGAGCTGGGCGTCGCCGGCGGTGGGGGCGGTGCGCACCACCACCCCGAACTCGGTGAGGCGTTGGCGCACGGTCGCCAGCAACTGGTAGCCGTCGCTGGGCAGTACCACCACGTCACCGGGGCGCAGGCAGGAGAAGAGGACGGCGGTCACGGCGGCCATGCCGGAGCCGAACGCCACGGTGTGGGCACCGCCGGACGGGGACTCCAGCTCCCCGACGGCCTGTTCCAGCCGTGTCCAGGTCGGGTTGGCGTCGCGGCCATAGGTGTACGGACCCACCGCCTCACCGGGGAGGTGGTAGTGGGCAGCGAACACGGGCCCGGGGAGCGCGGGCTCGTAGGCGCCCGGCTCAGGGAGCCCCGCCCGTACCGCGCGGGTGCTGTCACCGGTCATGTGCCCTCCTCGACGTGGCTTTGGGGCGCACCCGCAGACCTGTCAGTCGTCGTCCGGCAGGGCGGCGTGCACCGCCCAGGAGACCACCGCGATGATCACACCTCCCAGCACCGCCGTCCAGAACCCGCTCACGTGGAAGGCCAGATCCAGCTTGCCGGCCAGCCACGAGGTCAGGAGCAGCATCAGGGCGTTGATCACCAGGGCGACCAGGCCCAGCGTCAACAGGAACAGGGGGAGGGAGAACAGCTTCACCACCGGCTTGACCAGCAGGTTGACCAGCCCGAACAGCACGGCCACGGCGAGCAGGGTGAGCACCCGGGTGGCGAGGTTGGTCCCCGTCAGCGTGATGGAGTCGAGCAACCAGACGGCTACTGCGAGTGCTGCCGCGTTGGCGACCGTCTTGACCAGAAGATTTCGCATGGGTGGGATCGTCGCAGAAACCCCTCGGGGCGTGCCCGGCGATGCGGCACACGACCGCCGACGAGGCCGTCGGCCCGCCCGTGGGGACCGGGACAGTGGCCGCAGCGGGACCACGAGGAGAGCGATGAGGGAGTTGGGGGCGTGAAGGCATTTCGGCTCGACGAGCTGGAGGCGGAGCGGGCGGCGCACGACGGTGCGTACCTGCGGTTCCTGCGGGAGCGGAACATGTCCGTCGGGCTCTACGCCCTGGACGCCGGCCAACTCGATCCGCAGCAGCCGCACCGGCAGGACGAGGTGTACCTGGTGGTCAGCGGGCGGGCCTCGCTGACCGTGGGCGCGGAGACGACGCAGGTGGCGCGGGGCAGCGTGGTCTACGTCCCGGCGGGCGCCCCGCACCGGTTCCACCACGTCACCGAGGACCTCCGCGTCATGGTGGTCTTCTCGCCGCCCGAGGCGTGACCCTCCTCGTCCCGCCCCGTCCCCCGGGCCCCCGGGGAGGGTACGACCGGGCCCTGGCGGCCCCTCGCGGACGCTCCCTGACCTGCGTGTCCCAGGCGTCCGCGGTGTACGGCGGGCAGGCGTGCGGGGCCCGCGGCGGGGCCCTGGGCGGGAGCGCTCCGGGGGACGGGGTTCCGCATCCCGTAGGGGTCGGTTCAGGGAAGGGCCCGGGGCGACGGGGGCCCCGCAGGCTCCCGCCGCGTCCTAGCATCGGGGGTACGAGGCGACATCCGTCGTGGGAGAGGCGCCGTGCGGGGACGTGCGGCCCGGAAGGCAGGGCAGAGCGGTGGCTGTGAAGGACGTCTTCGCTGGAGTTCCGTGGTGGGTGAAGTGGATCGCCGTACCCGTCATCGTGATCGTGGTCTTCGGCGGGCTGATCGGCACGCTGATCGGGTTCCTGGTGGGCCTGCTGTTCAAGGTGCTGGTGGCCGCCGCCCTCATCGCCGGGGTGCTCTACCTCGTCAGGCGGGCGAAGGGTTCCGGTTCCGCCTCGCGCAAGGACTGGTGAGGCCTCCGCGGCTGCCCCGGCCCGAGGGCCCGGCCCCGCCGGCGGCACCGCCGCGCACCCGCTCCGCACCGGCCTCCACGCCCCGTGCCGCCCCAGGCGGTCACGGGGCGTCCGTCTGCCCGCCCGCCCCCCGGCCGCTCCCGGGCCCCCTGTTCACGTGCGGGGGCGGACCGCTACGGTGGGGGCGATTTGCCATCGCGGGAGCTCGGAGCACCGGGCTGAGAGGGCGCTGACCTCCGCGGAGGGCCATGGGCGTGTGCACGCGCACCGGGCCGGCTCCGGGAGACGGCTGCGTCGACCGCTGAACCTGTTACCGGGTAATGCCGGCGTAGGGAGTGGGTCTTCTCATGACTCTCAAGAATGCACGTACGCCCGAAAACGGTCCGCAGGGCGCTCGCCCGGAGGACGCGGCCGGAGCCGACCGGGGCGCCGCCGCGCAGCCGCTCGGCTCGCACAAGGGCTACCTCAGCGGCTCGCGCCCCGACATCCGGGTCCCGGTCCGCCGGGTCCACCTCACCGACGGACGGGACGTGACGCTGTACGACACCTCGGGTCCGTACACCGACCCCGAGGTCGACACCGACGTCCGCCGCGGTCTGGCACCGCTGCGGGAGAACTGGATCACCGCGCGCGGTGACACCGAGGAGTACACCGGGCGCCCGCCGCGGCCGGAGGACGACGGCCTGCGGCACACCAGCCCCCGCGGCGGGTTGCGCAACCTCGACGCGGTCTTCCCCGGCCGCCCCCGCCTGCCGCGGCGCGGACGCGAGGGCGCGGTGACCCAACTCGCCTACGCCCGGCGGGGCGAGGTCACCGCGGAGATGGAGTACGTCGCGGTGCGCGAGAACGTCTCGCCGGAGTTCGTCCGGGAGGAGATCGCCGCCGGCCGGGCGGTCCTGCCCGCCAACGTCAACCACCCGGAGATCGAGCCGATGATCATCGGCAAGAACTTCCTGGTGAAGGTCAACGCCAACATCGGCAACTCCGCCGTCACCTCGTCCATCGAGGAGGAGGTGGAGAAGATGACCTGGGCCACCCGCTGGGGCGCCGACACGGTCATGGACCTCTCCACCGGCCGCAACATCCACACCACCCGCGAGTGGGTGCTGCGCAACTCGCCCGTCCCCATCGGCACGGTGCCGCTCTACCAGGCGCTGGAGAAGGTCGACGGCCGGGCGGAGGAGCTGAGTTGGGAGGTGTACAAGGACACCGTCATCGAACAGGCCGAGCAGGGTGTGGACTACATGACGGTCCACGCCGGGGTGCTGCTGCGGTACGTGCCGCTGACCGCGCGCCGCAAGACCGGCATCGTCTCCCGCGGCGGTTCGATCATGGCGGCCTGGTGCCTGGCCCACCACAAGGAGTCCTTCCTCTACGAGCACTTCGAGGAGTTGTGCGAGATCCTCGCCTCCTACGACGTGACGTACTCGCTCGGCGACGGCCTGCGCCCGGGTTCGATCGCGGACGCCAACGACGAGGCGCAGTTCGCGGAGTTGCGCACCCTGGGCGAGCTCAACACGATCGCCAAGCGGCACGGTGTGCAGACGATGATCGAGGGCCCCGGCCACGTCCCCATGCACAAGATCAAGGAGAACATCGACCTCCAGCAGGAGATCTGCGAGGAGGCCCCGTTCTACACGCTCGGCCCGCTCACCACCGACATCGCGCCGGCGTACGACCACATCACCTCCGGGATCGGCGCGGCGATGATCGCCTGGTGGGGCACCGCGATGCTCTGCTACGTCACGCCCAAGGAACACCTGGGCCTGCCCGACCGGGACGACGTGAAGACCGGCGTGATCACGTACAAGATCGCCGCCCACGCGGCCGACCTCGCCAAGGGCCACCCCGGGGCGCAGGAGTGGGACGACGCCCTGTCCGACGCCCGTTTCGAGTTCCGGTGGGAGGACCAGTTCAACCTGGCGCTCGACCCGGACACCGCCCGCTCCTTCCACGACGAGACGTTGCCCGCGGAACCGGCCAAGACGGCGCACTTCTGCTCCATGTGCGGTCCGAAGTTCTGCTCGATGAAGATCAGCAGGAGTATCACCGAGCAGTTCGGCGGTGACGAGCCGGCGGCTTCCGAGGCGGAGATCGCCGAGGGCATGCTCAAGAAGTCCGCGGAGTTCGCCGCGGCGGGGAACCGGGTCTACCTGCCGCTGGCGGAGTGAGGACCCGCGCCCCGCGGTGACGGCCGGGCCGGGGCCGGGGCGGGGAGGGCGCTGCCGTCGCCGCGCAGCGGGCCGGCGACCGCTCACCGGCGCGGCTGCCGGCCCCGCCCTCCTCGGCCCTTCCCGGTTCCGTGCCCCCAGCCGTCCCCGGCACCGGCTGCGCCTCCCCTCAGCCGTCCCCGGCTCCGGCTGCGCCTCCCCCCAGCCGTCCCCGGCTCCGGCTGCGCCTCCCCTCAGCCGTCCCCGTCCCGGCCCCGCCTCCCTCAGTCGCCTCCTGGCCCCGCGGCCTCCGCCGTGGGGCCGGGGTCGGTGGTGCGGGGCCGGGGGCGGGGGCGGAGCCTGCCGAACGCCGCCGACCGGTCGTCCTCCGCCGGGCCCGGCCGGGGTACGTGGTGCGGGGCGGTGGCCGGGTCGGTGAGCACCTCGCGGAGGAAGGGCTCGATGCCGCGGTGGAGCAGCGCCTCGTGCCAGGCGTCGCGGGCCCGCCCCACCTCCGAGCAGTGCTGCCCGTCCGCGTCCCGGCCCCCGTTCGCTGACGCTCCTGCCGGGCCACCGTTGCGCAGGGCGGTCAGCAGCAGCCCCACCATCGCGCCGAGCACACCGACCGCTGCGAGGAGAGCGAAGATCCACCCGGCTGTCACCAGGGCGCCCGCGGTGGCGTCGGTGGGGACGAGGGCCCGCGTGACGTAGCCGACGAGCAGGAACAGCACGGCCGCGACGGCGGAGAGCACCGGCAGCAGCACCGTGGTCATCGCCACCGCCCCCGCCTTCGCCCCCCGTCCCGCCTCGGTCCCGGTCCCGGCTCGGGCGGGGAGCACCGGGAAGTTGCCCGCACCGCCGTCCTCGGCCCTGGCGGACACGTCCGCCGCGTCCGGTGCTGCGGGGCGGACGGGTACCTCGGGTGGGGCGGGGCGGGCCTCGGCGGCGCCCGCCGCCTCACCGATGGTGGCGGGGCCGGTGGCCCGCGTACCCGCCGGCTCCTCGGTCCCCCCGTCGGCCGGTGGTGCGGAGGGCCCGCCCGGTGCCGGTGCGGTCCGGGCCGCTGTACGGACCTGGACGTAGCGCTGGTACTCGGCGGTGGCTCCGGCGGCGATCGCGGGCATGGCGGAGAGGGCCATGAGGCGCAGTTGCCCGGTCGCCGGCCGGTCGGCGACCGCAGGGCCGCCGGACGCCCGGGTGCTGGCCAGGGCCTCGTCCAGCAGGCGGACGAAGTCCTCGCGGTCCTCGCCTTCCAGGTGCCATGTGGTGTTCATCGCGCATCCCCCGATGCTCCGCAGGGCGTGGCGGTGGACGGCAGTGGGCCGTTCAAGGAAGCGGAAGAAAGCCCTCTACGGATAGGTCGATGGTAGGGCGGTGGCTGAAGTCCGTGACAGAGGGATTCCGGAAAACGCCCCGCCGGAAGCGGTGTTCAGAGCCGTAGTTGAGCTTCGGGCAGCAGAGCCCGCGCGCCGCCGGAGACGTCGGGGACTCATGGGACTCACGTGGCGCACGGGGCGCACAGGGCGTGGAGGCCGTCGGGAGCAGTGGGGCGGACCGGGGCAACCGGGAGCCCCGAGGAGAAGCACGGCCACCGGGAGCCGCGGGGCCGGCGGGTGCGCACGGCCGGGTTCGCACGGCCGGGGGCGACGGCCGGGACGGCACGGCATCAGGGACCAGCCGCATGCGGACGGGAACACATCGGCCACCGAGCAGTCAGCCTGCACGGGGACGGATCACATCGGCCACCGGCAGACCGAGGCCCGGAACATCGCCCACCGAGCCCGTCTGCACCGGACCGTGCGCACCGCACCGAACCGCCCCGAGAAACCGGTGGCCTCGGGACCTCGGGGTCTCCGGGGCTCGGTGTCGTGGGGCTCGGTGCTCCGGCCCTCAGCCCACCAGGGGGAGTTGGACGACCAGCAGCTGTCCCGCCATGGTCACCCCGCCGTCCATCGCGACGGCGAGCCCGTCCGCGTAGACGTGCGGGCCGTCCACCGTGATGCCGCCGTCCTCGCCGTCCTCGCCGCCGACCTCGCCCAGCAGGTAGGGGATCGGGCTGTGGCCGTGGACGACGCGGTGGCCGCCGTAGGCGCCGAGGAGTTGGCGTACCGCCTCGGCACCGCCCTCGTCGCGGAAGGCGAAGCGCTTGGTGAACTTCCGGAAGAGGTCCCACACCTCGTCGGCGTCGCTGCGGGTGAGGATGTCGTGGACGGTGTCGTTGACGCCCTCGATGGTCTCGCCGTAGTCCAGGTAGGCCGTGGTGTCGGAGTGGACCAGCAGGTGGCCGTCCTCCTCCATCACCGCGTCCAGCCGCGACATCCACTGCAGGTGGTGGTCCTCCAGGCGGTCCATGTCGGTCTTCTGGCCGCCGTTGAGCAGCCACGCCGCCTGGAACGAGGCGGTGCCCGCGCCGGAACTCACCGGGGTGTCGCCGAACCGCTTGGCGCCGAGCAGCAGCAGCTCGTGGTTGCCCATCAGCGCCTTGCAGTAGCCGCCGGCGGCCGCGGCCTCGGCGGAGAGCTGCATGACCAGGTCGATGACGCCGATGCCGTCGGGGCCGCGGTCGGTGAAGTCGCCCAGGAACCACAGGCGGCTGGTGCCGGCCGCCCAGTGGCCCTCGGCGTCGATGAGCCCCTCCGCCGCGAGCGCCGCACGGAGTTGGTCGAGGTAGCCGTGGACGTCACCGACGACGTACAGCGGCCCGGGGCCCGTGGCGGGGTCCTGTGCCGAGCGGGTCTGCGGGACGGGCACGTCCTCCTGGCCCTGTCCGGCCGGTGCCTCGCCGAGGGGCCCGCCGAGGACGGGGAGGTCCCGCACGGTCGGGGTGTACTCCTCGGGGACGTCCTCGGCCGGGGCGGTCGCCGGTGCCGGGGCGGGAACCCCGGGGGCGGGGGCGTCCGTGGTGCCGCCGGCGGGCGGTTCGGGGAGGGCGGCACCGGGCGGAGGGTCGAAGGGCGAGGGGGTGAAGGGCGAGGAGCGGGTGTCGGTGCGCAGGTACGCGACCCCGCCGGCGACCGGTGGCACGGGCGTGGGGACCACCGAGGAGGGAGGCTCTCCCTCCGTGGTCCGCACCATGGGTCCCTGACCGGCCCCCTGAGTCATCGACCCCTCCACCGTTGTGCCGCCGCCGTGCGCCACGGGGACCCGGCCTGGTCGAGGGCGGTCCGTGGTGCCGTGCGCCCATCATAGGAACGCTGCTTGCTGCTTGTGACGCACCCGGGGGTGGTCATTCCACCCCGCAGCGGCGTTCCCTGTCGGTTTCTCCCCGTCTGCGCGGTATTTCCGTCAGGGCCCGCCGCCTTCACCGCGACCGCTGCGCCCCCACGGCCGGGCCGTGGGGCGGCGACGCCCGGCCGGCGTCGGGCGGTCTGCCGGTCCGTGGGCCGCCGCGAGGCGTGCCCCTCCCCCGGTAGTCGTGCCCCTCCGCCCCGCTCAGTACTCACCACGGGGCTCGCGTGGCGGGACGACCGTGGCGCGCCGAGGGGGACGTCGCTGGGAGGAGGCCCGCACGATGAGGTGGGTGGGGACGATCTGCTGGACCGGTTCCCTGCCGCCGTGCCCCTCGATCGCGTCGATGAGGAGGTGGACCACGGCCGTCCCGATGTGCCGGGGCTTGAGGGAGAGGGTGGTCAGGGGCGGGTCGGTGGTGGCGTAGGCGGTGGACTCGCTGCAGCAGACCACCAGGAGGTCCTCCGGGACGCGCAGCCCGTAGCGGCGGGCGGCGGCCAGCAGGTCGGTGCCGTTGGGGTCGAAGAGGCCGTAGACCGCGTCGGGCCGGTCCGGTCGGGCCAGGAGGCGGTCGGCGGCGAGGGCGCCCGCGCCCGGGTCGTGCGCCGGGTACGCCTCGTAGACCGGGTCCTGGCCCCGACGGCGGCACCAGTCGAGGTAGGCGGTGGTGGACAGCCGGGTGTAGGTGTCGGTGGTGGTGCCGGTGAGGAGGCCGACGCGCCGGGCTCCCGCCTCCGCCAGGTGGTCGAGCAGACCGGAGACGGCCGCCTCGTGGTCGTTGTCCACCCAGGCGGTGACCGGGAGGGAGCCACCGGGCCGGCCGTCGGAGACGACGGGGATGCCGTGCCGCAGGAGTTCGGTGACCACCGGGTCCCCCTCGGCGGGGTCGATGACGACCGTGCCGTCGAGCGCCACGTTGGACCAGATGTCGACGGGGCTGCGGCGGGAGGGCGCCGGGAGGATCACCAGGGCGTAGCCGCGGGCCAGCGCAGCCGAGGTGGCGGCCCGCGCCATCTCCGCGAAGTAGGGGAACTCGGTGAAGGTGAACGGTTCGTCACCGTAAGTGGTCACCGTCAGGCCGATCAGTCCCGACTTGCCGGTGCGCAGGGTGCGTGCGGCAGCCGAGGGGCGGTAGCCGAGCCGGTCGGCGACCTCCCTGACGTGACGGCGGGTGGCCTCCGGGAGCCGCCCCTTGCCGTTGAGGGCGTCGGAGACGGTGGTGATGGACACACCGGCGGCGGCGGCCACGTCGCGGATGCCCGCCCGGCCCTGCCGGTTCTTCGGGCGTGCGGCCTCCGCACGATTCACCTGGTGCTTCCCTGCTGCTGTCATGGCGAGCCGATAGTAGAGGTCTCCGTGGGCCCTCACGGTGATGCTGAGATGCCTGCTCAAAGGCACGTTTCTGCAAGGTGACGGGGCGTCAGTTCCGTTGTTTGGCAGCTTACTTCTCTCCTGAGCCGCAGTTCTGCCGGGCGTAGGTGACGGCTGGCCTGTCGTCCCCCGCAGATATCGAACAGGTCTCAAGTCACCGCTTCGGGTGATGCGCGCCAGGGCGTGAGCCAGAGGCGCGGACCGGAGGGAAGGGGCGCGCTCCCATTTCCTGCGCGCTCCTGGGCGGCGGAGGGGCGCAGACGGGCCGGGGCGGCGGGTGGGCCGGTACGCCGTGACGTGGAGCTGGGCGGGCCGCTGGTCACGGTCGGTGACGCCGGGGCTGCGGGACTGTGGCGCATGCCTCGGGGCGGGTGTGCGCCACGCCCTACGCGTGCCGGCGGGCCGCGGCCTAGGCTGAGGTGTTCCCACCCCACAAGGACCGGACACCGGTCGAGGAGGACCCGAGGTGAGCGAGAACACTCCCCCCAGGCTGCGTGCCGCGCTCGACGGCATCCCTGCGTACAAGCCGGGCAAGCCGGCAGCCGCGGCGGACGGACCGGTGTCCTTCAAACTCTCCTCGAACGAGAACCCCTACCCGCCGCTGCCGGGGGTGCTGGAGACCGCCGTCGCGGCTGCGGGCACCTTCAACCGGTACCCCGACATGGGCTGCACCGCTCTGGTCACCGAGCTGGCGGCCCGCCTCGACGTGCCGGCCGCGCACCTGGCGACCGGCACGGGTGCGGTCGGCGTGGCGCAGCAGCTCCTCCAGATCACCACGGAGCCCGGCGACGAGGTCGTCTACGCCTGGCGTTCCTTCGAGGCGTACCCGATCATCGCCCAGATCGCCGGGGCCCGGTCGGTGCAGGTTCCCCTCACCGCGGACGAGCGGCACGATCTCGACGCGATGGCCGACGCGATCACCGACCGGACCCGGCTCGTCTTCGTCTGCAACCCGAACAACCCGACGAGCACCGTGGTACGGCGGCGGGAGCTGGAGGCGTTCCTGGCGCGGGTGCCGCGGGACGTGCTGGTGGTCCTGGACGAGGCCTACCGCGAGTTCGTCCGGGACGAGGACGTGCCGGACGGCCTGGAGCTGTACCGGGAGCACCCCAACGTCTGCGTGCTGCGCACCTTCTCCAAGGCCTACGGGCTGGCCGGCCTGCGGGTGGGGTACGCGGTCGCGCACGAGCCGGTCGCTGCGGCGCTGCGCAAGACGGCGGTGCCCTTCGGGGTGAGCCAGCTCGCGCAGGACGCCGCCGTCGCCTCGCTGCACAGCGAGCCCGCGCTGATGCAGCGGGTGGAGGCGCTGGTGGCGGAGCGCGCGAAGATGGCGAAGGCGCTGGTGGCCCAGGGGTGGGCGGTGCCGGAGTCGCAGGCGAACTTCGTCTGGCTGCGGGTGGGGGAGCGGGTCGCCGACTTCGTGGCCGCCTGTGAGAGCGCGGGTGTCGTGGTCCGTCCCTTCGACGACGGGGTCCGGGTGAGCATCGGCGAGGAGCGTGCGAACGAGCTGTTCCTCTCGGTCGCCGAGGCGTTCCGGGGCGAGTTGTAGGACTGCGGAGGACGACCGCGCGGCGCAGCCGCGGCCGGTCGGGCCCGGGCGGCGGCCCGCTCACCGAGAGGTGGGCGGGCCGTTCGTCGTAGGGGGCCGCGTGCAGGGCCCGCGCCCTCGCGCGCGGAGGGGCCCGCTTCCTCGCGTCGCGGGGGGACCGCCGGCGTCCTTCGTCCGCGGTCCGCGGGGGCGGCCGGCTGCTGTCCGGTGCCGCCGTGGAGCGGTGTCGCAGGTGGGGTCAGGGGTGCCTTTGCGGTGGAGCGGGCGGCCTTCTCCGCATCGTGAGGACCGTCACGTACCCCCAGGTCTGGGGGGATCCGCCAGGTGGGTGATAATAGCTTGTGAATGTGAACGCTTTCACAAGCGCACGCGCTTTGGGGATGTTCGTCCCCGTTGGTGATCTGTGCGCGAGGCGATGCCAACCGCAGACGGCGACGTAAGGAGGGCCCTGAGATGAACCTGGCGTTGGCGCCGGAGACCCTGGCCCGATGGCAGTTCGGGATCACGACCGTCTACCACTTCCTCTTCATCCCTCTCACGATCTCGCTCGCCGCCCTGGTGGCCGGCCTGGAGACCGCGTGGGTGCGCACCGGCAAGGAGAAGTACCTCCAGGCGACGAAGTTCTGGGGCAAGCTCTTCCTGATCAACATTGCGATGGGCGTGGTCACCGGCATCGTCCAGGAGTTCCAGTTCGGCATGAACTGGTCGGACTACTCCCGGTTCGTCGGGGACGTCTTCGGTGCGCCGCTCGCCTTCGAGGCGCTGATCGCCTTCTTCTTCGAGTCCACCTTCATCGGGCTCTGGATCTTCGGCTGGGACAAGCTCCCCAAGCGGGTCCACTGCTTCTGCATGTGGATGGTGTCGATCGGCACGATCCTCTCGGCCTACTTCATCCTCGCCGCCAACTCCTGGATGCAGCACCCGACGGGGTACCACTACAACAAGGCCACCGGACGCGCGGAGCTCACCGACTTCCTGGCGGTCCTCACCCAGAACACGACGCTGGTGGTGGTCTTCCACACGCTGACCGCCGCCTTCCTCACCGGTGCGGCGTTCATGGTCGGCGTCTCCGCCTTCCACCTGATGCGCAAGAAGCACGTCCGCGTCATGCGTACCTCGCTGCGGCTGGGCCTGGTGACCCTCCTCATCGGCGGCATCATGACGGCCATCAGCGGCGACACGCTCGGCAAGGTGATGTTCGAGCAGCAGCCGATGAAGATGGCCTCGGCCGAGGCGCTCTGGGACACCGAACAGCCCGCGCCCTTCTCGGTGTTCGCCTACGGCGACGTCGCCAAGGGCCACAACACGGTGGAGCTGGAGATCCCGGGCCTGCTGTCCTTCCTGGCCCACGACGACTTCACCTCCTCCGTCCCCGGCATCAACAACGTCAACCACGCCGAGCAGCAGCAGTTCGGGCCCGGCGACTACCGGCCCGTCATCCCCGTCACCTACTGGGGCTTCCGATGGATGATCGGCTTCGGCATGGCCTCCTTCTCACTGGGCGCGGTGGGGCTGTGGCTGACCCGGAAGAAGTTCTGGCTGGCCCAGCACCTGCGGACCGGTGAGGACGAGGTCCCGAACCTGGCGCTGGCCAGGAACCGGTTGCTGCCCACCCGCATCGGGCGCTGGTACTGGCGGCTCTCCGTGCTCACCCTCGGCTTCCCCCTCATCGCCAACTCCTGGGGCTGGATCTTCACCGAGATGGGACGCCAGCCGTGGGTGGTCTACGGCGTGCTGCGGACCTCCGACGCGGTCTCCCCCGGTGTCTCCCAGGGTGAGGTGCTCACCTCGCTGATCGCCTTCACCTCGCTCTACGCGATCCTCGCCGTCGTCGAGTCGAAGCTGCTGGTCAAGTACATCAAGGCGGGCCCGCCCGAGCTCTCCGAGGACGACCTCAACCCCCCGACGAAGATCGGCGGTCACCACGACGCCGACAGCGACCGGCCGATGGCCTTCTCGTACTAGGAGTCCGCCGTGCATCTCTACGACGTCTGGTTCGTCCTGATCGCCGTCCTGTGGACGGGCTACTTCTTCCTGGAGGGGTTCGACTTCGGGGTCGGGGTCCTGACCAAGCTGCTGGCCCGCGACCGCACCGAGCGCCGCGTGCTGATCAACACCATCGGCCCGGTCTGGGACGGCAACGAGGTCTGGCTGCTCTCCGCGGGCGGCGCGACCTTCGCCGCCTTCCCGAACTGGTACGCCACCCTCTTCTCCGGCTTCTACCTGCCGTTCCTGGTGATCCTGCTCTGCCTCATCGTGCGCGGCGTCGCCTTCGAGTACCGCGTCAAGCGGGACGGGGAGCGTTGGCAGACCAACTGGGAGCGGGCCATCTTCTGGTGCTCCCTGATCCCCGCGATCCTGTGGGGCGTCACCTTCGGCAACATCGTGCGGGGCGTGCGGATCGACGCGCACATGGAGTACGTCGGTTCGCTGGGCGACCTGCTCAACCCCTACGCCATCCTGGGCGGCCTGGTCACCCTGGCCCTGTTCACGCTGCACGGTTCGGTCTTCGTCGCCCTCAAGACGGTCGGCGACATCCGGGCCCGTGCCTGCCGTACCGCGCTGCGCGTGGGGCTGGTCGCCGCCGTCCTGGCCCTGGCCTTCCTGCTGTGGACCCAGGCCGCCCACGGCAACGCCGCCAGCCTGGGCGTCATGCTGCTCGCCGTGGTCTGCCTGGTGGCCTCCCTGGCCGCCAACCAGCGGGGCCGGGAGGGGTGGGCGTTCGCCTTCTCCGGGGTGACCATTGCGGCTGCGGTGGCCATGTTGTTCCTGACGCTCTTCCCGGACGTCATGCCCTCCTCGCTGGACGGCAACTGGTCCCTGACGGTCAGCAACGCCTCGTCCAGCCCGTACACGCTGAAGATCATGACCTGGTGCGCCGGCATCGCCACCCCGCTGGTGATGCTCTACCAGGGGTGGACTTACTGGGTCTTCCGCAAGCGGATCGGTACCCAGCACATCAGCAGCGCCCACTGACCGTCACGGTCACCGTCGCCGCCGAGCCGGCCACCCCCGGGGCGGCCCCGGCACCCTCCGAGGGAGGAGGTTTCACGTGAAACCCGTCGACCCGCGTCTGCTCCGGTACGCCGGGGCCACCCGCGGCTTCCTGGTCGCCGTGGTGGTCCTCGGTCTCGCCGGGGCCGGACTGGTGATCGGGCAGGCCGTGCTCATCGCCGAGATCGTCGTCGGAGCCTTCCAGCACGACCGCACCGCCGGCGAGCTCCTCACCCCCCTCGTGCTGCTCGCCGCCGTCTCCGTGGGGCGCGGTGCGGTCTCCTGGCTCACCGAGCTGGCGGCCCACCGCGCCGGCGCCCGGGTCAAGTCCCAGCTCCGCACCCGCCTGCTGGAGCGCGCCACCGACCTCGGCCCCTCCTGGCTCTCCACCCAGCGCACCGGTGAACTGACCACGCTGGCCACCCGTGGCGTGGACGCGCTGGACGACTACTTCGCCCGCTACCTGCCGCAACTGGGGCTGGCCGTCGTGGTGCCGGTCGCCGTCCTGGTCCGCATCGCCACCGGGGACTGGCTGTCGGCGCTCATCATCCTCGTGACGCTGCCGCTGATCCCGCTGTTCATGATCCTCATCGGCTGGGCGACCCAGTCCCGGACGGACCGGCAGTGGCGCCTGCTCTCCCGCCTCTCGGGGCACTTCCTCGACGTGGTCGCCGGCCTCCCGACCCTCAAGGTCTTCGGCCGCGCCAAGGCACAGGCCGAGTCGATCCGGGCCATCACCGACGACTACCGCTCGGCCACGATGCGGACGCTGCGGATCGCCTTCCTCTCCTCCTTCGCCCTGGAGCTGCTGGCCACCCTGTCGGTCGCGCTGGTCGCCGTGAGCATCGGGCTGCGCCTGGTCAAGGGGGAGCTGGACCTCGCCACCGGGCTGACGGTGCTGGTCCTGGCCCCGGAGGCGTACCTGCCGCTGCGCCAGGTGGGGGCGCAGTACCACGCGGCGGCGGAGGGGCTCTCGGCGGCGGAGGAGGTCTTCGCCGTCCTGGAGACCGAGCCCGCTCCGGCCGGTTCGCGGCCCCTGCCCGCCCGCGGCGCCGACCTCGACCTCGTGGTGGAGGACCTGGTGGTGCGGCACGAGGGCCGGACCCGCCCGTCCCTCCCCCGCACCTCCCTCACCGTCCGCGCGGGCGAGACCGTGGCCCTGGTGGGACCCTCCGGTGCGGGCAAGACCACGCTCCTCAACGTGCTCCTGGGCTTCGTGCGGCCCAGCGAGGGACGGGTCCGGGTGGCCGGCGTCGACCTCGCCGACCTCTCCCCCGAGGAATGGCACCGCCACGTCGCCTGGGTCTCCCAGCACCCCCACCTCTTCGCCGGCACCCTCGCGGAGAACGTACGGCTCGCCCGTCCGGAGGCCGACGATGCCGCGGTCCGGCGGGCGCTGCGGGAGGCCGGCGCCCTCGACTTCGTCGACGCCCTGCCCGACGGCCTCTCGACCCGCCTGGGGGAGGCGGGCGCCGGACTCTCCGCCGGGCAGCGGCAACGCCTGGCCCTGGCCCGTGCCTTCCTCGCCGACCGCCCGGTCCTGCTGCTGGACGAGCCCACCGCCAACCTCGACGGTGCCACGGAGGCCGGGATCGTCGAGGCGGTGGGACGGCTCGCCGAGGGGCGCACCGTGCTGCTGGTCGTGCACCGCCCCGCGCTGCTGGCCGTCGCCGACCGAACGGTGGCCCTGACCGGCCCTCTCCCCGAGGACGCCGGCACCACCGCTGCCGGGGCGCCAGCCGTCGCTCCCGCTGCCGTCGGCCCGACAGCGGTCCGGGAACCGGCGGCGGAGTCCGTGGCGGCCACGCGGACGACGGGCAGCGCCGGCGGCGAGGCGGGCCGCACCCGCCGGGGCCGGCGGGCCACCGCACGACTGACCGGGCTCGCCCGGACGCGGCGGGCCCGGCTGCTGCTCGCGCTGCTCCTGGGCAGCCTCGCCCTGGGCAGCGCGGTGGGACTGATGGCGACCTCCGGATGGTTGATCTCCCGCGCCTCCCAGGAGCCGCCGGTGCTGTACCTGATGGTGGCGGTGACCGCGACCAGGACCTTCGGCATCGGCCGGGCCGCCTTCCGGTACGCCGAGCGGCTCGTCTCCCACGACACGGTCTTCCGGATCCTGGCGGACGTGCGGGTCGCCGTCTACCGGCGGCTGGAGCGCCTGGCCCCCGCCGGACTGCGCGACCGAGGGCGGGGCGACCTGCTGTCCCGGCTGGTCGCCGACGTCGACGCGGTGCAGGACCACTTCCTGCGCTGGCTGCTGCCCGTCGCCACCGCCGTGGTGGTCGGCGCCGCGGCGGTCGGTTTCGCCTGCTGGCTGCTGCCGGCGGCGGGTGCCGTCCTCGCGGCCGGGCTGGTGCTCGCCGGTGCGGTGGTGCCGGTGCTCTCCGCCGGCCTCGCCCGCCGGGCCGAACGCCGCCTGGCCCCGGCCCGCGGCGTGCTCGCCGAGCGTGTGGTGGGACTGCTGACGGGGGCCGGCGAACTGACCGTCGCCGGTGCCCTGCCCGCCCGCCGCGGCGAGGTGGCCGAGGCCGACGCGGAGCTGACGGGTGTCAGCGCCCGGTCCGCTGCCGCCGCCGGGGTGGGCGCCGGGCTCTCCGCCCTGGTCTGCGGCCTCACCGTGGTGGCTGCCGCGGCCGTGGCGGTGCCGGCCGTCCACAGCGGTCGCCTGCACGGTGTCGACCTGGCCGTCCTGCTGCTGATGCCGCTCGCCGCCTTCGAGACGGTCGCCTCCCTGCCGGCCGCGGTGCAGTTCCGCCAGCGCACCCGCAAGGCCGCCGAGCGCGTCTTCGAGGTGCTGGACGCCCCCGCTCCGGTACGGGAGCCGGAGCACCCGGAGGCGGCCCCGAAGTCCCCGTTCCCGCTGAGCCTGCGCGGGCTGACCGTCCGCCACGAGGGCGGGCAGGTGCCCGCCCTGCACGGCGTCGACCTGGATCTGAGCCCTGGGCGCCGGGTCGCGGTCGTCGGTCCCTCGGGCTCCGGCAAGACCACCCTGGCGCAGACGCTGCTCCGCTTCCTCGACCGTGAGCAGGGCACCTACACCCTGGGCGGTACGGACGCGGCCGACCTGGACGGCGACGCGGTCCGGCGGCTGGTCGGGCTGTGCGCCCAGGACGCCCACCTCTTCGACAGCTCGCTGCGCGAGAACCTCCGGCTGGCCAGGCCGGAGGCCGAGGAGGCGGACCTGTGGTCGGCGTTGCGCCGGGCCCGGCTCGCGCAGTGGGTCGCCGAGCTGCCCGAGGGACTCGACACCATGATCGGCGAACGCGGCACCCGGCTGTCGGGCGGACAGGGCCGGCGCCTGGCGCTCGCCCGCGCCCTCCTCGCCGACTTCCCCGTCCTCGTCCTGGACGAGCCGGCCGAACACCTCGACCTGGCGACGGCGGACGCCCTCACCGCGGACCTGCTCGCCGCCACCGAGGGGCACTGCAGCGTCCTCGTCACCCACCGCCTCGCCGGGCTGGAGGCCGTCGACGAGGTGGTGGTGCTCGACCGCGGCGAGGTGGTGCAGCGCGGCCCCTACCGGGAACTGGCCGAGACGGCCGGACCCTTCCGCCGCATGCTCGACCGGGAGCGGGCCGTGGACGGCGCGGTGCGAACCCCGGAGGTGGCGGGCGCCGGCCGCTGAACGGGGCGCGCCGGCCCCGGCCGGAGTGCGGGGGCCCGCTCCGAGGACCGGCCGGGCCGACCCGCGGTGACACGCAGGGCCCGCACCGCCGGACCGGCCCGGCCGACACGCGGGGCCGCACGGGTGACGGGGGCGGAAGGTCCGGAAGCCGGGGAGGGACGGGGCCGGGGGCCGGGTGGTGTCCGCCGTTGGTGGTGCGCCGGGGGAGCGGTCGGCCCGGAGGGGGGACACATGGGTCATGATCCCTTCCAGTTCCTCGACCTCGCGGCCGGACCGTACCGAGCGCGCCACCAGCAGGGCGCGGTCCCCCCGGCTCTGGCGCACGGCCACGGCAGCGGTCGGCCTCATGGCCGGCAGCCTGATAGTGCCGCTCGGCACGCTCGGGACGGCCCCCTCAGGGCAGCCGGCGCACGCACAGCGGGCCACCGCCGCGCCCGGTGGCCACCGCCCGACCCGGGCGGCCAGGGCGGCGCCCCGCCCCACCCGCGGCGTCGCCCGCCCGGGCCTGCGCGCAGCGCGCCGCTCCGCCGTGGCAGGGGACCGGCTCACGCGGCCCCTGGGTGCGGGGCAGGCACCGAGTGCGAGTCCCGCAGACCGCGTCGCTGCCGGCCGCGGAACCGGGACGGCCGGCCGGACGACGCGGTCCACACCGCAGGAGAACGACGAGGCCCCCGTCGTCCACGACGCCGAGTACCGCGCCTCCGTACAGCTCGCGGACGCCGGCCTGGCCGTCCTGCGGCTGGCGGGCAACGCGGAACGTGCGAACCGTTCCCGTGCCGCCCGCCGCTCCCCCGACCGCGACGCCCCCGCCGACCCGGGCCTGACGGCCGCGCGCGACCGGCTCACGGCCCTGGCCCACGCCGCCGTCACCAGCCCTGGCTGCGGGCGCCTGCCCCGTGCCGCCGCCGACGCGGCGGGGTTGACCGCACCGGTCACCACGCCCCACAGCGGCTGGGCCCCGCCCGTCACCGGCTACCGGCTCTCGGCCCCCTACGGTGGAACCGGCGGGCACTGGGCGAGCACCCACACCGGCCAGGACTTCGCCGTACCCGTCGGCACGCCGGTACGCACCGTGGGCGCCGGCACCGTCGAACGGGTCGACTGCGGGGACGCCTTCGGCATCAGCATGGTCGTCAAGCACGGGCCCGGGCGGTACACCCACTACGCCCACCTGTCCGCGGTGGTGGCCGCCCCCGGTAGCAGGGTCCGCCCCGGAGCGTTGATCGCGCTCTCCGGCGACACCGGCAACTCCACCGGCCCGCACCTGCACTTCGAGGCCCGCCGCACACCCGACTTCGGCTCCGAGGTCGACCCCGTGGCCTGGCTGGCGGCCCGAGGCGTCCGGGTGGGCTGAGGAGCGCCCGCCGCACGCGGTCCCGGGGGCCGGGGAGGCCCCCGACCGCCGTGGGCCCGGCTGCCGGGGAGGCCCGGCCGCACGTGGGCCCGGGTGCACGCGGGCCGGGGTGCTCGGGAGGTCCGGGCTGGGCGAGGGAGGGCCGGGCCGGGCGAGGGAGGGCCGCTAGCGCCCGTCCACGAGCTGCTCGATCACCGCGGCGACGCCGTCCTCGTTGTTGGAGGCCGTGCGGTGGGTGGTGGCGTCCAGCACATGGGGGTGGGCGTTGGCCATGGCGTAGGAGGTGCCGGCCCAGGTCAGCATCTCGATGTCGTTGGGCATGTCGCCGAACGCCACCACCTCCTCGGGCCGGACCCCGCGCTCCCGGCAGCACGCCTCCAGGGTGCTCGCCTTGCTGACCCCGAGGCCGCTCACCTCCAGCAGTGCCGTCGGGCTGGAGCGGGTGAACGAGGCGAGCGCGCCGGCCCGCTCGCGGGCCAGCAGCAGGAAGGCGTCCGGGTCGAGTTCGGGGTGGTGGGCGAGGACCTTGAGCACCGGGCGGTCCTGCGGCGAGACCCCGGCGCAGAGCAGCTTCTCGGCAGGGGCGATCACCGCGGAGGGGTCGAGGTGGAAGGGCGGGTACCGCGGCTCGTAGTGGATGCCGTCCACCCGCTCGACGGCGAAGGAGGTGCCGGGCGCCGCCTCGCGCAGGGCCGTCACCACTCCCATCGCCTCCTCGCACCCCAGCGGCCTGGTGCGGAGGATCTCCCCGCCGGCGTGCAGGTCGACCAGGGCCGCCCCGTTGGCGCAGATGGCGAGGCCGTGGCCGTGGACGTGGTCGCTGACCACGTCCATCCAGCGGGCCGGCCTGCCGGTGACGAAGAAGACCTCGATCCCGGCCCGCTCGGCTGCCGCGAGGGCGGCGACCGTGCGGTCGGAGACGGTCTTGTCGTCGCGCAGCAGCGTTCCGTCGAGGTCGGTGGCGATCAGCCGTGGCCGCCGTGCGGGCGGGGACGGCAGGGCGGCTTCTGTCAGGTGGCGGGCGGTCACCCCGACATCTTCGCCCATGGGGCGGTACAGATGTGCGAAGAGGAGCACATCTGAGGGGCCCTCACCTCGGCGGACCGGAGGCGACGGGCAACACCCGGGCGCCGGTGGGACAGCCGGGCCCCCCTCGCCCGAGGGTTGGGGCGCCGGGCTGCCCGGAACTGCGGGGAACGCCGCGGTAATGTCCCCGTCACCCTCGGGGCACGCGGGCGGCATGGGAGAGATCCGGGTCGGCACGTGCTCGTGGACGGACCGGGCGCTGGTCTCCAGCGGCTGGTATCCGAGAGGCCACCGGGACGCGGAGGGCAGGCTGCGCCACTACGCGGGCCGGTTCTCCGTGGTGGAGGTGGACGCCACTTACTACGCCCTGCCCAGCAGGCACAACAGTCTTCTGTGGGCCGAGCGCACCCCGGCCGGCTTCCGCTTCGACGTGAAGGCGTTCTCCCTGCTCACCGGGCATCCGACACGGCCGAGCGCGCTGCCCGCCGAACTGCGTCCGGCCCTCGCCCGGCAGCGGGACCGGGCCGGCACCGACCCCGGACTGCTCGACGAGGTGTGGGACCGGTTCAGCGCGGCCCTCACCCCGCTGCGGGACGCCGGCCGGCTGGGGACCCTGCTGTTCCAGTTCCCGCGGCAACTCGCTCCGGGAAGGGCGGCGGCGGCGTTCCTGAGGCAGTGCCGGGCACGGGCGGCGGGGTGGCCGGTGGCGGTGGAGTTCCGGCACCCCGGCTGGTGGCGGGAGGACCGGCGCGCCGGGACGACCGCGCTGCTGCGGGAGTTGGACGCCGCCGCCGTGGCCGTGGACATGGTCCAGACACTGCCCGCCTCCGTCCCCCCGGTCGCGCCGGTCACCTCCCCGCACCTCGCGGTGGTCCGCTTCCACGGGCGCAACAGCGCCTGGGGGACCGGCACCAAGGAGGAGCGGTTCCGGCACTCCTACACGGCCGGTGAACTGTCGGAGTGGACGCCGCGCATCCGCACCATGGCCGAGCAGGCAGGCGAGGTGCACGTCCTGTTCAACAACTGCTGCGGCGCGGCGGCTGTGCACGCCGCGGAGACCATGAGCGACCTGCTCGGCCACGCCGCGCCCGCCGGGACGGGGCACTCCTGACGGACGGTGTGCCGCGGCCGGGGCCGCCGCACACCGCACCGGAGCGTCGCGGTCACCCCAGCTGGGCGACCGCCTCGGTGGCGATCCGCTCGAAGACGGCCTGGTCGGCGGCGAAGTCCGAGTCCGGAATCGGCCAGTGCAGCGCGAGTTCGGTGAAGCCCAACTCCCGGTGGCGGCCGGCGAAGTCGACGAAGGCGTCCAGCGACTCCAGCGGCCGGGACCGCTCCGGGGTGAAGCCGGTGAGCAGGACCTTGTCCAGCTCCGTCACGTCCCGGCCGGCCTCCGCGCACGCCGCGCCGAGCCTTGCGACCTGACCGCGCAGAGCGTCGTCGGACTGTTCCGCCGTGCCCTTCGCGTACAGCTTCGGGTCGCCGGTGGTCACCCACGCCTGCCCGTGCCGCGCCGCCAGCCGCAGCCCGCGCGGCCCGGTCGCGGCGACCGCGAACGGCAGGCGGGGGCGCTGGAGGCAACCGGGGATGTTCCTGGCCTCCTCGGCCGAGTAGAACGCGCCACGGTGCGACACGGCGTCCTCGGTGAGGAGCCGGTCCAGCAGCGGTACGAACTCGCCGAACCGGTCGGCACGCTCGCGCGGGGTCCACGGGTCCTGGCCGAGCGTCGTGGCGTCGAAACCGTTGCCGCCCGCCCCGATGCCGAGCGTGATGCGGCCGCCCGAGACGTCGTCGAGCGAGATCAGCTCCTTGGCGAGCGTCACGGGGTGCCGGAAGTTGGGCGAGGTGACCAGGGTGCCCAGCCGCAGCCGCTCGGTCGCGGTGGCTGCGGCGGTGAGGGTGGGCAGGGCGCCGAACCAGGGGCCGTCGCGGAAGGAGCGCCAGGACAGGTGGTCGTAGGTGTAGGCGGCGTGGAAGCCCAGGTCCTCTGCCCGCTGCCACTGGTCGCGACCGCCCTCGTGCCAGCGGCGGACGGGAAGGATGACGGTACTCAGGCGCATGGGGCGAGCCTATGCGCAAGGCTGCCGGCGCCTCTGACGGCCTCCCTCACGCCGTGTTGACCACTGGTGACTGGTTGGTTGCTCACCGTGTCGCCCCGGGTGTCCCGGGGGCCGCCCGGCGGGGTGCCGGGAACCGGAAGACAGCGAAGATCGTCGTTCCGCTGACCCGGCCTCGAACTTTTGTCAGGCTTTCCGTCAGCGCGTGATACACCGTTCACCGAGAGACAGGTGTGGTGGTCCTGGTCGAGGCGTCCGGCTGCGGCACGGAGGCGGGGTGGGTGACTCCGGCGTGCGCGGTACCGGGCCGTGGGCCGGGAGTACCGCCGCTTCGAAGCGAAGGACGCTGATGGGTGACGTTCCGGACTCGCAGGGTGGCCCTGTGCACATATCCCGCATCGGGGAGTCCGTCCGTCTGAGATGGCTGGGCGCGGCCGGCGCTGCGGCGCTGGGACTGGCGAGCTGCCGGGCCGGGGCGCTGCCCGCGCTGCGCCCGGTGATGCACTGGTTCCAGCCGCAACCCGCCCTGACCCTGCTGGCCGCGGCGCTCGGGTATGCGGGGCTGGTGGTCCTGGTGTGCTCCTGGTGGCGGCTGGGCCGGCTGGCCTCCTCCGGTGCGGCCGGCGGGCCACGCCAGATGCTGGTGACCCTCTGCCTGTGGGCGGCCCCGCTGGCGCTCGGTGCGCCCCTGTTCAGCCGGGACGTGTACAGCTACGTCGCGCAGGGGGCCATGGCGGCGCGCGGGATGGACGTCTACCAGGCCGGGCCGGCGCTCCTGGGCGGCCCGCTGTCGGCCGCGGTCCCCGCCATGTGGCAGCACACGCCTGCCCCCTACGGCCCGGTGTTCGTGTGGCTCGCCGACCACGTGGTGCGGCTGACCGGCGAACACGTGGTCGCGGCGGCGCTCGGCATGCGGGCCGTGGCCCTCCTCGGCCTGGCGCTGATCGTCTGGGCCGTGCGCAACCTGGCCCGGGACCTGGGGGTGATGGAGGCCGGGGCGCTGTGGCTGGCCGCGCTCAACCCGCTGGTACTGGTGCACTTCGTCAGCGGTTCGCACAACGACGCGCTGATGGTCGGGCTGGTCCTGTCGGGGCTGGTGGTCGCCCGGCGCGGCAGGCCGGCCTGGGGGGCGGTGGTGATCACGCTGGCGATGCTGGTCAAGGCGCCGGCCGGGCTGGCGCTGCTGTTCCTCATACCCGCGCCGGCCGCCGGGCTGCGGGCGGTCGCCCGCAGGGCGGTGACCGTGGTGGTCTCCTCGGCCGTGACCGTGCTCGCGGCCACCCTGGTGCTCGGCTACGGCCTGGGGTGGCTGTCGACCCTGTCCACCCCGGTCTCCGGGGCGGGGGTCCTCTCGCTCGTCTCGGACGTCGGCCGGGTGCTCGGGGCCTTCACCGGCGGGCTGGGGCTGGTGGGCGGCGGCACCGTGATGTCGCTGACGAGGACCGCCGGCATGGTCCTCGCGCTGGCCGCCATCGGCTACTGGTGGACTCGGACCCGCGCGGTGGGGGTCGAGCGCGGCCTCGGCCTCGCGCTGCTGTCCCTGGTGGTGTTCGCCCCCGCCGTCCAGCCCTGGTACTTCCTGTGGGGCGCTCTGCTCCTGGCGGTGACCGCGCAGGGCCGCACCCGCACCTGGCTCGCCGCGGTCTCCGTGGGCCTGCTCTTCGCGGCGTTCCTCGACGGTCAGGTCGCCGACGTCTCCTATGCGGCCTGCGGGTACGCGGGGGCGGCGCTGGCCCTGGCCACCCTCTACCGGCTGGAGCGCACCCCCGGGAGGGGGTGGCGGTTCCGGCTCACCCCGCGGACGCCGGCGGTGCGTGGGGCCCTGCCGGCCGGGGCCCGCGGGACCGTCCGCGTGCCGCGGCCCCGGCCGAGTGTGCTGGGGGACGACGCGGCCACGGCGAGGGCCGAAGGCGGCTGAGGCCCGGCCCCCGCCCCGCCCCGTGCTGCTGCCGCCCGCCCGTGGCGTCCGGGACCTGTGGCGTCCGGGCCCTGTGGCGTCCGGGCCCTGTGGCGTCCGGGACCCGTGCTGCCGCCGCCCCGCCCTGCCGTCCGCCCTCGCCGCACTCTCCACAGAACGGGAGAAAGAGGGAGAATCGTGCTGAGGGCGGCAACACGGTGGTACGAGGACCGGGCGCCGACCGGGTCCGCGGCTGCGGGCCGCCCGCGCGGCAGGTGGGTGCGGGCCGGTCCGGACGCCACTTTGCTGCGTGCCTGCCACGGGTTGGGAGGACGACAGACCATGACACAGACACGATTCACGCCGGATCGCGGACTGACCTCACGCATGGCGACGACCATGTTCCTCATCGGCCTGCTGTACGTGGTCGTGGTGGGAGCGCTGGTCGTCCTGCTGCACGGGGCCTGGGTGGCGGTGGCCGTGATCGCCGGCGTTCTGTTCGTGGCGCAGTTCTGGTTCAGCGACCGCATCGCCGCCTTCAGCATGGGAGCGCGCGAGGTCACCCCTGACCAGGCGCCCGAGCTGCACGGAGCGGTCGACCGGTTGTGCGCGCTGGCGGACATGCCCAAGCCGCGGGTGGCGGTCGCCGACTCCGACGTCCCCAACGCCTTCGCCACGGGACGCAACCGGAAGAACTCCATGGTGTGCGTGACCACCGGCCTGCTGCGCAGACTGGAGCCGCAGGAACTGGAGGGCGTGCTCGCCCACGAGCTGTCCCATGTCGCCCACCGCGACGTGGTCGTCATGACCATCGCCTCGTTCCTCGGGGTGCTCGCAGGCGTCATCACCCGGGCCGCGCTGTGGAGCGGGGTGACGAGGAGCCGCGACCAGAACACCGCGCTGATCGTCCTCGCCGTGACCCTGGCGAGCGCGGTCATCTACGCCATCAGCTTCCTGCTGACCCGGCTGCTCTCCCGCTACCGCGAACTCTCCGCCGACCGGGCCGCCGCCATCCTCACGGCCCGCCCCTCCGCACTGGCCTCGGCACTGACGAAGGTCACCGGGCAGATCGCCCGCATCCCCACCCGCGACCTGCGGCGCGCCGAGCCCTTCAACGCCTTCTTCTTCGCCCCCGCCTTCTCCAAGGAGAGCGTGCACCACCTGCTCTCCTCGCACCCCACGCTGGAACAGCGCCTGGACCAGCTCGGCCGCCTCTCCCAGCAGCTCGGCCGGTGAACGCCGGCCACGGGGGCGGGTCCGGGTACTCGCGCCCACCACGAGCCGGTCCCGGGCCCCCGCCCCGGCGCAACCCCGGTGACGGCCCACCGCGCCAGGTGGCCGCCTCGACGGCTCCCCGCCTCCGGCCGCGACGACCAGCTCTGGAGCGTACGCATGGGTCTCCTGGACGCCCTCCTCGGGCGGAGCAAACCGGTCCGCCCCGACCTCGACCGGCTCTTCGCCCTCCCGGCAGCCGCCGTCACCCTGGAGGCCGCCGCCGGCTTCCGCCCGACCGGCTACGGCTCGGTCTGCTTCGCCGGCGGTGAGGGCGCGGGCTTCGCACGCATGGAGGAGGAGGCCGGCGCGCTCCTCACCGGCTCACCGGAGTTCCGCCGCGACGACTACGGCTACACCTGGCTGCTGACCCGCCACGACAGCGAGGACGTCGCCGGGCTCGTCAACGACCTGCACGCCGCCAACGTGACCCTCCAGGACGGAGGGTTCGCCCCCCAGCTCCTGTGCTCGCTGGTGGGCTTCCGCGACGCGCACAGCAGGTCCCTGGCCATGGTCTACCTGTACAAGCGCGGCACCTTCTACCCCTTCGCGCCGCAGCCGGGCGGCGGCGAACGGCGCGACAACGGCCTGGAACTCCAGGCGCGGGCGCTCCTCGCGGACGACCTGCGGATCGAGGAGGACCTCTCGCGCTGGTTCCCGGTCTGGGGCGCCCCGGGCCTGTGAGGGCGGGGGCGGCGCTGCCCGGGACCGCGGGAGCCGGGGCGGCGCCGCCCCGGCGCCGTCTGCGCCACTCACAGCGGCGGCCTGACCCGCGCCAGCGCACGCAGCGCCTTCGGTGCGGCACGGGAGAGGAACCGGGCGCCGCGGGCCTCCGGGGTGACGGCCACCACCGCCTGATCGCGCAGCACCGCCCGCAGGACCGCGTCGGCCACGCGCTCCGGCGGGTAGCCGCGTATGCCGTACCAGCGCGTCACCCGCTCGCGCATCCGGCGCTCCTCCTCCGGGGAGGCGCCGGCGAACCGGGCGGTGGCGGTGATCGGTGTCCGCACGATGCCGGGACACACCGCGCTGACCCCGATCCCGCGCCCCGCCAACTCGGCCCGCAGACATTCGCTGAGCATGAGGACGGCCGCCTTGGAGGTGCTGTAGGCGGGCAGCGTTCGGGAGGGCTGGTAGGCGGCGGCCGAGGCGGTGTTGACGATGTGGCCGCCCTGTCGCCTCGCCGCCATCTGCGCCCCGAAGGCCCGGCAGCCGTGGACGACGCCCATGAGGTTGACGTCGAGGACCTGCCGCCAGTCCGCCACGGTGGTGTCCAGGAAGGCGCCGGAGAAACCGATGCCGGCGTTGTTCACCAGGACGTCGACGACCCCGGCCCCAGTGGCCGTCCGCTCGGCGAGTTCCGCCATCGCCGTGGCGTCCGCGACGTCCACCACCTCCGCCCAGGCCTCGGCGGCGCCCTGGTGCTCCGCCTCGGTGACGGTGCGGGCCGCACCGGCGGCGTCGCGGTCGGCGACGATCACGCGGGCCCCGGCGCGGGCGAAGGCGAGCGCCGTGGCCCGGCCGATGCCGCTCGCCCCACCGGTGACGAGGACCAGTTGCCCCCCGAAGCGCTCGGCCGCCTCCCGGCGCAGCGCCGACTGCCCGCGTGCCGGGCGCCGCCGCGGCCCGCCGGGGACCGCCGGCCGGGGGCGGCGGGTGAGGACCGTGGCCCCGGCGCCGCCGGCTTCCTCCGAAGACGGCGGCGCCGGGTGCTCAGCTGTGAAGTCGCCGATCCAGCGCACCAGTTGGTCGGGCCTGGTCCGCGGGAGCCAGTGTCCGGCCGGGACGGTGCGGCGCACCAGGCCGGGCGCCCACCGGTCGAGGTCGTCGTAGAGGCGGGGGGAGAGGAAGACGTCACCGGTGGGCGTGACGAGCTGGACGGGGCAGTGCGCGACGGGTTCGGGCCGCGGACGGGTCAGCCTGGCGCGCACGTTGTCCCGGTAGAGCCACGCGCCGTGCGCGGCGTCCTGCGGCAGGGACGCGGTCGGGTAGGGGCCCGGCGGCAGCTTCTCGACGCGGGCCAGCATCCGCGGCCACCGCGCACCCAGCGGTCCGCGCCAGAACAGCTCGGGCAGCACCGGGACGTGCAGCGCGTAGACGTACCAGGACCGCATCCCCTGCCCCACGAGCTGGGCCCAGCCCCGCGGGTCGAGCCGTTTGCGGCGCTCGGCGATCCAGTGGCCGAAGTGGTCCAGCGAGGGGCCGGAGACCGAGGTGAACGAGGCGAGCCGGCCGCGGGTGCGGGGCGTGGTGGCGAACTCCCACCCCTGCACCGAGCCCCAGTCGTGCCCCACCAGATGGACGGGGGCGGTGGGGGCCACGGCGTCGAGCACGGCCAGGAAGTCGTCCGTCAGCCGCTCCAGGGTGAAGCCGCCCCGGAGCGGGACCGGCGCGCCGGAGTCGCCGTGGCCGCGTACGTCATAGGCCACCACGTGCAGTCCGCGGGCGGCCAGCCCCGGCGCCACCAGCGACCAGACCTCCTTGTTGTCGGGGTAGCCGTGGACCAGCACCACCGTGGGCCGGGACGGGGCGGGCTCCCCCCACTCCTGCACGCACAGGTCGACCTCGCCGGACCGCACCCGGCGCTCCCGGGGCGAGCCGCCGCCCCCGGCGGCCCGCCGCGTCGTGTCACCGCGCGGGTCACTCCCCGATGTCGTGGCCACGTTGCCTCCGCTCTCCGTCCCCCCGACCGCCGCACAGCAGCCGGTACCGGCCCGGGCCCGCACGCCCCCGCCGCAGCCGCGGGCGCCCCGCCGTCCCCGTGTCGCCGGGGGCGGGCCCCGTCCGGCCACGACGAATGTCGCAACCCCGGCCGACCGGGTCAAGGGGCCCTGGCCGCCTGTGGACAACCCGCCTCTCCCCGGCTGCCTGCGAGAACGCCCGGCTCCGGTGCGGGGGCGGCCCGTCGGCGGGAGCGCCGGAGCCCGCCCGGCAGCGCGGGCCGGCCGGCGCCGCGGTCCACCCCGGCGTGAGGCCCCCGGCATCCCGCCGAGGACTCATCCGGCCTCCACCGCAGTGGCGCGGGAACCGGAACCCTGGTGCGACCCCTACGGGCCCCCTACACCCCTGGGTTGAGGGGCATGCCCTCTCCCAGGCTGACGCCGGGCCCGGCTCCCGGCCCTACCGTCGAACCCGTGACTGTGATCGAGATCGAGCGACTCACCAAGCGGTACCCCGTGCGGGGGCCGGCCGGCAAAGGCGGCCAGGTCACCGCCCTCGACGGCCTCACCGTCTCCGTCGGCGAGGGCGTCACCGGGCTCGTCGGCTCGAACGGCGCGGGGAAGTCCACTCTGCTCAAGGTGTTGTTGGGGCTCTCGCCGGCGACCGAGGGGCAGGCCCGCGTGCTCGGTCGGGACGTCGCGCGGGAGGGCGCGGCGATACGCGAGGCCGTCGGGTACATGCCCGAACACGACTGCCTCCCGCCGGACGTGTCCGCCACCGAGTTCGTCGTCCACATGGCGCGGATGTCCGGCCTCCCGCCCGCTGCGGCCCGGGAGCGGACCGCCGACGTCCTGCGGCACGTCGGACTCCACGAGGAGCGGTACCGCCCCGTCGGCGGCTACTCCACCGGCATGCGGCAACGCGTCAAGCTGGCCCAGGCGCTGGTGCACGACCCGCGACTGGTCTTCCTCGACGAACCCACCAACGGGCTCGACCCGGTGGGCCGGGACGAGATGCTGGCCCTGATCCGCCGTGTCCACCGGGACTTCGGCATCTCCGTCCTGGTCACCTCCCATCTCCTGGGCGAGTTGGAGCGCACCTGCGACCACGTGGTGATCATCGACGGCGGGACGCTGCTGCGCTCCTCGGCCACCGACGACTTCGTCCGCGCCACCACCAGCCTCGCGGTGGAGGTCAACGACACCGCGCGGTGCCCGGACGCCACCGCGGCGCTGCACACCGCGCTCCGCAGCCGGGGCGTGGCCGTGGAGGTGCCCGGTGGTGCGGACGTGACGCTCGCGCCGGGCACGGCGGGCCGCGTGCTGTACGTCGAGGCCGCCGACCCGGCCACCTCGGACGTGATCCGGGACGCCGTGGTGGACCTCGGCGCCGGACTGGTCCGCATGGAGGTGCGGCGCCACCGGATCTCGGAGGTCTTCCAGGAGCACCACACCGGCCCCGCGCCCGCTGCGACCCGGCACCCGGCCCCGTCCGGGGCGCCCCGGGCCGTACCCGACCACGGAGGAACCTCCGATGCCCCCTGAGACGCGCCCGACCGCCCCGCCGACCGCTCACCCGAGCGGCCCGCCGGGCAGCGAGGACCGCCGCAACGTCATCCACGACATCGGCTACCGCCACTACGACGGCCCCCGGCTGGGCCGTTCCTACGCCCGCCGTTCGCTGTTCACCCAGAGCCTGCGGGGCGCCTACGGCCTGGGGCGGTCCGCCCGCACCAAGGTGCTGCCGATGATCCTGTTCGCGGCGATGTGCCTGCCGGCGGGCATCATCGTCGCCGTCACCGTCTTCGCCCACCTGCGGGACCTGCCGGTCGAGTACACCCGCTACGCGGTCTACCTGCAGGCGGTCATCGGCCTCTTCCTCGCCTCCCAGGCCCCGCAGGCGGTCTCCCGCGACCTGCGGTTCGGCACCATGCCGCTCTACTTCTCCCGCCCCGCCGAGCGCGTCGACTACGTGGTGGCGAAGTTCGCCGCCCTCACCTGCGCCCTCCTGCTGCTGACGGGCACCCCGCTGGTGATCCTCTACCTCGGTTCGCTGCTGGCCAAGCTGGACTTCGGCCACCAGACGGCGGGCTTCGCCCAGGGGATGGTGGCGGCCGTCCTGCTGTCGCTGCTGTTCGCCGGTATCGGTCTGGTGATCGCCGCCCTCACCCCGCGGCGCGGCTTCGGGGTGGCCGCGGTGATCGCCGCGATGACCGTGCCGTACGCCGCCGTCAGCGCCGTCGAGGGCATCGCCTACGCACGGGGCGCCGGCACGGCCGAGACCTGGGTCGGGCTGTTCTCACCGATCACCCTCGTCGACGGGGTGCAGTCGGCGTTCCTCGGCGCGACACCCGCCACCCCCGGCGGAGCGGGCCCCTCCGCCGCCGTGGGCTGCGTCTACCTGCTGCTGCTCCTCGCGGCCGTCGCGGGCTCCTACGCACTGCTGCTCCGCCGCTACCGGAAGGCCGGGTTGTGACCACCCTCGTCCTCGACCACGTCTCGCGCTGGTTCGGCAACGTCGTCGCCGTCAACGACGTGACGCTCAGCATCGGCCCCGGCGTCACGGGTCTGCTCGGCCCCAACGGAGCGGGCAAGTCGACGCTGATCACCATGATGGCCGGCTTCCTCGCGCCCTCCGACGGCACGGTGACGCTCGACGGCCGCCCGGTCTGGCGCAACGCGTCGGTCTACCGCGACATCGGGATGGTGCCGGAGCGCGAGGCGGTCCACGAGTTCCTCACCGGCCGCGAGTTCGTGCTCGCCAACGCCGAACTGCACGGCCTGGGCGCGGCCGAGGCGGACCGGGCGCTGGCGACGGTCGACATGCGCCACGCCCAGGACCGCCGCATCTCCACCTACAGCAAGGGCATGCGGCAGCGCGTGAAGATGGCCTCCGCTCTCGTCCACGACCCGTCGGTACTGCTGCTGGACGAACCGTTCAACGGCATGGACCCGCGCCAGCGCAGCCACCTGATGTCCCTGCTGCGCGACATGGGGGAGGCCGGCAGGTCGGTGCTCTTCTCCTCGCACATCCTGGAGGAGGTCGAGCAACTCGCCTCGCACATCGAGGTGGTGGTGGCCGGCCGCCACGCGGCCTCCGGGGACTTCCGCGAGATCCGGCGCCTGATGACGGACCGGCCGCACCGCTACCTCGTGCGGTCCGACGACGACCGGGCCCTGGCCGCGGCGCTCATAGCCGACCCCTCCACCTCGGGCGTCGAAGTGGACGAGGCCGAGGGGGCCCTGCACGTCCAGGCGGTCGACTTCGCCCGCTTCACCGAGCTGTTGCCGCGCGTCGCCCGCGACCACGGCATCCGGCTGCTCACCGTCTCGCCGGCGGACGAGTCGCTGGAGTCGGTCTTCTCCTACCTCGTCGCCGCCTGAAGGAGCCCGCAGTGCCCACCCCTTCCTCCCCCTCGACCCCGGTGGCCGGCCCGGGCGCCACCACGGCGCCGCCCCCGCCCCCGGTGCGCTCCGGCCTCTACCACCCGACGGTGGCCCGGCTGACCTTCCGGGCGCTGCTGGGACGCCGCCGCGCCCTGGTACTCCTCGCCCTGCCGGTGCTGCTCCTGCTGATCTCGGTGGCGGTCAGGCTCCTGACCGGGGCCGACGACGCCACGGCGAACACCGTCCTCGGCGGGTTCGCCCTGGGGACCATGGTGCCGCTGGTGGGTGTGGTGGTCGGCTCCGGAGCGATCGGTTCCGAGATCGACGACGGGTCGGTGGTCTACCTCCTGGCCAAGCCGGTCTCCCGCGCCACCATCCTGCTCACCAAGCTGCTCGTCGCCGTGGGCGTCAGCGCGGCCCTCTGCGTGGTCCCGGTCCTCCTCTCCGGCCTGGTACTGGCCGGCGGCGGACAGGGCATCGCGGTGGCCTACGCGCTCGCCACCCTGGTCGCGTGCGTGGCCTACGGCGCCGTCTTCCTGCTCCTGGGCGTGGTCACCCGCCATGCCGTGGTGTTCGGGCTGGTCTACGCGCTGGTGTGGGAGGCCTTCGTCGGCAACCTCGTGCCGGGGGCGCGGACCCTCAGCGTCCAGCAGTGGGCCCTCGCGGTCGGCGGGCGGGCCGCCGCCGACTCAGCGGTGACCTCGGACGTCGGCCTGCCGCTCGCGGTGGTCCTGCTGGTCGCCGTCACCGTCCTCGCCACCTGGTACGCGGTGCGGCGGCTGCGGACGCACACGGTCAGCGGCGAGGAGTGACCCGGACGCGGTACGCCGGGCGCCTGCGGGCCAGGACCTCGCGGACCAGGGCGGCCCGGCGGGCGGAGAGGCGGCTCAGCGGGCGAAGAGGCGCTCCAGGACGACCGCGATGCCGTCCTCGTCGTGGGAGGCGGTGACCTCGTCGGCGACCGCCTTCAGCTCCTCGTGGGCGTTGGCCATGGCCACACCGTGGCCCGCCCAGCCGAACATCGGCACGTCGTTGGGCATGTCGCCGAAGGCGATGGTCTCCGCCGCGGTCACCCCGAGGCGGCGGGCGGCGAGGGAGAGACCGGTGGCCTTGCTCAGGCCCAGCGGCAGCAGTTCGACTATGCCCTTCCCGGCCATCGTCACCCCGACGAGCTGCCCGGCGACCTGCCGCGCGAGCTGCGCCAGCTCGTCGTCACCGAGCTCCTCGTGCTGGAGGTAGAGCTTGTTCAGGGGCGCCGCCCACAGCTCGGCGGTGTCCTCGACGCGCAGGTTCGGCAGCGGGCCCTCCTGCACCCGGTAGCCGGGGCCGACGACGACCTGGCCGGTCAGCCCGTCCCGGCTCGCCGCCAGTCGCAGCGGCCCGGCCTCCGCCTCGATCTTCGCCACCGCCAGAGCGGCGAGCTGCCGGTCCAGGGTGACGGAGGTCAGCAGCCGGTGTTCGCCCGCGTGGTAGACCTGCCCGCCCTGACCGCAGACCGCGAGGCCCTGGTAGCCGAGGTCGTCGAGGATGTGCCGGGTCCACGGCACGGCCCGCCCGGTGACGACGATGTGCGCCGCCCCCGCCGCACTCGCGGTGGCGAGTGCGGCGCGGGTACGCGCGGAGACGGTGTCGTCGCTGCGCAGCAGCGTGCCGTCCAGGTCGGTCGCGACCAGCCGGTAGGGCGGCGTGGGACTCTCGGCCGGGTGGCCGTCCGCGGTGGCGGAGGGGCAGGGGGCGGTCATCGGGCGACCGGCTCCAGGCTCTCCCGGCCGCCGAGGTAGGGACGGAGCACCGGCGGCACCCAGACCGAGCCGTCCGCCTGCTGGTGGTTCTCCAGCAGCGCGACGATGGTCCGCGGCACGGCGCACAGCGTGCCGTTGAGGGTGGCCAGCGGCTGCACCTTCTTGCCGTCCCGCATACGGACCGAGAGCCGGCGGGACTGGAACTCGTCGCAGTTCGAGGCGGAGGTCAGCTCGCGGTACTTGCCCTGCGTGGGAATCCAGGCCTCGCAGTCGAACTTCCGCGAGGCCGAGGCCCCCAGGTCGCCGGTGGCCACGTCGATGACCTGGAACGGCAGCCCCAGGCCGGAGAGCCACTGCTTCTCCCAGTCCAGCAGCCGGGCGTGCTCGGCCTCGGCGTCCTCCGGCGCGACGAAGGAGAACATCTCGACCTTGTCGAACTGGTGGACGCGGAAGATGCCCCGGGTGTCCTTGCCGTAGGTACCGGCCTCGCGACGGAAGCACGGCGAGAAACCGGCGTACCGCAGGGGGAGCCGGTCGGCGTCGATGATCTCGTCCATGTGGTACGCGGCGAGCGCCACCTCGGAGGTGCCGACCAGGTAGTAGTCGTCCTTCTCCAGGTGGTAGACGTTCTCCGCCGCCTGGCCGAGGAAGCCGGTGCCCGCCATGGCGTGCGGGCGCACCAGGGCCGGGGTCAGCATCGGCGTGAACCCGGCCTCGGTGGCCTGGGCGACGGCGGCGTTGACGAGCGCGAGCTCCAGCAGGGCGCCCACGCCGGTCAGGTAGTAGAAGCGCGAGCCGGAGACCTTGGCGGCCCGCTCGACGTCGATGGCGCCGAGGGCCTGGCCGAGCTCCAGGTGGTCCTTGGGCTCGAAGCCCTCCGCGGCGAAGTCCCGGATGGTGCCGTGCGTCTCCAGGACCGTGAAGTCCTCCTCGCCGCCCACCGGGACGTCGGGGTGGACGATGTTGCCGAGGCGCTGGAGCAGCTCCTGGGTCTGCTCCCGGGCCTCGTCCTGCTCGGCGTCGGCGGCCTTGACGGCGGCGGAGAGCTCGGCTGCCTTCTTCAGCAGCTCGGCCTTCTCCTCGCCGGTGGCCTTGGGGATCAGCTTGCCGAGCGCCTTCTGCTCGGTGCGCAGCTCGTCGAAGCGGACACCGGAGGACCTGCGTCGCTCGTCGGCGGAGAGGAGCGCGTCGACGAGTGCGACGTCCTCTCCTCGGGCGCGCTGGGAGGCGCGCACACGGTCGGGGTCCTCACGGAGCAGGCGAAGGTCAATCACCCCACCAGGCTACCGGCCGTGCGGCACGGTCTCGACGTGATATCCCCGGGCCCGGCCGCGGCCCGCCCTTTTCCCCCGCCATTCCACGATGTGGGACGGGTCAATGCGGGGTGCGGGCGGGGCCCGGTGTTCCGGCGAGTGCGGGCGGTGTTTCCGGAGTGCGACGGAAGGGCGGTTTGCAAGGGAAACGGTGGAAGAATTCCCGTCGTACTCCTCTCGTCGGCACTGCGGAACATCCTGCCGTTCCGCGGCCGGGGCCCTGGCCGATTCCCGCCGCTCCCGTACAGCCCGTTGGTGCCAGTGCAGTTGACGGATGCCCTCACGGTGTGGACGGCGATCTTTCTGTCCACAGGTGTGTCGAGGAAAGGGCCTGTTGTCCACAGGTTGTGTGTGTGCACTGTGGAAGTCGGAGGGTGACATTCCGATTCGCCCCTCCTGCGGCAATCACCGACACTCTTCCGTGTCGCAAACCTCCCTCGCGCACTCTTTCGGGTGGCTTTGGCTCCCTCGTCGGGGCGAAGGTGTCGTCTTCGCTGACATGGAGGGCCGCGATGGCGCCTGGCGTGCTCTGGGGTGTTTTGTCGACCCTGTTCCTTTTGTCGGTTGTCGCCGTGTCGACTTATCCCCAGCCCTGAACGGCCTGGACGGTCAGCCTGTGGATAACTCTGTGGACAACTACGGCCGTCCCGTTTCGGCCTGCGCGGAAGCCCGTCCCGCCGCGTCTCCGCCAGCCAGTGGACAGTTGACCGACACGTCACCCTCGGTGTCCGGTCACCCGGAAGCCGGCTACGTGCGCTCCGGTCGTCCGCGTCCTGAGGGGCGGGCCCTCACGCCCGCGTCCGGTGCCTTGAGCCCGCTCCCTGCGCCGGGAGGCGGCGGCCGGGGCGAGCACCCGTCACCGGTGGTCGCCCAGGGCGTGGGCCACCGGCGCGGCGGACGACGGGACCCGGCCCCGCGTCGCCCCGCCCGGCTCCTTCCGCTTCCCGGGCCGCCCGGCTCCCCCCGCTTCGGGGGCCGCCCGGCTCCCCCCGCTTCCGGGGTCGCCCGGCCCCGGCCCGCCCACCCGCGGGCCCGGTTCGCCGCCCTCTGCCGCCGCGCCTGCGCCGGGTCCCTCAGACCCGGCCGTCCAGACACCGCGAGAGCCAGTCCGCGGCCTGGGTGAACGCCGCGTCGGCGGTCTCCGCGCGCACCTGGGGCTCGACGCGGTCGGCGCGCGGATAGGAACCGAGGAACCGCACCCCGCGGCAGACCCGGTGCAGCGCCATCAGGACCTCGCCCACCCGGCGGTCCGTGACGTGTCCCTCGCAGTCGATCGAGAAGCAGTACCGGCCGATGCCCTCGCCCGTGGGGCGCGACTCGATGCGCATCATGTTCACGCCCCGGGAGGCGTACTCGTGGAGCAGTTCCAGCAGTGCGCCCGGGTGGTCCTGTTGCAGCCACAGCACGACGGAGGTCTTGTCGGCCCCCGTGCGGGCGGCGGGCCGCGCGGGCCGGCCGACCAGGACGAACCGGGTGGTGGCGTTCTGCGCGTCGTGGATGTCGGTGACCAGCGGCTCCAGCGCGTACCGCTCGGCGGCGAAGACACCGGCGAACGCCCCGTCGTACCGGCCCTCCTGCACCAGCCGGGCACCGTCGGCGTTCGAGGCGGACGACGACCAGGCGGCGTCCGGCAGGTGCTCGGCGAGCCAGCGGCGCACCTGCGGCTGGGCCACCGGATGCCCGGTGACGGTCTTCACGTCCGCCAGCGCCGTACCGGGCCGCACCAGCAGCGCGAAGGCGATGGGCAGCAGCACCTCGCGGTAGATCATCAGCGGTTCGCCGGCGGACAGCTCGTCCAGCGTGGCGGTCACGCCGCCCTCGACGGAGTTCTCGATGGGCACCAGAGCACCGGCCGCCTCGCCGGACCGCACGGCGTCGAGTGCCGCCGGTACGGAGACCGTGGGCGTCAGCTCGCGCGTCGCGGCCTCCGGCAGCGTGCGCAGCGCCGCCTCGGTGAAGGTTCCCTCGGGGCCGAGGTAGGTGTAGCGGCTGGTCGACATCAGCGATGTTCTCCTCCGTACGGGAGGGCCAGTATCACCCATTCCGCCCTTCCCCCGGACGGGCAGGTACGGCCCCCGGCCCTGCCCCGCGGCCCGCCTCCGGGGCCCGCGCACCGGCGCTTCTTCCGCCCCGCGGCCAGGCCCCGCGTGCCCGCCCGGGCAGTGCACCGGCCACCGGCGGTGCTCCCGCGCCGGCGGAGAGGGTGCCTACCCCAGCAGTTCCTCCCCCACGTAGCCGTTCTTCCCCTGCGGGGCCCGGGGCACGGCGTACAGCCCGCTCGCCTCGTGACGGATGAAGGGGGAAAGCGCGTCGCCCCGGTCCAGCTTCGTCTGGATCGGCGTGAAGGCCCGCAGCGGGTCGGCCTGCCAGCAGACGAAGAGCAGCCCCGCGTCCGGGGAGCCGTCGTCGAGCAGCCCGTCGTGGTAGGAGAAGGTCCGGCGCAGCAGCGTCGCCCCCTGGTTGGCCGCGGGTGCCGCGATACGGGCGTGGGCGTCGCCGGGGATCACCGGAGTGCCGTCCGGCCCGGTGCGGTCCAGGTCCAGCGGGGTGCTCTCGTGGCCGCCGGTGAGCGGGGCCCCGTCGGACTTGCGGCGCCCGATGACCCGCTGCTGCTTGTCCAGGGTCTGCTTCTCCCAGTCGTCCAGCAGCATGCGGATCCGGCGGAAGACGGCGAACGAGCCGCCGCGCATCCACTCCTGGGAGGTGTCCGAGCCGGCGAAGATCTTCCCGTCGAAGTCGTGGTCGGCCGGTTTCGGGTTGCCGGTGCCGTCCACCTGCCCCATCAGGTTGCGCACCGTCATCGGCTTCGGCGTCGCCCCCGGGGCCCGGTTGAAGCCGCTCATCTCCCAGCGGGGCCGGGCGGCGTCCCCGGCGGCCTTGCGCAGCGCCCGCAGCGCGTGGAAGGCCACCAACGGGTCGTCGGCGCCGATCTGCACCCACAGGTCGCCGTTGCTGCGCCGGGCGTCCAGCGCGTCACCGGAGAAGTGGGGCAGCGGGTCGAGTTCGACCGGACGGTGGGCGGTGAGGCCGGTGCGGCCGAAGAAGCTGTGCCCGAAACCGAAGGTCACGCTCAGCGACGAGGGACCGGCGTCCAGCGCCACACCGGTGTCGTGCACGGTGGGCTGTCCGGCCATGACCTCGCGGGCGGTGGTGGTCCACCGGCGCATGAGGGCGACGGCCTCCTTGCGGCCTGCGCCGGGGGCCAGGTCGAAGGCGAGGAGGTGGCCGCAGGCCTGGGCGCGGGTGACGATGCCGGACTGGGGGGCGCCGTACGCGGTGCGGTGCGAGGCGGCCGTCCCGAGCCGGGTCGAACCGACGCTGTCCAGCGGTGTGGTCCCCCGGTCGTGCGCCGCGACGGCCACGCCGCCACCCGCCGTCCCCACGACCAGGCCCGCGGCACCGGCGGCCGACACCGTGCCGAGCAGGCGCCGCCGGGAGAGCCCGCCACCGCCCGCTGTGGCCGCGGCCCCGGTCCCGGCGGCCCTGCCCCCGGCCGCTCCGGCACCGGCTGGGGGTGTCCCGTCCGGGCCGTTGCGACCGTCCCGGGCCCCTGCCGGCGCTCCGGCGGTCCGTGCCGCAGCTTGCGCCTCTCCTCGCGCCCCGCCGTTCGCCGCTCCCCGGGTCCTCGCGCCCGGAGCCGACCGCCGTGCGCTGGGGCCGTGCTCCTCCGGCCCGCGCCCCTCGGCACGGCCCCGCGACTCCGACCTGACCTGCTTTGCCATCAGCTGACCTGCACGTTCCTGTACTCGGTGATTTCGTCGATGTCGGAGGTGCGCACCGTCAGCGCGAGCTGCCAGGTGCCCGGCACCGGCAGCTGCACTCCGGCGGCCGCCCAGTGGCCCTGGTCGATCCGGGAGACGTCGACGGGCAACGGCCCGAGGTGCTTCGCCTTCTGGGTGAGGGCCACGCGGACCTCGGGCACGTCCATGCTCGCACCCGAGGGCCCGGTGAGCGTCAGGTGCACGGTGTTGGGCGCCCCGGTGCGCGCCGGGTCCAGTTCGAGGTGTGCCGTCCCGCTGCCGTGCGGCCCGCCGGTGTCGAACGGCACGGTCAGCGAGACCGGTCCCGCGGGGGCCGGCGTCCGGGACCCGGCGGTGGACGCGTGGACGGCCTCCTCGGTGCGGGCCGGTTCCGTGGTGCTCAGCGCGGTGGCCACGACGAGCAGCACCACCGCCACGACCGTTTCGAGCAGCACCGAGCGCCGCAGACCGGAGCGGAACGGGTCCGACTCGCGTTCCCGGCGCCGCCGCGCCCGTTCCGCCGCCACGCGCTGCCGGTCCAGCTGGGCCGCGCGTGCACTCCCGGCCGGAGCGGACGGCGCGGACGGCGAGGACGGCGCGGCAGTGGCGGACGGCAGGGTCCCCGCAGGCCCCGCAGACTCCGCAGGCTCCGCAGACCCCCCAGACTCGGCAGGCTCCGCAGATCCGGACGAAGGAGAGCACGCAGACCCCGCAGAGGCCGCAGACCCCGCAGAGGCCGTAGACCCCGAAGAGGTCGAGGAGGCCGCAGAAGTGAGGGACGGCGAGGAAGTGACGGACGCCGCGGACGCCGTCGGGGCCGGGCCTGCCCCGCGCGCGGCCTCGGCCGTCAGCCGGCCGGTCCAGCGGCGGGAGAAGGCCGCGGCGGCGACCATCACGGCGACCAGCGCGACCTTGAGCAGCAGCAGCTTGCCGTAGGTGGTGTCGACCAGCCCGTGCCAGGTCCCCACCTGCCGCCACGACTGGTACAGCCCGGTGGCCACCAGGACGAGCACTGCCGTGAAGGCGGCGCGGGAGAACCGGCGCACCGTCCTGGCCGGCACCGCGGGACCGCGGTACAGGGAGACCAGCAGGGCCGCCAGACCACCCAGCCAGACGGCGACCGCCAGCAGGTGCAACATGTCGACGGGGACGGCGAGTTGCGTCTGGAGCCCGGTGGAGGCGTGCTCGGACATCGACCAGGTGGCCGCCAGGCCCGCCGCCAGGACGGCACCGCCCACCGCGAGCCCCGCAGCGGGGTCCCCGCCGCCCACCCGGCCGGACCGCTGCCCGCTACCGGTCTCCCCCGCCCCCGGCGAGGCCCCCGCGGAGCCCGGCACGGGCGACCCGGCCGCGGCGGTGTCGGCCGCGTCGGTGTCGGCTGCGGGGGTGTCGGACGCGGGGCCCGCCCCGGCCTCGCCTGTCTCTCTGGCCTCGACTGTCCCGTCAGCCTCGCCCGTCCCGGCAGCCCCGGCCTCCTCCGCGTCCTCCCGGGTCCTGGCCCGCGCGTACGAGCCGAACAGCACGGCCATGAAGAGCGCCGCCGTCGCCAGCAGCAGCAGCCTCGCCAGCAGTGCCGCGCCCGGCGCGGTCGCCAGGGTGTGGCGCAGGCCCATGAGGTCGAGGACGTCGGAGAGGTGCCCCGAGCCGGTGTACGGCGTGCGCAGCAGCAGCATGGCGATGGTGGAGCCGACCAGCACCCCCCAGCCGGCCACCAGCAGCCGCTGCACGGGACGGTGTCCGGCCGCAGCGGGCCGGCAGGCCAGGACGGAGAAGGCGGCGCCGACGAACACCACGAAGCCCGCGTACGCGAGGTAGCGGCACACCTGGTAGAGCCCGCCCACGAGCCCGCCGCCCGCCGGTGTGCCCGGTACCTTGGCGGCGGTCCTGGACGGCGCGCCGACGGAGAAGGTGAAGGCGCCCGAGACAGGGTGGCTGTCCGCCGACACCGCCTGCCAGGCCACGGTGTACGTGCCGTGCCGCAGCGTGGCGGGCAGCAGGGCCCCGTAGGTCACCGTGGATCCGTGGCTGAGGTCGACCAGCCGGTGCCGGTCCACCCGCTTGCCCGCCGGGTCCAGGACGCGTACCGAGTCGTCGTCCACCGTCACGCCCTCGGAGAACGTCAGGGTGACGCGTGCGGGCGGGTCGGCCACCACCGATCCCGCCGCCGGGGTGCTCGCGGTCAGCGCCGCGTGCGCCGAGGCGGGCGCGGCGCTCCCCAGCAGCGCGGCCAGCAGCAGCGCCGCCAGGACCAGCAGGCGACGGACCAGCGGCCCGGCGCCCGGCGTCCGGCGGTCCCGCAGCCGACGGCCCCGGGGCGGTGGGAGCAGGCTGTCCGGTCCCCTCCGGTGCTCCGGGCGGCGGGTCGGGAGAACGGTGGCTGGCATACGGCGTCCCTAGGAGTGGGAGGTGGGCGGCACGTACGTGGCGGAACGGACCGGGACCTTCACCGTCACCGGCCGGGACTTGGCGAAGTGGAGTGCGAAGGTGACCTGGTCACCCTCGACCACCGTGCGGCGCAGGTTCATCAGCATCAGGTGGTTGCCGCCGTGGGCGAGGGCGAGCCGGCCGTGCGCCGGGACGGGCAGGGACGACACCTGCTGCATGGCGCCGCCCTTCGTCCGGTGGATGGTGACGTCACCGGCGACGTCGCTGGTCACCGAGGTCAGTTTGTCGGCGGTGCCGCCGCTGTTGGTGATGTCGAGGAAACCGGCCGCCATGTCGCGGTTCACGGGCTGCGGCAGGTAGGCCCCCGAGACCGTGAGGTGCGGCGGTGCGGCGTGGTCCTCGGACGTGGTGGAACAGCCGGCGGTGGTGAGCCCGACGGCGAGAGCGAGCAGGGCGGGGGCGAGGGTGCGGCGGCGGGTCACGGGGTGCGCCCCTGGGTGAGGTGGGACAGCGCCGTGCGGTACCGGTCGGCCGTCGCGTCCTGCATGCCGATCCAGTGGATGCGGTCGTCCTTGGCGGAGGCGAGGAGCACCTGCGCGCCGTGGGTGGAGACGATGTCGCCGTTCTTCTTCCTGTACGGCTTGGCCAGGGCGACGTTGACGCTCTTCGCGGCCTTCTGGATGGTGGTGAAGTCACCGGTGAGGCCGACGAAGTCGGAGTCGATGCCGCCCAGCCACTTCTTCAGCGCCGTGGGGGTGTCGCGCTGCGGGTCGGAGGTGATGAACACCACCCGCAGGTCCTTGCGCTGCTCGGCGGGGAGCCGCTTGGCGGCCACGGCCAGGTTCGCCATCGTCAGCGGGCAGACGTCGGGGCAGTGGGTGTAGCCGAAGTAGATCAGCGTGGGGTGGCCACGGGTCTCCTTGCGCAGGTCGTACGGCTTGCCGTCGGTGTCGGTGAGCTTCACGTCGGGCTTGGCCAGCGGGGTGCCGGAGTCGATGATCGTCTGGCGGGGGGAGGCCGAGACCTCCGCGGCGGGCTTGTCGCCGGAGCCCTGGTCGCCGCAGGCGGTCAGGGTGAGGGCGGCCGTGGCCGCTGTCAGGGCGGCCACGAGTGTGGTGCTGATGCGCATGGTGATGGCGGTCCGTGTTCCTGGTCGTTGAGGTGCGGGGACGCGGGGGCGGGCGGGCCGGTGGCGGTCCGCCCGCCCCCGCGGTCGGTCAGGCCTGGCGGCGGCGGCCGGCCAGGACGGCGAAGGCGACGCCCACGACACCCACCACGATGCCGACGATGCCCAGGACGCGTGCGGTGGTGTCGCTGCCGCCCTCGTCCGGGGCGGCCTGCGCCTTGCTGTCGTCCTGGTGGGCGGAGGCGGCCCCGGCGTTGTCCGTGGAGCCCGTGTCACCGGTGTCGGCGGCGGTGAGCTTGAGGGTGGGCGCGGGGTTCTCCGGCTCGGGGGCGCCCTTCTTGGTGGGCTCGATCCAGCGGACCACCTCGTGGTTGGAGTAGGTCTGCAGCGCCTTGAAGGTGAGGGAGTCCACGTCGTCGGGGAGAGCGCCCATCGAGACCGGGAACTGCTGGAACTCACCCGGGTTGATCTTCCCCCCGGTCCACGTGATCTTGCTGACCGCCTCGTCGACCTTCTCGCCGTGCACCGTCACCGGCTCGGCCAGCTTCTTCTTGGTGACCTCGGCCTTCCACCCCGGCACGGGCTGGGCCATCACCGAGGCGAGCGGGTGGGAGGTGTCGAAGTCCACCTCGACCTTGACGGTGGAGGCGTTGTCCCGCTCGTTGGGGACCTTCACGTTCACGGTGGCGTAGCTGCCCTTGGGCGCTTCCGCCGGGTTGACGGTGACGTGGGCGAACGCGGGCGTGGCCAGCAGCAGGACGCCGCCGGCGGACAGGCCGGCGAGGAGCGGCAGCCGCCGGACGGAACGGCGGGCGCTCGTGCCGGCGGCGGACACCGGGACGGAAGAAACGGACTTACGGGACATCTTGACTCCTCGTGGTGGGAGAACGCGTGACGGTGGTGGCGCGGTGCGGCAGCGACGGGCCCCGTCGGGCGTCCCCCCGGCCGCGCCGGGCGGCGTCGGAGGAAACGGACGCGCCGGCGGACGGCGGACCGGTTCCGGGCACACGGCGCCGGCCGGGTCCCGCCGGGCAGGGCGGACCGGTCCGGGCCCCCGTGCCGTGCGGCGGCAGCCGGGCCGGTGCCGCGCGGTGCGGTGCGGGACGGGTCGGAGGGTGGGGTCGTCAGGCCGCGAGGGCGAGAGCGGGCGGCCCGCGGCGGACGAGAGAGTGCGTGAGGTACCAGCGCGTCGTCGAGGCCTGCTCGTCCCGGCGGACGGGCCTGCGGGGGCCGGCCCCGGCACCGGTCGTCGCGGCGCACAGCGCGCACAGCAGCAGCCAGGCGCGCCATGCCGCGGCCAGTGGGGCCCAGGCGGCCAGCGCCCGGGCAGCCGCACCCGAGAGCCGCACCAGCCGCCACAGCGCGGCCTCGCCCCGCCGCAGCAGCCAGCCGACGGCGAGGGCGGCCAGCAGGTGGCCCAGCAGCATCGGCGCCGACGGCAGCAGGCCGTGCGCGGCGCCGGAGGCGGTGGTGCCCTGCCCGAGCAGGTCGCTCAGGGCGTGCGGGTCCAGCCGCGAGTCCACCACCGTCGTGCGGGCCTGGCCCGGCGTGAGAGCCCGGCCGTCCAGCCCGCACACCAGCTGGTGGGCCAGGGCCGCCGCGTCGCGGCCGGAGAGCGAAGAAGCGGACGGTGACGAGGAGGCCGCGCGGTCCGTGTCCATCACCATGCCCGTGCCGGCGCGCATCTGGGCCCAGCCGAACAGGACGTGCAACCCGACCTGCCCCGCCGCCAGCGCCACGGCGATCCCCGGCAGCGTCCGCTCCCGGCCGGCCAGAGCGGCCACCACGGCGAACACGGCGACGCACGCCGCGGCCAGTGCCCACAGCGGGACGGTCGTACAGGAACCCATCATGTGCCCGGCGGCGGACAGCGCTACGCAGACCGCGGTGAACACCGCGGCCCTCAGGAGCCGGAGATCGGCGGCTGCGCGCGCTACGGGGGCAGACATGGCCGCGCAATCATCCCATGGGGGGACGTACGCTCCGCCAGGGGTGTGCCCCGGGGTGGCCGGGGGCGCATCCAGGGCGCATGGGAGGACTCCTGTGCACGCCCGGTGGAAGGAGGCGCGCCGCCGCAAGGGGTGGAGCCTCGCGCGGTCCGGCTCGGCTGAACGAGCGGACCGCTCTTCCCACCACGCTTACGGCCCTTGCCAAGGGGCAATACGTATCGGTATGTCGAGCCGCGGCCAGGAGGCTGGAGCGATGAGCATGTGGTGGTCTTTCCATCTGCGGCGCGAGGCTGCGAGCGTCCCGCTCGCCCGACGGCTCCTGCTGGGAACCATGGAGACCGCCGGCGTGGACCCGGACGTCTCCTTCGACCTCTCCGTCGCGTTGACAGAAGCGTGCGCCAACGCCGTCGAGCACGGTGGCGGCGCGGACTGCGGGAACTACCGGGTGACCGCGTACATCGTCGGTGACACCTGTCGCATCGAGGTCACCGACTCGGGCCCGGGCCTCCGCGAGCAGCCGGCGCCGGTGTGCACGGCCCCGGCGGGGGCGAGCGCCGCGACGGCCGAGAGCGGCCGGGGGCTGTGCATGATCGAGGCACTCACCGACCGGGTGCGCTACCGCAGCCGCTCCGGCCGCAGGGGCACGACCGTCAGTTTCGACAAGGCCCTCAAGTGGCGCGAGGGCGCCCCGCTGGCCGCCCTCTGACCGCCCGGCGCAACTCCCCCCACACGTACGGGTGACAGCCCGGGCGCCCCGCCCCGCCCGAGGGCGGCAGACGCCACCATGCCAGCCATGAACGCCGGTCACCCCTCGCGCGCCCTGTGCCCGAGCTGCCGCACCCCCATGTGGTGGGACGTCACCTACCCCTACCTGCCCACCTGGTACTGCTCGGGCTGCCGCTTCCCGGCCCCCGCCCGGCGCACCCCCGACCCCCGCCTCACCGAGGAGCGGGCCGCCCCCCAGCCTCCCGGACGCTGAACGGCGCGCCCACCCGGACGCCGAACGGCGCGCCCGCGGCAGACCCGCAGACGCGCCGTCGTACGACCCGGTCGGCGGCTCAGCCGCGCTCGGCCGCCAGCCGTGCCATCCACGCCTCGACCTCGTCGGACCGGCGCGGCAGCGCGGCCGAGAGGTTCCGGTTGCCGTCCTCGGTCACCAGCAGGTCGTCCTCGATACGGACGCCGATGCCGCGGTACTCCTCCGGGACGGTCAGGTCGTCGGCCTGGAAGTACAGGCCCGGCTCGACGGTGAGGACCATCCCCGGCTCCAGCGTCCCGTTGACGTACGCCTCGGTGCGGGCCGCGGCGCAGTCGTGGACGTCGAGGCCGAGCATGTGGCCCGTGCCGTGCAGCGTCCAGCGGCGCTGCAGCCCGAGCTCCAGGACCCGCTCGACCGGGCCCTCGACGATGCCCCACTCCACGAGCCTGGCGGCCAGCACACGCTGCGCCGCGTCGTGGAAGTCGCGGTACTTCGCCCCCGGCTGCACGGCGGCCATGCCGGCCTCCTGCGCCTCGTAGACCGCGTCGTAGACCCGGCGCTGCACCTCGCTGTACGTGCCGCTGACCGGCAGGGTGCGGGTGACGTCGGCGGTGTAGAGGGTGTGCGTCTCCACGCCGGCGTCCAGCAGCAGCAGGTCGCCGGAGCGGACCGGGCCGTCGTTGCGGACCCAGTGCAGCGTGGTGGCGTGCGGGCCGGCGGCGCAGATCGAGCCGTAGCCGACGTCGTTGCCCTCGACGCGGGCCCGCAGGAAGAAGGTGCCCTCGATCCAGCGCTCGGAGGTCGCCTGCGCCTTGTCCAGCACCTTCACGACGTCCTCGAAGCCGCGGACCGTGGAGTCCACGGCCTTCTGCAGCTCACCGACCTCGAAGTCGTCCTTCACCGCACGCGCCTCGGAGAGGTACACGCGCAGCTCCTCGTCGCGCTCGGCGGTGACCTTGTCGGTCAGCGCCTCCTCGACCGCCGCGTCGTGCCCGCGCACCACGCGCACCGGCCCGGTGGCCTCACGCAGCGTGTCCGCCAGCTCGCGCACGTCCTTGCAGGGGACGCCGAGCAGCGCCTCGGACTCCGCCAGGCTGTGGCGGCGGCCCACCCACAGCTCGCCCATGCCGTTGAGCCAGAACTCGCCGTTCTCGCGGTCCGAGCGGGGCAGCCGGTGGAGCACGGCCTCGTGCCCGCCGCCGCTGCGCGGCTCCAGGACCAGCACCGAGCCGTCCGTCTGGTCGCCGGTGAGGTAGACGTACTCGGTGGCGGCGCGGAAGGGGTACTCGGTGTCGTTGGAGCGGGTCTTCAGGGTCCCCGCGGGGATCACCAGCCGCTCGCCGGGGAACCGCTCGGAGAGCGCCGCGCGGCGGCGGGCGGCGTTCCCGGCCTGCTCGATCGGCTTGAGGTCACGCAGCTCGGTGTCGGCCCAGCCCGACTTCATGTTCTCGGCGAGCTCGTCCGAAACGCCCGGGTACAGGCCGTTCTTGCGCTGCTTGATCGGCTCTTCCGCCTCCGCCTCCGGGGTCTCCGGGGTGAGCTCGTCGGCCACAGTGCCTCCTGGTGTGCGCGTCGGATGAGGACCTTTCCGACTTCTACGGTTCCCCTTCCATCGTATGGGCGTGCGCACCGCGGCACAGGGGGTGGGACTGTGACCTTTGCGTCCCGACCGTCCGGAGCCGGGCGGAACCCGGCCTACCGCTCGAAGCGTGCCGCCAGCAGCACGACGTCCTCCGCGGAGTCCGGGGCGTCGAGGCCGTCGGGCAGCAGCTGGGACACGACGTGGTCGACGAGCGCCTCCACGTCCGCGCGCGCCGCCCGGGGAGCCGAGCAGGCCGCGGCGTGCAGCCGCGTGAAGGCCCGGTCCATCGGCTCGCCGGTGCGGTGCAGCAGGCCGTCGCTGTACAGCAGCAACGTCTCGCCCGGTTCCGGCGTGATCTGGACGCTGGGCGCCTCCCAGCAGGCCAGCATGCCCAGCGGCGCCGAGACCGTCGTCTCCACGTACTCCGCCCTGCCCTCACCGACCAGCAGCGGCGGGCAGTGCCCCGCCCCGGCCAGCAGGACGCGGCGGGCGGCGGGCTCGGCGAAGGCGAACAGCGCCGTGGCGCTGCGGGCCGGCTCGGTCAGCCGCAGCAGCAGCTCCAGGTCGGAGAGGACCGCCACCGGGTCCTCCCCCTCCATGACGGCGTACGCCCGCAGGCTGGAGCGCAGCCGCCCCATCGCCGCGACCGCCGCCGGGCCCGACCCGGTCACCGCCCCGACCGCCAGGCCCATCGCGCCCTCCGGCAGGGACAGGGCGTCGTACCAGTCGCCGCCGCCCCGGGGGCCCGAGCTGTGCCGCACCGCCAGCCGGACACCGGGGATGCGCGGCAGCCGGTGGGGCAGCAGCTCCTCGCGGAGCGTGGCGAGGTCCGCCACGTGGCGGTGCAACTCCAGCAGGCAGGCCAGGTGCTGCTCGGCGTGCGACTGGTAGAGCCCCACCAGGTGCCGCTGGCGTTCGGTGGGCTGCGCGGGCTCGTCGAAGAGCCACATCGCCGCCCCGAGGGTGTCGGCGGCCGGCCCCCGGGCCGCCGCCGCGTCCCTCTCCCGCGCGAGCGGGACGGTGTAGGTGGCGGCGCACCCCAGGCGGCCGGCGACCTCGCGCAGCCGGGGGTGGAGGTCGCTCTCGCCGAGGAGGTCGGGCCGGCACGCCCCGGTGCGCACCGGGGCCCCCGCGGGCGCCTCGGCAGCCGGCCGGGGGCCGCTGAGGCCCGCGCCGGGGCCGGGCAGGGGAGCGTCGTGGGTGGGGGTGGCCGGCCGCGGCCTGCCACCTGCGGGAGGTTGCACCACGGGGACGGGGTCGTCCGGGGCCGCTGGCGGGGTCGCCGGGTCGGGCTCGGGCAGTCCGTCGAGGATGCGCCCGTAGGAGGTCGCGCAGCGGGGGACGGTCTCCAGGTGGCCGATGTCGGCCGGGCCGAGGCCGAAACCCACCGTGGTGGCGGGGCCGAGGCCGTCGGAGGGTTCGAGGGTGACCAGCCCCCGCCGGGCGCCGACGAGCCAGGCGCCGGCCCGGGCGGTCTCGCGCAGGGCCTCGTGCAGCGTCCTGGTGCGGGTCAGCGAGGAGGTCAGGTCGTGGAGGGTGGCGAGGTCGGCGAGCCAGCCGGCCATCCGGTCCTGCACGGCGGCGAGTTGGCTGCCCGTGGCCATCGCGGTGGCGGCCGTGGGGAGTTCGGCAGTCTGGGTCGGGGCCGGAACGCTGGGTTCGATTCCGGCCACTTTCGGGGCGTGGGGAGCGGTCATGCCGGACGACTCGTGGTGCCGACGGGACCGCCCCAGGTCAGGACGGTGGGTGGCACGGCCTGTGGCGGCCGCGGGGACGGAGGGCGGTCCGCCCGTTCGTCCACAACGCTCAGCAGCATCGCAAACCCCCATGTCCTGCTGTTCCGCTGGCAATGTGTCCACATCTACACGGACCTGTCACGAGTGTCCAGCACTGTCCGTTCGGCCCGGTCGGTGTCCGGACCCCCGAGGAGTGGCGGCTCCCGCAGGCCAGGGGAATTCGGCTGAAAATCGCCCTGTGGTGCCGGGCGGTGCGATCGGATGACGGACATCCACAGCGCGTCATGTACACGATGGCGGGTACGGAACGGTTGTGTGCGGTGCACGCGCAGTACGGGGAACCTTCCGACGAGCACGGCCGTCCTCACCGGTGACGACCGTTGTGCACCTCGCGGCGGGAGCGCGGTTGCGGGCCAAAGGGCCCACCCGTGCAGCTCTGGCCCGCCACCTGTTCGGTGCCCGAAGTGACGTGCTGTCCGTACGCAAGGTCAGAAGAACCGCTAGTGGCGTGAAACGGTAGGCACGCGTTCCGCTGCCGGTGACACGCCGCACGACTGTCGAGACCGCGGCACCCGCCTCGGTGCCGGTCGCCCTCGACACGCAGGCGCGATGGAACAGCCCCAGGGCCGCCAGCTTTCGGAACAGGCCCCGCGAGCCCGGCACGCTCCGAAGGAAAGGCCCTGGGAACCTCGGCGTTCACGGAAAGGAACGAGCGCTCATGCGCGAGATCCCTGGAAGGCGACGCAAGATCCTCAGCGGGCTCGGCGGGAGGCCGGACCTCGCCGGGACGGCGCTGCTGTGCGCCACCCGGTGGGGTTGGCCGGTAGTCCCCGGTGCCGGCCCGGCCGGTGAGCCCGCGGCGGTCCCACCCTCCGGCGGCGGCATGCGGATGGCCGGTGCGGTGCGGCGTTCCCTCGGCCGCGCCCGGCGCACCCGCCGGCCGGACACCGCGGCCGCAACCCTCCGCTGCGCCTGCGAGGACCCCGGCTGCGTCGTGCCCGGCGCCCACCCCTTCGACCCCGGTCTGCTCGCCGCCACCACCGACGAGCGGATGGTGCGGTGGTGGTGGACCCGCCGCCCCGACGCCCCCGTCGTCCTCGCGACCGGAGGCCGTGCCCCCTGTGCGCTGAGCCTGCCCGCCGAGGCCGGCGCGCCCGCCCTCGCGGCCCTCGACCACTTCGGCGTCCCGACCGGACCGGTCCTCGCCACCCCCACCCGGTGGGCGCTCCTGGTGGCGCCCTACTCGCTCGGCGCACTCGGCGAGCTGCTCAACGAGCAGGAATGGGTGCCCAGTTCGCTGCGCTTCCACGGCGAGGGCGGCTACCTGGCGCTGCCGCCGTCACCGGTCGGCACCGGACGGACGACCTGGGTCCGGCCGCCCCTGCCCGGTCCCGCCGCGCCCTGGCTGCCCGACGTCGCCACCATCGTCGACGCCCTGGTGCGCGCGAGTGTCGAGGCGCCCGACGGGGACAGCAGGCTCGCCTACTGAGGGCCGTCCCGTGGCCGAGGCCGGGGGGGCGGGCCCGGCGGGAACGGCAGCCTCGTGCGCCGGATGACACGTACGGGTGTCAACCGGCGCCGGTTGTCCGGGAAATGGGTGTCTGTCCACCGGAACGCCTGACGGGAGCCGATATGTTCGGGCCTCCGTCAAGCATGACCTCGTGGGATGGGTGAGACAGGTGGGACAACCCGAGCGGGCTTCGAACCTCCGGGTGACCGCACTCGCAAGTGCGGTGGCCCTCGCTGTCGCCCTGCCCCTGGCCGCCGCGACCGCCAGACCGGCGAGGTCCGAGCGCACCCCGCCGCAGGACCCCCCGCAGGGTTCGGCCCTGCTCCCGGCGACCGGTGCCGTCGGTTCCGGGCTGTTCCTCACCGGCGAGCGGACGGACCCGGGCGCCGGCCGGGGGCCCACCTCCGGGCCGCACCGCGGCCTGCTCACCGGCAAGGGTGACGGGGCCGGAACACCGCTGACCGACGGCGGGGGCCCACAGGCGTCCGAGGACCACGCGACGGTGTGCGGGCCGGAACTCGCCGCCCCGCAGGGGCTCCAGGCGCAGACCTGCGTCACGGCTGCCGACGGGCGCGTCGGAGCCGTCTCGTACTACCGCAACTCCTCCGGCGCGCCGCTGCGAGCCGTCGTGACGCTGATGGGACGGGACGGCGCAGTCCGGCAGGCGCACTGCGAGGTGCCGGCCGCCGACGAACCGGGCGAGTGCCGCACTTCGACCCGCCCCCTCGGAACGGACACGCCCGCGTCGGCGGTCGCCGCGCACGAGGCGGTCACCGAGTTCTCCGACCCGAAGGGCGAACGGCTGCTGCTCCGCGTCGGCAGCGCCCGGACCGCCGCGGCCGGATCGGACTCCGTGCGCTCGTGATCAATGCACCTAGCCGGAGTGGACTTCGTGCAGGGGGCGGAGCCGGGCGCGGGGGCGGGAGCGGAACGAGACTCCGGGACGGAACGCGGCCCGGGGGCCGGGGGGATACGTGCGCCGGGACCGGTGTGGCGGGAAATCGCCTGTCGCGTCAGGTCTGCCCACGGCTGTGAGGCGTCAGACGGGAGTGCCGAACACGTCCGACAGGTCGGGGAGCCTGTGTGAGCGGCACCGGGTGCCCTCGGTCGTACGGGCGGGGGCGAGGGGATCGACCGCTGCACCAAGAGGCGTCGGTGCCGTCCGCACATGGAAACGCCCGGTCGCTGGCGACGGGGGATGCACCAGCGACCGGGCTGCTTAGAACCGTAACAAGAGTTGCCCCGATCGCAAATCCGAACGTGCTTTTCCAGACGCGTCGTCCCCGGTGGATATGGCGGCGCGTGACACGTTTCACGTCCCACGCCCGGCACATCCTCATCCGGAGGATTTGCCGTGTTCGGTCCGGCACCGGGTGCCGGACCGACCGGGGCCGGGCGTCAGCTCAGCGTCACCTGACGGTTGATGAGACCGCCGCGGGCCCGGCGCTCCGCCGCGCTCAGCGCACCGGTCGCCGCCAGGGCCTTGGTGAACCGCTCGCCGAACTCCTGCGCCGGACCCGCCACCGCCTCGGCGTCCATGCCCGTGGGCAGGTCCCACACCGGCACCACGAGGCCGTGCGCGCGGAACGAGCCCACCAGGCGGGTGCCCTGGCCCAGAGTGCTCTCCTCGGCGGCGTGCAGCCGGGCCAGGGCGTCCAGCAACTGCTCCTCGGGGTGGTCCATGACCCAGCGCAGGTGGTTCTTCTCGCCGGCGTCGCACCAGTACGCCCCCGTCAGGCCGGGCAGCCTGCGGGTCGGGATCGCCGCCTCGTTGGCACGCTCCAGCGAGGCGGTGACCTCGGCGGAAGCACTCTCGGCGTTCTCCACCCAGAACTCGAACCCGCTGTGCACCTCGGGGGTGAACGGGGCGTCGGGATCGAGGAGGTCCTGAAGCCGGGGTCCGTCGGAGGCCGGACGGCCGGCGGCCACCGGCGTCCCCGGTGCCGCGCCCAGCGCCCGCTGGAGGGTGTCCGCGAGGTCGCGGCTGATGTCACCGGAGGCCGTGTCGTTCTGCAGGCCGAGGAGGACCGAGCCGTCGTCACGTCGCAGCGCGGGCCAGGCCATGGGCAGGACGGTGGCGAGGGTCACCGAGGGCACCCCCTCGGGCAGGCCGTCCCGCAGCGTCAGGGGCGCCGTCGCCGCCGGCACCAGCTCCCGCAGCGCCACCCAGTCGCACTCGCCGGGCAGCCCCTCGAAGGGCCTGCGCACCAGCTCGGTGACGGCGTGCGAGGCCGCCCGCCCGTGGCAGGCCTTGTAGCGGCGGCCGGACCCGCAGGGGCACGGCTCGCGGGCACCGACGACGGGCACCTCGCCGGAGGTGGTCTGCGGGGTCGAGGACTTCGTCTGGGGGCGGCGCTTCTTGGCCATACGGGAGGTCTCCTGGTCGTGCGGACGCCTACCCGCGGGAGCCTAACGCCACGGCCGCGTCCCAGGCCGGGGGTTGCGCCCGGCGAGAGGGCAGCCGCCCCCTGTCAGGCGATGTCGTCCAGGTCCGCGAAGGCGAGTTCCGGCGGCAACCCCGCGGCGAGCCGGGCCTGCACGTCCGCCGGCAGCCCGTGCGCGGCGGACGAGGCCGCACCCGGCGCGTAGGCGTCCTCACCGGGCAGCACCGCCCACACCGTCACCTCGGGGCCGCGGCTGCGCACGCCCCAGTCCTTGGCGAGCGACCTGATGATCGCCAGCCCCCGGCCGCCGTGGGCGGTGATCGACGGAGTGGCCGGAAGTGGTCGGGTGGGCCCGCCACCGTCGGTGACCGACACCGTCAGGCACGCCTGCGCGTCGAGACTCCAGCTCGCCCGTACGTACTCCGTCCTGTCGCCGTAGGCCGCACCGGAACGCTCGGGTGCCGGGAGCACCGGGAGCGGCCGGGCGTGCCGGCAGGCGTTGCTCAGCAACTCCGACAGGACCAGCACCGCATCGTCCACGACCTGCTCGGCGACGCCCGCGGCCCGCAGTTCCTCTCGCATGCGCCGCCTGGCCACACCCACGCCCGCAGGGCTGTGGGGTACGGCCATAGCCGACGCCGCCGGCACCTCGTGTGCCATTACCAACGTCACCCCCGAGACCTCCTTTGCCCCACGCCACGGGTTGAATGCCCAGGTGGGCCCGACCGGAAACCGGCCAGTCGCGCTCCTCCGGGTCACCGTCCCCCGCGCGCGTGCGCCGGGTGCGCCGGGGTGCACGCCCGCAGGGCGGAGGGTGAGGAGACCGCCCGGGCCCCGAGGACGGCCCGTGGCCCGATTCAGCCCCCCGCCGGAGCGAGCTGACGGCGTACCGGCCCCGGACGGTTGGTGATGACGGCGTCCACCCCCAGCTCACGGCAGAGGTCGACGTCCTCGGGGCGGTCCACGGTCCAGACGTGCACCTGGTGCCCCCGCGCATGCGCCCGCTCGACGTACCAGGGGTGGGCGCGCAGGGTGCGGATGCCGGGGGCGGCGATGCGGACGCCGGGCGGGAGGGTGCCGTCCCGGTGCCGCGGACTGAGGAACTGCATGAGCAGCACACCCGGCACCGCGGGCGCCAGGGCGTGCACCCGGTGCAGGGAGCGCGCCGAGAAGCTCATCACCCGGGCCGCCGGAGGCGAGCCGTCCCGGGGCGCCGCCGTCAGCCCGAAGCGGTCCAGCAGTTCCACCAGGCGGGTCTCCACCTGGCCCGCCCAGCGGCTGGGGTGCTTGGTCTCCACCGCCAGCTCCACCCGGCGGCCCGCGTCGACGACCAGTTCCAGCAGCCGCTCCAGCGTCAGGACGGAGGTGCGGTCGGCGAACTCGGGATCGTCGGCGTGGTCGTGCTGCCGGTCGGGTTCCTCACCGAAGTCGGCGGTGACCGGGTGCTCCACGGCCGCGCCCCCGCCGCCCGGCACGACGACCGCCGCGGCACCGCCGGAGGGGGTGGCACGCCGGCCCGTCCGGCCCCGCCCGGTGCCGGCCGTCCGGCCGCCCACCCGCAGGGCCCGTCCGCGGTTGCGGGCCAGGTCGCGCCGGACCCCGTCCTTCCACGAGCCGAAGTCGAGCGCCGCCAGGTCGGCCAGTTCCAGCGCCGAGACCGCGCCCCTGCCGTTGGACGTGCGGTTGACCCGCCAGTCGTGCACGCAGACGAGGTGACCGTCGGCGGTGAGGCGCACGTCACACTCCAGCCCGTCCGCGCCGTCCTCGATCGCTCTGCGGTAGGCGGCCAGGGTGTGTTCGGGCACGTCCTCGGACGCACCCCGGTGGGCGACGATCGAGGGGACCGGCGGCCTGCCCTCGCCGACCGCGGCCGGGCGTTCACAGCTCACCGGGTTATCGTGCCACCGGCCGGGCCGGACATGCCCCGGACGGGTGCACCCGGTGCGCCCGCGCCGTGCCGGGGCCCCGTCCCGGTCACGGGCGTACCAGGGAGCTCATTGGTTTTGCGCACCCCTTCTCGCCGGGAAAGGATGAGGGGACGGTCACAGTCTCGGCTTACGGCACTCTGACAGGCGGTGGGCGAGGCTGGACGCGGGTACACGTGCCACGCTTGACGGACATGTTCCGGTACGCCTGCACGACGCACCACCGGCTCGCCCACCATGCGAGCCGGGACACGGGGCCCGGACGCGGGCCGGCTTTGTTGCGACGCTGAGGAGAGAGCCGTGAGCACCGAGAACGAGGGCGCAGCCGTCCCGCCGGAGGGCGAGCCGCCGGTGGCGCCTCAGGCGGCGGACCGTGCTCCCGAGCCGGGCGGGAAGGCTCCGCAGGTTCCGGGTACACCACCGTCCACTGAGCCCAGCCTGGACAAGGGCGGGCCGGGCCGTGAGATGCCCGCCCGTCCGGACTTCGCTCCCGGCGCGCCGCAGCACGCGCCGCAGCAGGGCGACACCGCCGCGCTGCCCCCCGTGCCCCACAGCGCCCCCACCCCCTTCGCGGCCGACCCCGCGCAGCCGCAGGCGCAGGCCGGCGAGTTCGGGCCGTACGGCGCGCCGACGGGCCCGGCCGGCCACGCCCCGACCGCCACCTGGCAGACCGCTCCCGGCGGCTACGCCGGCGGTCCCGGCGCCCCCGCGGACCCGTGGGGCGCACCGGAGCCCGCGCCGCGTCGGCGGCGCGGCGGGCTGGTGGCGGCGGTCCTGGTGGCGGCGCTCGTCGCGGGTGGCGTGGGCGGCGGCATCGGCTACTGGGCGGCCGGCCAGGGCGACCAGGGCTCCACCACCGTCTCCTCCGCGAGCGACCCGGGCGCCGTCAACCGGAAGCCGAACTCCGTCTCCGGAATAGCCCAGAAGGCCCTGCCCAGCGTCGTCACCATCGAGGCCCAGGGCTCCGGTGGCGAGGGCGGCACCGGTACCGGCTTCGTCTACGACAAGCAGGGCCACATCCTCACCAACAACCACGTGGTCGCCAGTGCCGCCCAGGGCGGCAAGCTCACCGCCACCTTCTCCAACGGCAAGAAGTACGCCGCCCAGGTGGTCGGCCGCGCCGAGGGCTACGACGTGGCGGTCATCAAGCTGAAGAACCCCTCCGGCGCCACGCTCAACCCGCTGCCGCTCGGCCGCTCCGGCAACGTGCAGGTCGGTGACGCCACGATCGCCATCGGCGCCCCCTTCGGCCTGTCCGGAACCGTCACCACCGGCATCATCAGCGCCAAGGACCGCCCGGTGGCCTCCAGCGACGGCGGCGGCTCCAACGCGTCCTACATGTCCGCGCTGCAGACCGACGCCTCCATCAACCCCGGCAACTCCGGGGGCCCGCTGCTGGACGCGGCGGGGAACGTCATCGGCATCAACTCCGCCATCCAGTCCGCGGGCGGTGGCGGCGGCGGCTTCGGCGGCGAGTCCGGTCAGGCGGGCAGCATCGGCCTGGGCTTCGCGATCCCCATCGACCAGGCCACCCGGGTCGCGCAGGACCTGATCAAGACCGGGCAGCCGGTGTACCCGCGGATCGGCGTGCAGGTGACGATGAAGGAGGGCGGTGGCGGAGCCACCATCCCCCAGACCGGCGAGGACGGCGCCAACCCCGTCACCGCAGGCGGCCCCGCCGCCCACGCCGGCCTCAAGCCGGGCGACGTCATCACCAAGCTGGACGACACCCCCATCGACAGCGGCCCGACCCTCATCAGCGAGATCTGGCAGCACAAGCCCGGTGACACGGTCACCCTGACCTACAAGCGCGGCGGCCAGGAGCACACCACGAAGGTCACCCTGCAGGCGCACAAGGGCGACGACTGACGCGCTACCCTGATCCCCGCGCCCGGTGCTCCGCGGCGCGGGGAGAGTTGCCCGAGCGGCCTAAGGGAACGGTCTTGAAAACCGTCGTGGTGGCGACACCACCGTGGGTTCAAATCCCACACTCTCCGCAGGTGAACGGCCCCCGACCGGCGTTTCCGGTCGGGGGCCGTCCGCGTTGCCGGGGGCTGCTGTGTCCTCCTCCGTGCAGCCTTCCGGTGCTCGGGGCACGGGAAGGGCGCGCCTTCCGCGTCGAGCCCCCTCACCCCGCCCGCCGCCCCCCGCCCGCCTTCTTCGACGTGCTCTTGGCCGTCTTGGAGGCGCTGGACGTGCCGGACTTGGCCGAGGTCGACTTCTTGGCCGCCGTCTTCTTGGCGGTGCCCTCGGACTCGGCCCCTTTGCGCGGGGCGGAGCGCTTGGCGGTGGACTTCGCGGACTTCTTGGTGGCGCTCGTGGAAGTGCTCTTGCGGGTCGGGGCGGAGGACTTCGAGGCCGGGCCGGACCGGGTGCCGCCCGTGCGGGAACCGCCACTGCGCCCGCCCCGCAGCGGGGTGACCGAGCCCTCGCCGCCTTCCGCCTCCGGTACCTCCGCGTCCTTGGCAGGGGTCTCGCCGCGGGACTCCTTGGCGGCGCGGACGCTGTCCTGGAGGGCGGCGGTGAGGTCGAGGACCTTGCCGCCGCGGGGGGTGGCGGGGGCCGCGGCGGGTTCGGTGCCCTCCAGCTTGGCGGCGACCAGTTCCTCCACGGCCTCCCGGTAGTCGTCGTGCATCTCCTCAGGCTCCAGCTCGCCCAGGGAGTCCATCAGCACCTGGGCCAGGTTCAGCTCGCGGTCGGTGACCGTGATGTCCCCGGAGGGGGCCAGGCCCTCGGGGGAACGGAGCTGGTCCGGCCACAGCAGCGAGTGCATGACGATGGCGTCCTCGTGGACGCGGAGCATGGCGAGGGTCTCGCGGTTGCGCATCGCGACCTTGCCGATGGCGACCTTGCGGTGCTGGACCAGTGCCTCGCGCAGCAGGACGTAGGGCTTGGCCGCGGACTTCCCGTCGGCGCCCAGGTAGTAGGCCTTGCCCAGTTGCAGGGGGTCGATCTCCTCCGCGTCGACGAAGGCCAGGATGGTGAGCGTCTTGGTGGTGGGCAGCGGCAGGGCGGCGAGGTCGTCCTCGGTGATCGGCACCACGGTGTCCCGGCCCGCCGGGTACGCCTTGCCGATCTCCTCCGTCGGGACCTCCTCGCCGTCCAGCTCGCACACCTTGCGGTAGCGGATGCGGCCGCCGTCCTTCTCGTGGATCTGGACGAAGGAGACGGACGCCGTGGAATCGGTGGCGCTGTACATCTTCACCGGGATGGTGACGAGACCGAAGGAGATCGCCCCGCTCCAGATCGCTCGCATCGTCGCCCTCTCTCCTGGTCCCGAGCCTGCCGGCCTGAAGCCGTCCGTCGCGAGGCAGCCGGCCTCCGGCCGCGGCACCTGCCCCTCCGGTGCGGAACCTCGCGGTCCGCCGCTCGGGAGGCCGGTGCGCTCCCGGGTGCGCAGTGGCGGCACCGCCGGTCGGCGCCCGGCTGGTTCGGGGACGACATCTGACCGTTATGTGGGTATTCGTGACAGTCTCAGGGTATGCCGATCACCGAGATCGAGGGGCGGCGGCTGTCGGTCAGCAACCTGGAGAAGGTCCTGTACCCGGCGACCGGCACCACGAAGGCCGAGGTCCTGCACTACTACCTCACGGCCGCCGACGTCCTGCTGCCGCACCTGCACGACCGTCCCGTCTCCTTCCTGCGCTTCCCGGACGGTCCCGGCGGCCAGCGGTTCTTCGCCAAGAACGTGCCGGCCGGTACGCCCGCGTGGGTGAGGACGGCGGAGGTCCCGCACCGGAGCCGTGAGGCGGCCCGGCAGGTGGTGCTGGACGGGGTGGCCCCGCTGGTGTGGGCGGCCAACCTCGTCACCGAGCTCCACACGCCGCAGTGGCGGGTGGACGCGCCCCGGGTGGCGGACCGGCTGGTGATGGACCTGGACCCCGGGCCGCCCGCCACGGTCGTCGAGTGCTGCCGGGTGGCGTTGTGGGTCCGCGAGAGGCTGGCGGCGGACGGGCTGGAGGTGACGGTGAAGACCAGCGGCTCCAAGGGACTCCACCTCCTGGTGCCGGTCGAGCGCACCTCGGACACCCACACCACCGCCTACGCGCGGGCGATCGCCGTGGCGGCCGAGCGCGCCCTGCCGGAGCTGGCCGTGCACCGCATGACCAAGGCACTGCGGCCCGGCAAGGTCTTCCTGGACTTCTCGCAGAACGCCGCGGCCAAGACCACCGCCACCCCGTACACCCTGCGCGCCCAGGAGCTCCCGGCCATCTCCGCGCCGGTGACCTGGCGCGAGGTGGAGCGGTGCACCGACCCCGAGCAGTTGGTCTTCCTGCACGACGACCTCCCGGGCCGGCTGGAGGAGGTGGGGGACCCGCTGGCTCCGCTGACCGATCCCGCCTGTGCGCGGGCGCTTCCGGAGGTGGACGGCTGAGGGGGCGGCCGCCGGGCAGGGCGAGCCGGCGGGCGGGTGCCGCGTCGGTCGGTGTGCGTCCGTGGTCGACCGGGGGACTGTGACCGGTGTGTGTCCGTGGTCGACCGGGGGACTGTGGCCGGTGGGCGTCCGTGGTCGACCGGGGGTCCGTGGTCGGTGTGCGTGCGTGGGGCCCGTCGGACGGGAGTCGCCAGCGTGTTCGAGCGTGCTGCGGCTTCCGGGGGCGTACGCGGTGGTGAGTGCGGTGTCCTGTCGGCGTGCGCGGGAACGATTCGCCCGCTGCCGGGGCGGGGAGCGGGAAGGTCGCGGCGGGGGCGCACGGGGTGGTGGGAGGTGAGGTGTGCTGCGGGGGTTTATTCCGGGTTCATCATGCTTGCGAGGTAATCAGACGGTGAGCGCTGGTTCGCCGGGGATTCGGTGGGCAGTGTGGTGGCGCGACGTCGTGACAACGCCCGGTCGGTCGGCCAACTGGCCCGGCGCACCCCGTAGTTGTTCCTTCAGGAGGAAAGACATGGCAAGCACCCGTACCGCACGCGTCCTCGCAGCAGTCTCGGCGCTGCCCCTGGCGGCGGCGCTCTTCGCGGGAGTGGCGCAGGCTGACAACGGCGGCTTCGCGGACGACGGTTCCAGCGCGGCGTCCGTCAGCCAGAGCGGCACCGGGGTCGGCGACAACAACAACGGCAACTCCACCACCACCCAGCAGGTGGCCAACGGGGCCGGTGCGTCGAACCAGAACAACACCGCCAGTGTGGTGGGTTCGGGATTCACCCGCATCAACCAGTCCAACGCCACGGTGAACTTCACCCGCCTCTGGTGAGGCGGCGCCCGTGACGACGTGCTTGCGGCGGCTCCTCGTCACGGTGGGCCTGACACGGGAGGGCTCCTGGTGGTCACCAGGGGCCCTTCCGGTCGTGTGGTGCGCGCAGGGGCGGGGTCGCGCAGGGCGGGGCGGGGATGGGCTGCCGCCGATCGGCCGCCGGGCCGCCACCGCAGCGCCGCCGGGCGAGTGACGGGAGGACCGGTGTGATCATCAGGCATACGGCTGAAACGCGGAACGGCCTGTGCGTGTCCGGCCGGTGGCGGGCAACCCGGGATCGTTGACTCACCGTATGCGTTCGACGAAGCAGATCATCCGAAGGGGCCTGCTCCTGTTCACGGCCCTGTCCTCCCTGGCCGTGGGCGCCGACTCGGCGGGTGCCACCGACCCTGCGGCTGCTGACGCACACTCCGCCCGTGGCACGGCCGGCCGGCCGGAAACCGCCGGTGCCTCCCACCGTGCCGCTCCCACCGGCCCGGCCCGGCAGCGGCCGGCCGCGCCCGGCTCCGCCCGTCCGATCCCGACCCGCGCGCCCTCCGCCACGGGGAAGCCGAAACCGCCACCCGGTGACGGTCTCCCCCCGATCCCGCCCTCCCCGTCCTCCCACCCGCCGTTGCCCACCGGCGAGCCCCGGCCGGCGAAACCCCACACGAAGCCGGGCGGGTCCCCGTCGCCCACCGCGGGGAATGCCCCCGCGGGGGGCCACGCGGCGTCCCGGAGCAGCCGGGCGGCCAAGCCGAGGATCTTCGAGGGGCGGGCCCTGGACACCTGCCTCACGCCCCCGCTGACGACCCTCGATGCCTGGCGCGACTCCCCCTACCGCGGGATCGGCGTCTACTTCGGCGGACGCGGACGTGCCTGCCCGGACCAGCCCCGCCTGGACCGGGACTGGGTGCGCGGTGCCGACCGCAGGGGCTGGCGGGTGCTGCCCGTCTACGTCGGATCGCAGGCGCCCTGCATCAGCGACCACGCCAAGCAGCAGGTCAGGCTGGGGGAAGACCCGGAGGGCCAGGGCGTGCGCGAGGGCAGGGACGCGGTGGCGCGGGCCCGGGAACTCGGCATGGCGCCCACCAGCCCGCTGTACCTCGACATGGAGGCCTACGACATCCACGACGCGGACTGCTCGGCCACCACGATGACCTTCGTCCGAGCCTGGAGCCGCACGGTGCGGGCCTGGGGCTACCTTGCCGGGTTCTACAGCAGCGCCGACTCCGGTGTCGCCCAGCTCGCCGCGGCCCACCGGGCGAAGGCCACCGACCTGCCGCAGGCCGTGTGGTTCGCGCGCTGGCACGTCCCGCCGGCGCTGTACGAGGAGAGGGCACTGCCGGACAAGGCGTGGCGCCCCCACCGGCGCATCCACCAGTACGAGGGCAACGTCGACGAGGAGTACGGCGGCGTCCGCATGCACATCGACCGCAACCAGGTCGACGCCCCGGTGGCGATCCTCGCCCGCTGAGCCACGCCGGCGTGGTGGGCACGGTGGTGGTTGGCGGACAGGGCGGTCGGGGTGGAGGTCAGGGTCGCCCCCGACGCCCGGCAGACCCGCCGCCCTCCCTGAGGGGTGCTTCCGGGCACCGCCGTCCACCCTGAGGCGGAGGACGGTTCGAGACCCAGGGCCGATCCCGGGGCCGTCCGCAGTTCCTAGCGTGGAGTCATGACCACGCCCGTGCAGACCGGTGCCTCCGCCACCCTCGTGTACCCGTCGTTCGCCGCCTACGTCCGGGCGCGCGAACCGGCACTGGTGCGCGCGGCCCGGTCGATGACGAGCGATCCCGACGACGCTCAGGACCTGCTCCAGACGGCACTGGTCAAGACCTACGTGGCCTGGGACCGCATCGAGAACCACCGTGCGCTGGACGGGTACGTGCGGCGCGCCCTGGTCAACACCCGTACCTCGCAGTGGCGTCGGCGACGGGTGGAGGAGTTCGCCTGCGAGGAGCTGCCCGAACCCACCCCGCTGCCCGTGGACGACCCGGCGGAGCTGGAGGCGCTGCGCGAGGCGGTGTGGGCGGCCGTGCTGCGCCTGCCCGCCCGGCAGCGTGCCATGGTCGTCCTCAGGTACTACGAGGACCTCAGCGAGGTGCGGACCGCCGAGGTCATGGGTGTCTCGGTGGGCACCGTCAAGAGCGCGGTCTCGCGGGCGCTGGCCAAACTCCGCGAGGACCCGGAGCTCACCGCGGTCAGATGAGGCACGGGCGGGCCCCGGCCGTGCACCACCGGCCCCACGCCGGCCCGGCCCACCGGCTGCCGCGGCGCGCACCGCCCGTCCTCGCCCGGCCCCGTCCTCGCCCGGCGGCCGGGGAGAACACCGCGGGGTAGTGACATACCGGCCGGTCGGACCGGAGAATCACCGTCACGACGACCCACCCACGCCCGCGGGAGGCGCCCCGGTGATGATCAGCACCATGCAGGACGTACCGCTCAACGTCCGCCGCATACTCGAACACGGTTCCACGGTGCACGGCCGGTCCACCGTGACCACCTGGGCCGGCGAGGACGAGCCCCGCCGGCGGAGCTACGCGGAGGTCGGCGCACGCGCCGCCCAGCTCGCCCACGCCCTGCGCGAGGAACTCGGCGTGACCGAGGGGAGCATCACCGGCACCCTCATGTGGAACAACGCCGAGCACCTGGAGGCGTACCTGGCGATCCCCGCCATGGGCGCCGTCCTGCACACCCTCAACCTGCGGCTCCCCGCGGCCCAGCTCGCCTGGATCATCGACCACGCCGCCGACCGGGTGGTGCTCGTCGACGGTTCGCTGGTGCCGCTGCTCGCGCCGCTGCTGCCCCGGCTGTCCTGCGTGGAGCACGTGGTGGTCTCCGGGCCCGGCGACCGGACGCCGCTGGACGGCCTGGACGTCACCGTCCACGACTACGAGGACCTGCTCGCGGGGCGCCCGACCCACTACGACTGGCCCGAGGTCGACGAGCGGGCGGCGGCCGCCCTCTGCTACACCTCCGGCACCACCGGCGACCCCAAGGGCGTCCTGTTCAGCCACCGGTCGATCTACCTGCACTCCCTCCAGGTCAACTCCGGCGAGGCGTTCGGCCTGACCGCCAGGGACACCGCGATGCCGATCGTGCCCCTCTTCCACGTCCTGGGGTGGGGCATGCCGCACGCCGCGTTCATGGCGGGCTGCTCGCTGCTGATGCCGGACCGCTTCCTCCAGCCCGGGCCGCTGGTGGACATGGTGGAACGGGAGCGGCCGACCATCACCGGTGCCGTACCCACCATCTGGCAGGGCGTCCTGGACGTCCTGGACACCGCGCCCCGGGACGTCTCCTCCCTCCGCACCGTCATCGTGGGCGGCTCGGCCTGCCCGCCGGCGCTCATGCGGGCCTTCCAGGAACGGCACGGCCTGCGGGTCATCCAGGCGTGGGGCATGACGGAGACCTCCCCGCTGGGCTCCGTCGGCCACACCCCGGCCGGCGTGGAGGGCGAGCAGGAGTGGGCCTACCGCGTCACACAGGGCCGGCTCGCCTCCACGGTGCAGGCCCGGCTGACCGGTCCGGACGGCGAGCGACTGCCCTGGGACGGCACCTCGGTGGGCGAGCTGGAGGTCCGCGGACCCTGGATCGCCGGGGGCTACTACGGCGGCCGGGACGCCGAACCGCTGCGGCCCGGGGACAAGTTCACCCCCGACGGCTGGCTGCGCACCGGCGACGTCGGAACCCTCACCCCCGACGGCTTCCTCACCCTCACCGACCGTGCCAAGGACGTCATCAAGTCGGGCGGTGAGTGGATCTCCTCCGTGGAGTTGGAGGGGCACCTCATGGCCCACCCCGCGGTGCGGGAGGCCGCCGTGGTCGCGGTGCCCGACGAGAAGTGGGGCGAGCGTCCCCTGGCCACCGTCGTGCTGCGCGAGGGCGCCACCGCCGACTGCCAGGAGCTGCGGGCCTTCCTCGGCGAGCGCGTCGCGCGCTGGCAGCTCCCCGAACGCTGGGCACTGGTCGAGGAGGTCCCCAAGACCAGCGTGGGCAAGTTCGACAAGAAGGCGCTGCGACAGCGCTACGCCGAGGGCGGCCTGACGGTCACCCGGGTCACGCCCGGCACCTCCGGGGCCAACCCCCCGGACGCCCCGGCCGGTCGGTAGCCCGGGCAGTCACGAAGGCCCCGGCACCCGGACCGGGGCCGCCGCTCGGCTGCGGGCCCACTCCACGGTCCCGCAGCCGGGACAGGCCCGGGACGCGGCCCGGCGGCCGGGTGGCGGGCCCGGCTCAGCGGACGGAACCGAAGGGACGGAGCCGAGGGGACGGAGCCGAGGGGTCGGACCGGTTCAGTGGGTGCCGACCTTCGCCAGCAGGTCGACGATCCGGGCCTGGACGTCCTGGCTGGTGGAGCGTTCGGCGAGGAAGAGGACGTTCTCGCCCGCGGCCAGTCGGGGCAGCTGGGCCGGGTCCATCTCGGCCGAGGTGTAGACGACCAGCGGGGTCCGGTGGAGCAGCCCGTTGGCCCGCAACCAGTCGACGATCCCCGCGCGGCGCCGACGCACCTGCATCAGGTCCATCACCACCAGGTGCGGGCGGACCTGTGCGGCGAGCCCGACCGCCTCCGCGTCGGTGGCCGCCCGCGCCACCTCCAGGCCCCGCCGCTCCAGGGAGTCGGTCAGAGCACCGGCGATCGCGTCGTTCTCCTCGGTCAGCAGCACGCGCGGCGGCTGGTGCTCGGCCTCCCGCGGCGCGAGGGCCTTCAGCAGCACCGCGGGGTCGGCGCCGTACGCCGCCTCCCGCGTGGCGAGCCCGAGCCCCGCGGTGACCAGCACCGGGACCTCCGCGGTCACCGCGGCCTGCCGCAGCGACTGCAGCGCCGTGCGCGTGATGGGACCGGTCAACGGGTCGACGAACAGGGCCGCGGGGAAGGCGGCGATCTGCGCGTCCACCTCCTCGCGGGAGTTGACGATCACCGGTCGGTAGCCCCGGTCGGTGAGCGCCTGCTGCGTGGAGACGTCCGGCGCCGGCCACACCAGCAGCCGCCGCGGGTTGTCCAGCGGCTCCGGGGGCAGCTCGTCGTCCATCGGCTGCGGCGGGTTGTCCAGGACCTCGACGGCACCGTTCGGCCCGTCCAGCGGCTCCGGTCCCTCGCTGCCCTCGTCCGGGGCGGAGACCGTGAAGGCCCGGCCCTCGGAGGCCTCGTGCAGGTGCGGCTGCGGGCCACCGCCCCGCGTCGCGGGCCGGAACCCGGTCACCGACGGGGAACCGGCGCCCTGGCCCGGTCGGGCGGTGCCCTGCGCCGGGGTGCCGGGGCCCGCCTGAGCCGCCGGGCGGCCGCCCTCGGCCGGTGGAGCGGCGAGCTTGCGACGGCGCGTCGGGGCGGAGGGGGCCGTGGGCGCGGACGGAGCCGGCGACGCAGACGGCCGCCCGGCTCCGGCCTGGGGACCGGCTCCGGGCTGTCCGGTGGCGGGCTGCTCGCCGAACTGCTGGGCGAAGGGGACGCCCTGGCCGAGCGTGCGGACGCTGTAGCCCCGCTGCTGGCCGCCGGCGGCCCCCGCGTCCTCGTCCGCCTCCGGAAGCGGCTGCGCGGCGTGGCCGCCCGGTGTCTCGGGGCCCGGCCGGTGGACCGGCTCGACGGCCCCGGGCAGGTGCCCCGGCTCCACCGCGGCCTCGTCGGGGAACGCCTCCGGAGCCGCCGCCCCGGCGCCGCTCCCGGGACTGCCGCCGTGCGCTGCCGGGGTGTGTGAGCCGTCCTCGTACGGGTCCCAGGACTCGGCGGCGGCGTGCGGACGTTCCTCGGGGCTCGGCAGGTGCAGCGGACGGCGCCGGTGCTCCGGGCCGCTCTCGCGGCGCACGCCGTGACCCGCGGGCGGCGTGTGGTCCTCCGCGGTGTGCGCCGGCGCGTGGCTGTGCGCGCCCGTGCCCGCCCCCGGCGGCACCTCGCCGTCCGCGGCCTCCCCGGTGGGGCCCGGCACGGGCCGACCGGCGACCGGCCAGACGTCCGCGGGCTGCGGGACCTGGACAGGTTGCGGAGCCCGGTGGGGGTGCGGTTGCTGTCCGGCGGCGTCCGAGGGCGCCGCGGTCTGCTCACCCGCGGCGGCGGACTGCTCGGGCACCGCCCCGGCTCCTGGTACAGCTGTGGGGCCCGGCACAGCCGCGGGACCCGGTGCGGGCTCCGGCTGAGGCTGGGCGCGGCGGCGGCGTCCGGTCGGGGGCGGCACCTCACCGGACTCGTGGTTCTCCTCGGCCGCCGCCGAGGCGTGGCCGTGCCCCCGTCGCGCTCCGGCAGCCTGCTCCCGGGCAGGAGCCTGCTCCGGGGCCGGAACCGGGGTGGCACCCGTCTCCTCGGCCGGCTGTGCCACCAACCCCTCGGGGCCCGCGACGAACGTGCCGCCCGTATCGGCGTCGGCCATCGCGGCCGCCGCGCGCTCCTCGGCCGCGGCCCGCCTGGCCCGCCGTCGGCCGGTCGGCGCCGGAAGCTGGTCGGCGGGCAACTCCTCGCCCGCCACCGCGGGCAGCCCGAGCGCACCCTGCTCCCCGGACGGCCGGGCCCGCCGACGCCCGGTCCCCGGAGCGGGCTGGGAGGACTGGGCGTCCTCCGCGACCGCGGGCAGCGCCGGCAGGCCCGGCGTGGCCGGCGCCTGCTCGGGCCCGGACGGAGCGGGGGGCAGCGCGAACGGGGTGCGGCCCGGGGTGGGACGACCGGCGGGGGCCAGCGCCTCGGCACGGTCTGCGGGCTGCTGGTGGGGGATGGCCGGTTCGCCGGCCGGCGGGAGCGCGCGCCGCCCCCGACGGCCGGTCGGCTGCTGCTCGGCCTGCTCCTCCCGGCCGGGCCCGGGGCCCGAGGCGCCGGCCGGGACCCGTACCGGTTCGATCGCGAAGGGCCCCTGGGGCGCCCCGGTGGCGGGCGCGGGGACCGCCGCGTCCGCGTTCGGCCTGCGGCCGTCCGCGACGCCGTTGCGCGCAGCCGGGCCGTCCGTGAGCGACCGGCCGGACTGCTGGTCCGGCGTGGGCCGGCCGGCCTGCGGGGCGGCGGCACCCTCGACGGGGAAGGGCGTCCCCCCGCCCGCCGCCCCGGCGCCGTACCCCTCTTCCTCACCACCGCGGGCCGCCTGGTCGCCACCGTGCACGGCGTGCGGCGGTGTGCCGCCCTCAGCGCCGCGCTCCCGGCTCGCCGTCCCCGGCGCGGACCGGGCACCGGGCACCTCGGGGCGGCGTGCCCCACCGGCAGCCGGGTCGTCCTCGGCAGCGCTCTCCGCCTCGGGGCCCCGGGCCCGCCGGCGCCCCGCGGGCCGGCCGTCGGCCTGGGCCGGAATGGCGGGCGCACCACCACGGGTACCGCCGTCACCCTCGGCCTCGTCACCGGCCGCAGCCGCCGCGCGGGCGCCCCGGGCCGGACCGCTGGGGACGGGCATGACCGTCGTCTCGTTGCCGGTGGCCTCGCGCGGACGGTCCGTCACGGGCGCACCGTCCGCACTGACGGGCACCTCCAGCACGTACGCGCTGCCGGCGCCCGGCACCTCGTGGGTCTGCAGCAGCCCACCGTGCTGCCGGACCACGCCGCGCACGATCGGCCCGTGGACCGGGTCGCCGCCGGCGTGGGGTCCGCGGACCTCGATACGCACCACCTCACCGCGGAGCGCCGCCGCGACGACGATGGTGGCGTCGCCGCCGGTGCCCGCCGGGGTGTTGCCGGTGGCGTCGACGCCCGCGACGTCCGCGATCAGGTGGGCCAGCGCCTGGGACAGCCGCTCGCCGTCCACCTCCGCCACGATCGGTGGGGCGTGCACCGCGAAGCGGGCGCGCCCGGGCCCGATCAGCTCCACCGCACCGTCCACACCGGCGGCCACCACCGCGTCCAGCGACAGCCGTTCGCGCCGCAGCCGCTCCTTGCCGGAGTCCAGCCGCTGGTAGCTCAGCACGTTGTCGACGAGCGTGGTCATCCGCGCGTACCCGGCCGAGAGGTGGTGGATGACCTGGTTGGCCTCGGGCCACAACTGCCCGGCCGGGTCCGCGCCGAGCGTGCCCAGCTCGGTGCGGAGCTCTTCCAGCGGCCCGCGCAGCGAGTGGTCCAGGACGGAGAGGAGCTGCGCGTGGCGGGCGCGCAGGGCGTCCATGGGGCGGCGGTCGGTGAAGGTCATCACCGCGCCGACGAGCTGGTCGCCGTCGCGGACCGGAGCCGTCGTCAGGTCCACCGGTACCGCCCGGCCGTCCTTGGCCCACAGCACCTGCCCGCGCACCCGGTGCTTGCGGCCCGAGCGCAGGGAGTCCGCCAACGGCGTCTCCTCCCACGGAAGGGCGGAGCCGTCGGCGCGGGAGTGGTGGATGAGGGGGTGCAGCTCCTGGCCGCCGAGTTCGCTGGCCCGGTAGCCGAGGATCTGCGCGGCCGAGGGGTTGACGAGGACGACCCGGCCCTCGGAGTCGACGCCGACGACGCCCTCGGCCGCAGCGCGCAGGATCATCTCCGTCTGCCGCTGCTGCCGGGCCAGTTCGGCCTCGACGTCCAGGGTGTCGCTGAGGTCCCGCACGACGAGCATCAGCAGCTCGTCCCCGGTGTAGCTGGAGCGGTGGTCGGCCCAGGCCGCCTCGAACGCCGACTCGTAGGGGGTCCGGCCGTCCTCCAGGTTGGCGCTGGTGACCTCGACGAGCATCTCGGTGCCGTCGGTGCGCCGCGCCACCATCCGGGTCGGCTTGGTGCGTTCCTCCCCGGTGTCGTCGTCGGGGCGGCGCATGGAGCCGGGGATGCGCTTGGAGTCGAAGGTCGGCAGGAGGTCCAGCAGGCCCCGCCCGACCAGTGCCGTCCCCGGCGCCTCGAACGTCTCCAGCGCGATGGCGTTGGCGTTGACGACCGTGCCGTTGCAGTTGACCAGCAGCAGCGCGTCGGGGAGGGCGTCCAGTATGGCTGCGAGGCGAGCAGCGCCTCGGGATGGCCTGCTGCTCACGACGACGCTTCCTCCCTGCTGATACCGCACCTTGCCGAGACCGCCGGTGCCCCTGCGGCACCACCGTGCCATACACGTGCGGCGGGTCACTTGGGAGGGAGTCTACGGGCACGGGGCGGCGGCGCGGAGGCGGATGACGCGCAGCGAACACGAAGGATGAGTGCCTTTCGGGCACACGTCCGACATGTGCCCCGCTTCCCGTTCTGATGCGCTACGTCAGCACGGATGCCGTCACCAACCGGCCCCCGGCAGCAGCGGTTGGACGCTCTTCCAGCGGGTGATCTCACAGCCGTTGGTGCGCCGGAAGGTCGCGTCCACGGGACGTCCCGCCCAGACGCCCGTGACGTGCGCGGTCGCCGGGCCCCCGTACTGGAGGGTGCACTGGGCGTGCGGGTCGACGGGGGCGAACGGGTCGGCCCGCCAGGTCGTCGCCTTGTCCAGCCGGTCGCAGGCGTCCCGCGCCATCGGGTGCGTGCCGCCGGTGGGGTGGCAGACCAGCTCCACGGCGTTGCCGTCGTAGGCGCGGTTGCCGGAGCCGGTGACCCGCACGGTCAGGTGGTCCGGCTGCGTCCGCGTCGGCTTCGGGCCCCTCGCCGCCACCGGCGGGGGCACGGGGACGGACACCGCCGGGGCGGCCACCGGAACGCCGGACCCGGCCGGGGTCGCACCGGCGGTCGGCACGGCCGTCACGGCGAGTGCGGCCGAGGCGAGGGCGACCAGGGCTCCGGCCGGTCGGCGGCCGTGGTCGCGCCGGCGGCGCACGGGTCCGGGGCGGCGGGCGGAACGGAGGAGGCGGAGCGGCATGACGGACTCCTGACGTGCTCAGGGGTGAACGGGTCTCGGGCGGCCGTTGCGGGCCGCGCCCGGAGTGACCGCCTCTTCGCGTCGTCTAACGCCGCCGATTGCGGGACGTTGCGCGGGGGTGGGCCGGCCGGGCGGTGTGCGCGGGCGCGCGAGCGAGGAGAGCCGGCCTCGGGGCGCGGGGTGAGGCACGTCACGCGGGCCGGAGCCGCCGCCGGACCACCCGGCCACCGACACCCCCGCCTCTTCCACCTCTCCCACCTCTTCTGCCTCTCCTGCCTCTCCTGTCTTTCCTGCCTCTTGCGTTCCTCGCGACGCGCCTTCGTTCCCCGCCCTTCCCCGAGCGTCCCGCCCATCCCCCGGGCGCGCCCGTCCCTCCGGCCCTCCGGACCTCCGCCCCTCCGGGCGTCCCGCCGTCCGTCTCCCGGCGCCACGCCGTCCCTCTCCCCGCCGTGCCCGACCCGGCCGCAACGCCTTTGCCCCTGGCCCCACCGGCCGGGTACGGTAGGCGGCGATTGGTGACAGCGCACAGTGCTGTGCCATCATCTGCACACACCACATCGCGTTCGCGCGGGTGAGTGCGTGGAGGCGTCGCCTAGTCCGGTCTATGGCGCCGCACTGCTAATGCGGTTTGGGTCTTACCGCCCATCGAGGGTTCAAATCCCTCCGCCTCCGCTCACGACCGAAGCCCCAGCCCTCGTCGGCTGGGGCTTCGGTGCGTTCCGGGGGTGGGGCAGCCGGCAGCGGGGCTTCGGTGGTGGAGGGCGCGGGGCTGAGGTCGGGGCTGTGGGGGCGGCTGAGGTGATCGGCCGGGGTGTCCGGCCTCCCGTGCCCGACCGGGTCACGGCCTACCCGTCTCCGGCTGCGGCTGCCGGTGCGGGTTCGGGCGGGTTGCTCGGGGGCGGAGGGTGTCCCCTTCCGGGGGTGTCGGGTGCGCGGCGGCCCGGTCGGGGCGTGGTGAGGCGCCCGTGACGCCTCCCTGCCACCCCGGGCGCTGGACCCGCGTCCCGCCGCCGACGACCCCGAAAACACGTTTCCGCAGGTCAGAGCAGGTTCGGCCAATGGATTTCGCGTCACGGCGCAGGTCATGTAATGTTGTTCTCGCAACGCCGACCGGCAAGAAAAACCGCCGGAAAGCCAAGCGCTCGTAGCTTAACGGATAGAGCATCTGACTACGGATCAGAAGGTTGCAGGTTCGAATCCTGCCGAGCGCGCAGCAGGTCAGAGGGCCCCTGGGAATCTCCCAGGGGCCCTCTGGCATTCGCGGGTGGCATCAACCGCCTCCCGCGCTCAACTCGGCCTCAGCGGGGGTGCGGTCCGGTACGGGGCACCGGCTCGCAGGAAACGGTCCGTGGGGACGGCTCACCTCGTGCCGCGGCTGTAGCGCCACAGGACGTGGACCGCGCGGAGCACCGCGAGGGAGACGGCGAGGGTGAGCGCCAGGGCGTGGAGTGCGACGTCGAGGGGGTGGGGCAGGTCCCAGACGAACACGGGGCCGGCGATCGCCCCGAAGACGACGAGGCCCAGGAAGGCCGCGCTGGCCAGGGCGTAGCCGATCTCGACGGTCAGTGCGTCCCGTTCGCCCTGGCTTCTGGGCCCGCTGTGTGCCTGGTTCTCCATCGCCGTTCCCCCGTCCTGCCGTCGCCCCAGCCCCGGGCTGCCCGACCGGCCCCTGGGGCGGACCCGGAGGTGCTGTTCCAGGTGCCGGGACCCTGTGTCGGGGCCCCTGGTCCTGTGCTGGGTCCGGGGCCTGGTGCCAGTGGTTCCGACAGTAGTGGCAGGGGTGGGGGCGGGGCGGTGGATCGGGTGAGGGGACGGTACGTTCCGGCCACCGGGGCGGCCCTGAGGGGGAGGTCGGAGGGGCCTGTGGGAGCCCTGTGGCTCGGAAACCCGAGCTCGGGGAAAACCGCTCGCCCGGGGGCTGCCGGCGGCGGAGCATGGCGCCATGCGTTACTCCGGACCGCCGCTCGAGCCCGTGCCCGTTCCCGTCTCGGTCGAGGCGCTCGCGCAGGGGCGGCCCCTGGTGCCGGTGTGGCAGAACGAGGCGGGCGGCCTGACCTTCCGGATCGGCGGGGCGGGCGGCGGGTACGTGAAGTGGGCGGCGAGCGGCTCGGGGTGGGACCCGGCCGCCGAGGTGGAGCGGCTGCGGTGGGCGGGACGTTTCACCGCGGTGCCCCGGGTCCGGGGGCAGGGGGCGGACGAGGAGGGGGCCTGGCTCCTCACCGACGAGCTGGCCGGTACGAGCGCGGTCACTGCCCGGTGGCGGGCGGAGCCGGCGGTGGCCGTCCGGGCGTTGGGGGCGGGGCTGCGGGCCCTGCACGAGCGGCTGCCGGTGGCCGAGTGCCCCTTCAGCCGGGGGGCCGGCGAGCGTCTGGAGCGTGCCCGGCGGCGGGGGGCCCGGGTGCCGGCCGGCCTCTCGCAGGCCCCGCCGGTGGACCGGCTCGTCGTCTGCCACGGCGACCCGTGCGCGCCCAACACCCTGCTGGACGAGAGCGGTTGCTGGTCGGGCCATGTCGACATGGGGGACCTGGGTGTCGCCGACCGGTGGGCCGACCTGGCCGTCGCCACCTGGAGCGCCGGGGTGAACTACGGGCCGGGGTGGGAGGACGCCCTCCTGGACGCCTACGGGGTGCGCCCCGACCCGGAGCGGACGGACTACTACCGCCGGCTCAACGCCGTCGGCTGAGCCGGGTCCGCCGGCGGCCGGTGCCGGCCGGGGCCGGGCGGTGTCCCGGGCCCCCGGGGGCCGCGGTCCCGCCCCCGGCATTCAGCCGTGACGCGGGGCGGATGTCCCCTGCGCGGTGTGCGGCCGGCTGCGGGGAGCGTCCCGGCACTCTTCCCGGTCGCCACGCGGCACGGACCGTTGCGCCGCGGGTCGCAGCCCAGCATCCTCCGGTTATGGAACTCACCCCGCAGACGGCGCGGCAGTGCCGTGTCACCTTCCCCCGCGCGGCGGTCGACCTGGCGGTCGGCGTCCTGGAGACCTACCGGGGGCAGGACCCGGAACGGGTCCACCTCGCGGCGATGCGGCTGAGCGGCGGACGTCTGAACCGGCTGTCCCACTGGATCGGGGTCGCCGAGCGGGACCTGGGCACGTTCCTCTGGTACGCCGGGGAGACGCCCGTCCCGCGGGAGGTCGAACGGGAACGGTCCCGTGCGGTGGACTTCGTCAACGGCGTCATGGACGCGGCCATGATCCACCGGGCCCCCTCGCCGGACTGAGGGGCCGTCCCGTCAGCCGGTGGCGGCCAGGGCCAGCAGGCGCAGGGCCTCGCGGAGGTCCGCCAGCGTGGCCTCGTCGGCGACCCGGTCCCCGGCGGGCGTGAGCCTGCGGGTGACGGCGCCGATCTCCCGGCAGGAGGCCTCGACCAGATCGGCCGACATCTTGCGCAGAGTGCCCCGCAGTTGGGCGTTGGCCAGGTCGCCGCCGGCGGGGAAGGGCGAGGCGGTGACGACGGCGGTGGGGCGGTCCACGAACTCCCCGCTGGAGACCAGCCAGTCCAGGGCGTTCTTCAGGGCGCCGGGCGGGCCGGCTGCGTACTCCGGGCTGACGAGGAGGACGGCGTCCGCCGCGGCGACCGCCGTACGGAGGACCGCCACGGGGGGCGGCGGTACGGCCTCCTCCCCGTCCAGGTCCGGGTTGAAGGGCGGAAGCTGGTCCAGGGCGGCGGCCCCGGTGGGGCCCTGCCACAGGTCGAGGGCGGACCGCAGCACGGCGCCGGTGGCGGAACGGGCGCGGAGGCTGCCGGATATGGCGAGCAGTCTCAAGGGGTCTCCGATCGGGTCGGTCGCCTGGGACCGGCTGTCTCGGGCCGGATGCCCGGGGGACGGCCGTTGTCAGTGGGTGGTGCCACAGTGTGCGTGGACGGACCGGGCTGGACCGCGCGGGGGGCGGCCCAGCCCGGCTCTGTCCTGGTGCGCGTGCGGGGAGCCCGCCTCAGCCGCGGTCGCCGAGCGGCAGCGCCTTGGCGAGTTCCCGCCACTGCGCCAGCGGCAGCGGCTCCAGGGCGCCCGGCTCGCCGGGGGCGGCCTGCACGACCTGGAGCGCGACGTGGTCGGCGCCGGCCGCCAGGAACGCGTCGGCCTTGCGGCGGACGGTCTCGGCGTCCCCGAGGGCGAAGACGGCGTCCAGCAGGCGCTCGCTGCCCCCGCCTTCGAAGTCGGCCTCCTCGAAGCCCAGCCGCTGCAGGTTGCGCGTGTAGTTGGCGAGCCCCAGGTAGTGGCCGAGGTAGCCCCGCGCGGTCTCGCGGGCCCGGTCCAGGTCGGTGTCGAGGACGACCTTGAGTTCGGGCGCGAGGAGGGGGCCGTCGCCGAGGGCGGCCCGCGCCTGGGCGGTGTGCTCGACGGTGACGAGGTAGGGCAGGGCGCCCAGCGCCCGCTCCCCGGCGAGTTCGAGCATCTTGGGGCCGAGGGCGGCCAGGGCCCGCAGGTGCTGCGGCACCGGGCTGGGGGCCGCGTCGAGGGCGTCGAGGTAGCGGCGCATCGCCGCGTAGGGCCGGGTGAAGAGCGGGTCCTCCTGGTGCCGGCGGGCCACGACCTCGCTGTGGCTGACGCCGAGGCCCAGGACGAACCGCGGCCCGTGCTGCTCGGTCAGGAGGGCGTGCTGGGCCGCGACGTCCTCAGCGGCGTGCTCCCAGATGTTGAGGATGCTGGTGCCGACGTGGACGTGGGTGGTCGCGGAGAGCACCGGGCCCACCTGTGCCGTCGACGGGCTGCCGCCGATCCACAGGGTGCCGTACCCCAGCTCCTCCAGTTCGCCGGCGGCGTCGGTGATCGCCGGGAGCTGGTCGTCGTTGTCGGTGCGCAGACCCACGGCCCACAGGCCGTACCGTCCGAGGGTGTCGTTGAGTGCCATGTACGGCGAACGCCGCCCGGGCCGGGACGTGTTCCCCCGCGTGGCCGCCGGGTGATTCTCAGGATATTCACAGGAAGCCGCAAGGGCGCTTTCATGGCCGCGGGCGAGGCTCGGGGCCATGACCGCGACCTCGACGACACCGTCCGCACAGACCGCCGCCTCCGGGACGCAGCCCCTCGGCAGGACCAAGGACCGGCCGGAGCTGCTGCGACCCGACGGCGGGCCGCTCCGCGTCCTCGTCGTGGACGACGAGGCGTCCCTGGCCGACCTGCTGTCCCTGGCGCTGCGCTACGAGGGGTGGGAGATCCGCTCGGAGGGCGACGGGGCCGGTGCGCTGCGCACCGCACGCGAGTGGCGCCCGGACGCCGTGCTGCTGGACGTGATGCTGCCCGACATGGACGGGCTGACGGTCCTGGGCCGGCTGCGGCGGGAGGTGCCCGACGTCCCCGTCCTCTTCCTGACCGCCAAGGACGCCGTGGAGGACCGCATCGCCGGACTGACGGCGGGCGGCGACGACTACGTCACCAAGCCCTTCAGCCTGGAGGAGGTCGTGGCCCGGCTGCGCGGCCTGCTGCGGCGGGCCGGCGCGACGGCGCAGCGCTCGGAGTCGTTGCTGATCGTCGGTGACCTGGTGCTGGACGAGGACAGCCACGAGGTGTGGCGGGCCGGGCAGGAGATCCGGCTGACCGCCACCGAGTTCGAGCTGCTGCGGTACCTGATGCGCAACCCGCGCCGGGTGCTGAGCAAGACGCAGATCCTGGACCGGGTCTGGTCCTACGACTTCGGCGGCCAGGCCAACGTCGTCGAGCTGTACATCTCCTACCTGCGGCGGAAGATCGACGCCGGGCGCGCCCCGATGATCCACACCCGTCGCGGTGCCGGCTACCTCATCAAGGCGGCGGAGTAGGCGATGGGCACGGCCACCGTCCGGACGCCGGCCACGCCACCGGGCACGGCCGTGCCACCGCGGCCCCGGCGCCCGCCGCGCGGGCCGGGTGTCCGCCTGCGCCGCTGGTCGCTGCGGACGCGGCTGGTCGTCTCGGCCGTGCTGCTGATCGCGGTGGTCGGCGCCGTCATCAGCGTGGTGACGGCCATCGCGCTGCGGTCCTACCTCGTCGACAACCTCGACAGACAGATGGAGCACCGGGCCGCGGCACCGCACCCGCGTGACGCGCCGACCGGGGACCTGGACCGGCTGGACTTCGTGGTGCTGCCCGGTCAGCCGATCGGCACGGTCGGCGGCCTGCTGGGCCAGGACGGCCACGTCGTCTCCGGCATCCGCAGCGTCGAGTCGCAGAGCCGGCTGCCCGCCTCCCACACCACCGCGCTCAACGCCGCGCAGCGCGCCGCGCTGGACACCGTCGCCCGCGACGGCGACCCGCACACCGTCACGCTGCCCGGCCTGGGCGACTACCGCGTACAGGTGGCCGGCGGCGCGGCGAACGGACCGCGGCCCGGTGGCGGTTCCGGTGACCCGACCGGTGGCGCGGGCACACAGGACCCGTTCGTCATCGGCGTGCCGCTCGCCGAGGTGCAGGACACCGTCGGCACCCTCGTGGTCGTCGAGGTGAGTGTCACGGCTGCCGGCGTGGTGGCCGCGGGCATCACCGGCACCGCGATGGTGGGGCTGGCGCTGCGCCCGCTGCGCCGGGTGGCCGCGACCGCCACCCGGGTCTCCGAACTGCCGCTGCACAGCGGCGAAGTGGCGCTGCACGAGCGGGTGCCGGACGCGGAGGCCGACGGCCGCACCGAGGTCGGCCAGGTGGGCGCCGCACTCAACCGCATGCTGGGCCATGTCGCCTCCGCGCTGGCGGCACGTCAGGAGAGCGAGACGCGGGTGCGGCAGTTCGTCGCCGACGCCAGCCACGAACTGCGCACGCCGCTGGCCGCCATCCGCGGTTACGCCGAACTGACCCGGCGCGGCGACGAGGAGGTCGGTCCCACCACCCGGCACGCGCTGGGCCGGGTGGAGTCCGAGGCGCAGCGCATGACGGGCCTGGTCGAGGACCTGCTGCTGCTGGCGCGGCTGGACGCCGGCCGGCCGCTCAGCCACGCCGCGGTGGACCTGGTGCCGCTGGTGGTCGACGCCGTCAGCGACGCGCGGGCCGCCGGCCCCGGCCACCACTGGCGCCTGGACCTGCCCGATGCGCCGGTCCTCGCCCACGCCGACGCGGCCCGCCTGCACCAGGTGCTGGCCAACCTGCTCGCCAACGCGCGCACCCACACCCCGCCGGGCACGAAGGTCACCGCCGGTGTCCACGCCGAGGGCGCACAGGTCCGCCTGACGGTGGCGGACGACGGGCCCGGCATCCCGTCCGCCCTGCTGCCGCACGTCTTCGAGCGGTTCGCCCGCGGTGACGCCTCGCGGGCCCGGGCCAAGGGCGGTACCGCGGCGAGCAGCACCGGCCTGGGACTGGCCATCGTGCAGGCCGTCGTCGCCGCTCACGGCGGCACGGTGGGCGTGAGGAGTTCGCCCGGCGCGACGGTCTTCACCGTCGTGCTGCCCGTCAACCCGCTCGGCCGGATCGTGGGGGCGCCGGAAGCCGCCGACACGGTGCCGGAGGCCGCCGACACGGTGCCGGAGGCCGCCGACACGGTGCCGGAGAGCGCCGAGACGGTGCCGGAGAGCGCCGAGACGGTGCCGGAGAGCGCCGAGACGGGGCCGGAGGCCGTTCGCGGGCTGCCGGAAGGCGAGGTTCCGGGTGCCGTGGAGAACTCACAGCGGGCGCACAGCGACACCACACAGGCGTGACAGCAGGGGCCGCGAGTGTCGGAGCATGACGACGACGCAGCCGGCCCCTCCCCCGCTGGGATCCCTGCCACCGCGGGAGCACCTGTGCCCCGCCCCGACCGACACGGTGCTGGACGTGGTGGTGCCCGTCTACAACGAGGAGCAGGACCTCGAACCGTGCGTGCGGCGCCTGCACGCCTACCTGTCGAAGACCTTCCCCTACGGCTTCCGCATCACCATCGCCGACAACGCCAGCACCGACCGCACCCCCGAGGTCTCCGCGCGGCTGGACGAGGCGCTGCCGGAGGTGGTCTCCGTGCGGCTGGAGCAGAAGGGACGCGGCCGGGCGCTGCGCACCGTGTGGTCGCTCTCGAAGGCGCCGGTGCTCGCCTACATGGACGTCGACCTCTCCACCGACCTCAACGCGCTGCTGCCGCTGGTCGCCCCGCTGATCTCGGGCCACTCCGACCTGGCCATCGGCTCCCGGCTGGCCCGCACCTCGCGGGTGGTGCGCGGGCCCAAGCGGGAGTTCATCTCCCGCACCTACAACCTGATCCTGCGCGGCTCGCTGGCGGCCCGGTTCTCCGACGCCCAGTGCGGGTTCAAGGCGCTGCGGGCCGACGTCGCCGAGCGGCTGCTGCCGATGGTGGAGGACACCGGCTGGTTCTTCGACACCGAGATGCTGGTGCTGGCCGAGCGTGCCGGGCTGCGCATCCACGAGGTCCCGGTGGACTGGGTGGACGACCCCGACAGCACCGTCCACCTGGTGCGCACCGCCGTCGACGACCTCAAGGGCGTGTGGCGGGTGGGGCGGGCGCTGGCCACCGGTGCGCTGCCGCTGGACCGGCTGGCCAGGCCGTTCGGTGACGACCCGCGCGACCGTGAACTGCCCGGTGTGCCGCGCGGGCTGGCCCGGCAACTGGTCGGCTTCTGCGTGGTGGGGGCGGTCTCCACGCTCCTCTACCTCGTGCTCTACTCCCTCTTCCGGCTCGGCACCGGGCCGCAGGTGGCCAACGCGCTGGGGCTGCTGGTCTCGACGTTCGCCAACACCGCCGCCAACCGGCGCCTGACCTTCGGGGTGCGGGGCCGCGACAGCGCGGTGCGCCACCAGGCGCAGGGGCTGGTGGTCTTCGCCATCGGCCTCGCCCTGACCAGCGGTTCGCTGGCCGCCCTGGACGCCGCGACCGGCTCCCCGGCACACAGCACGGAGCTGGCGGTGCTGGTCGCCGCCAACCTCGCGGCGACCGTGCTGCGCTTCCTGCTGCTGCGCGCCTGGGTCTTCCCCGAGCGGGGCCGGGCGCGGGCGGCGGCCGAGGCCCCCGGGGCCGCCGGGCACGGCGCGGTACCGCGGACCGCGCCGGCCGGCAACGCCACGGCCGCGACCCCCGCGGACCGGACGGTCGCCCTTCCCGCCCCCTCCCCGTCCCTTCCCGACTCTTCGAACGACCTGAGCAGGAGCGCCTGATGTCCTCGTACCCCTCTGACACCTCGGCGCCGCCGCCCGCAGTGCCGCCGCCCCCGCCCGGTGAGCCGGCGTCCGCGGCGCACCAGCCGGGCGCGGTGGCGGCACCCGGCGCGGGGTCCGTGCCCGGCGCCGTGCCGCCGGTGCCGGTCCGGCGCTACGAGCCCCGCCCCGGCCTCGGCGGCCTGCCCGAGCGGGTGTGGCGCGGGCGGCCGGAGGACCCGCGGTGGGCGCGGCCCGCGCTGCTGGCCCTGCTGGCCGTGACCGCCGTCCTCTACCTGTGGGACCTGGGCGCCTCGGGGTACGCCAACCAGTTCTACTCGGCGGCGGCGCAGGCCGGTGGCGAGAGCTGGAAGGCGTTCTTCTTCGGCTCCTCGGACGCGGCCAACTCCATCACCGTCGACAAGCCGGCGGGGGCCCTGTGGCCCATGGGGCTCTCGGTACGGATCTTCGGCCTCTCCTCCTGGGCGATCCTGGTGCCGCAGGCCCTCATGGGCGTGGCTGCGGTCGGTCTGCTGTACGGCACGGTCCGGCGCCGGTTCGGCGCGGGGGCGGCGCTGCTGTCCGGGGTGTGCTTCGCGCTGACGCCGGTCGCGGCGCTGATGTTCCGGTTCAACAACCCCGACGCGATGCTGTGCCTGCTGATGGTCGGCGCCGTGGCGTGCGTGGCGCGGGCCATGGAGGACGCCCGGACGCGGTGGCTGGTGGGCGCGGGTGTCTGCTTCGGCGTGGCGTTCCTGGCCAAGACGCTCCAGGCATGGCTGATCCTGCCGGTCCTGGCCCTGGTCTACCTGTGCTGCGCGCCGACGAGGCTGCGGCGGCGCATCGGGCAGTTGCTGCTGGCGGGGCTGGCCGTGGTGGTCAGCGCCGGCTGGTGGGTGGCGCTCGTCGAGCTGTGGCCGGCCGGTTCCCGCCCCTACATCGGCGGTTCGCAGAACAACGACTTCCTCGAACTGACCTTCGGCTACAACGGTTTCGGCCGCATCACCGGCAACGAGTCCGGCAGCGTGGGCGGGGGCGGCGGTCCCGGCGGCGGCGGAGGTGGCGGCTGGGGCGAGACGGGCATCACCCGGCTGTTCTCCGCCGACATGGGCGGTCAGATCGCCTGGCTGCTCCCCGCGGCCTTCCTGCTGCTGGTCGCCGGCGTGGTCGTGCTGTGGCGGGCCCGGCGGGCCACCGCGCCGCTGGAGTCGGCGCAGCGCGCCGAGCTGCTCGCCTGGGGCGGTTCGCTGCTGATGACCTTCACGGTCTTCAGCTTCATGTCCGGGATCTTCCACCAGTACTACAACATCGCGCTGGCGCCCTACGTCTCCGCGGTGGTCGGTACCGGCGCCACGGTGCTCTGGCGGCGCCGGGCCCACTTCGCCGTGTCGGCGGTGCTGGCGGTGGCAGTCGTGGGTACGGCCGTGTGGTCCTTCGTCCTGCTCGGGCGCTCGCCGCAGTGGCTGCCGTGGCTGCGCTGGACGGTGCTGGTGGCCGGGATCGTGGCGGCGCTGGGCCTGGTGGCCGCCGTGCGGCTGGGGCGCAGGGCCGCCTACGGGGCCGCGCTGCTCGGTGCCCTCGCCGCGCTCGCCGGACCGGTGGCGTACACCCTGAACACCGTCAACACCCCGCACACCGGCTCGATCATCACCGCGGGGCCCTCGGTCTCCGCCGGCTTCGGCGGTTTCCCCGGCGGCGGACGGCGCGGCGGCGGCTTCCCCGGCGGCCCGCCCGGGGCCACCGGCGGCAAGAACGCAGCCGGCGCCCAGGCTCCCGGTGGTGGCGGGTTCCCCGGCGGTGGCCAGGCCCCCGGCGGCGGCCAGGGCGCAGCCGGCGGGCAGGCCCCGGGCGGCGGCCAGGGCGGCCAGGGCGCGGCCGGCGGGCAGGCCCCGGGCGGTGGCCAGGGCGCAGCCGGCGGGACCGGACGGCAGGGCCGCGCGGGCGGCTTCCCCGGCGGCTTCCCCGGCATGGCCGAGGCCGGCCGGCGGGGCGGAGCAGGCGGCATGGGCGGACTGCTCAACGGCACCAAGGTGAGCGCCGCAGCGAAGAAGAAGCTGCTGCAGAACGCGGACGACTACACCTGGGTCGCGGCGGCGATCGGCTCGCAGAACAGCGCCGGCTACCAGTTGGCCACCCAGAAGCCGGTCATGCCGGTGGGCGGCTTCAACGGCACCGACCCCTCGCCGACACTGGCCCAGTTCAAGAAGTACGTGGAACGGGGACGCATCCACTACTTCCTGGGTGACGGACGCAGCGACTCCGGCGGCGAGAGCCAGGGCCGCGGTGGTCCCGGCGGCGGCTTCGGGCAGAGCGGCTCGTCCTCGGCGATCAGCACCTGGGTGGCGAAGAACTACACCAAGGTGACGGTCGGCAGCACCACGATGTACGACCTGACGAAGCCCGTCTCGGGCAAGTAGGCGGCGCGGCGGCGCAGGGGCGGCCGGGACCCACGGTTCCGGCCGCCCTTCCGGCTCTCCCGGCGGTCCCCTCCGGCACGCGGGGCCGGACCGGGACCGTGCGGCCCGGGCTCGGGGAAGGGCCCGCAAAAGGTGTTGTACGGCGTACAGCGCAACCCTGTACGGTGTAGACCACATTTACGCCGTACAGGGGGAAATCATGACCGACGCGGTCACCGCCGCGGGTGGCACCCAGGCCGACCGTCCCGGTCCCGCGCGTGACCCCGCGCGCTGGGCCGTCCTCGGCGTCATCTGCCTCGCCGTCCTCACCGTCGTCCTCGACAACACCGTCCTCAACGTCGCGATCCCCTCGCTGACCACCGAGCTCGGGGCCTCCACCGCCGACACGCAGTGGATGATCAACGCCTACTCGCTCGTCCAGTCCGGCCTGCTGCTCACCGCGGGCAACGCCGCCGACCGCTACGGCCGCAAGAAGATGCTCGTGGCCGGCCTGGCCCTGTTCGGCCTCGGCTCGCTCTGCGCCGTCCTCGCGGGCTCGCCCGGCCAGCTCATCGCGGCCCGGGCCGGCATGGGCGTGGGCGGGGCGCTGCTGGTCACCACCACCCTTGCGGTGGTGATGCAGCTCTTCGACGACGAGGAGCGTCCCAAGGCCATCGGCATCTGGGGCTCGGTGAACTCGCTCGGCTTCGCCATCGGCCCGCTCATCGGCGGTCTGCTCCTGGACCACTTCTGGTGGGGCTCGCTCTTCCTCGTCAACCTCCCGGTGGCGCTGATCGGTCTGGTGGCCGTGGTCAAGCTGGTCCCCGAGTCCCGCAACCCCAGCGGCGAGCGGCCCGACCTGCTGGGCGCCCTGCTGTCGATGATCGGCATGGTCGGGGTGGTCTTCGCGATCATCTCCGGACCCGTCCACGGCTGGCTCTCGGGCCGCGTCCTGGTCTCCGCGGCGATCGGCCTCGTCGGCCTGGCGGTGTTCGCACTGTGGGAGCTGCACGTGCCGTACCCGATGCTGGACATGCACTTCTTCCGCAACCGCCGCTTCGTCGGCGCGGTGGCCGGCGGCATCCTGGTCTCCTTCGGCATGGGCGGCTCGCTCTTCCTGCTCACCCAGCACCTCCAACTCGTCCTCGGGTACGGGCCGATGGAGGCCGGGCTGCGCATGTCCCCGCTGGCCCTGAGCATCGTCGCGCTCAACCTGGTCGGCGTGGTGCCGCGGGTCATCACCAGGCTCGGCACGCCCCGCACGATCGTGTCCGGCATGACCCTGCTCGCCGTCGGGCTGGCCGTCATCGCCACCCTCGGCGGGAGTGACTACACCTGGATCCTGGTCGGCATGCTGGTCATGGGCTGCGGTATCGCGGTGGCCATGCCGACCATGGCGAACGCCATCATGTCCGCGATCCCGCCCGCCCGGGCCGGGGTGGGCGCCGGCGTCAACGGCACGCTGATGGAGTTCGGCCAGGGGCTGGGCGTCGCGGTGCTGGGCGCCGTGCTCAACGCCCGCTTCGCGGCGCTGCTGCCGCTGGCCGCAGCCGGCGCGGCCTCGCTCCCCGCGGCGCTGGCCACGGTCCACACCGCCGGCGGCCGGGCCGCGGTGGTCGACGCGTTCGCCCACGGCATCCACACCAGCCAACTGGTGGGTGCGGCCGCCGTGCTGGCCGGCGGTGTGGTGGCCGCCCTGCTGCTCAGCAAGGCCGAGCGGACACCCGACGGGGCACCGGCGGACACCGCGGACCCGGCCGCCGGGACCGGCGGGCCCGTCGGCGCCTGAGGCCGGCGGGCGCGGCGGGACTGCGCCCGCGGGCCTGACAGCCTGACGCAATAGCATCGACCACCGGACATGCGGGGCCGTGGGAGGGCGCGGCCCCGCGCCGGCCCCGACCCGGCCGGCAGCACGAAGGAGGGGCGCCATGGCCGCCGGCAACCGGGCCAGACCACGGGAGAGCATCTGGCTGTCCGGCGGCCCCACCCGCCGCAAGTCGGGGGAGCAGCCGGCCGGCCTGGACCTCGACCGCATCGTCGACGCCACCGTCCGCCTCCTGGACGCGGAGGGGGCGCAGGGGTTCTCCATGCGCAGGCTCGCCGCCGAGCTGGGCGTCACCGCGATGTCGGTGTACTGGTACGTCGACAGCAAGGACCAGCTGCTGGAGCTCGCCGTCGACGCCGTCTGCGCCGAGATCGAGCTGCCCTCCGACACCGGCGGGGAGGGGGCGGACTGGCGGGCCCAGTTGCGCCACCTGGCGAACGCGTACCGGCGCATGCTGATGACCCACCAGTGGATGCCCCGGATGCTCAGCGAGTACCTCAACGTCGGCCCCCGCGCCCTGGAGTTCTCCAACGCCACCCTGCGCGTCATGCAGCACTGCGGCCTGCCGGCCGAGTCGGTCACCGGCGCGCTCTCCTCGCTCTTCCAGTTCGTCTTCGGTTTCGCGACGATCCAGGGCGCACACGAGGCGAGGTGCCGGGAGGCGGGCGTCGACCTCGACGAACACCACCACATGGTCCTCCAGGCGCTCCAGGACAGCGGGGAGCAGCGGTTCCAGGAGACGCGGCGGCTGCAGGGGCCGGTGCTGGAGCGGTACGAGGCCCTCAGCTACCAGCGGATGCGGGAGGTCGAGTGGGACTTCGCCCTCGACCTCCAGATCGCCGGCATCGAGGCGATGCGCGACCGCCTCGCGGGCGGACCTGGGCCGACGCCGGGCTGAGCCGGGGCGGGGAGGCCGACGGCCGGCCAGGCGGGCTGTCGGCCCGTCACCCCGCCACCCCCCACGGGAGACCGCGCGGCTCCCGGCGGGCTAGAGTGATCCCATTCGTGTGCTCGCAGTCGGGAATGTGCTGCGGAGCTCTCCTGCGTATGGCCGTACGGCCGTACATGCCGAAGAGGTTCGTGGTGGATTCCCTGCATGTGACCGGTGCGTCGTTCTCCGAGGACGCACTCGACCTGGCCCAGCGTCTGTCCGACGCCGCGACGGCGCTCCACTTGGCCGAAGGCGTCTCCGCCACGGCCCGCACCGCCGTGGAACTCGCCCGCACCCTCGTACCCGGCGCCGGTTGTGCCGGGGTGAGCGAGATCGCCAAGGGCGAGGGGGTGCGGACCCTGGCCCACACCGACGACGTGGTCCCGCTCATGGACACCCTGGCCCGTACCTCCCCGGTGGAGGACGAGGGCGCGGTGCGGCCCGCCTGGCGGGTGCTGTGGGACGAGGACGTGCCGCTGCTGGTCGTGCCCGACGTGGCGGCCGGCCGGGAGTACGGGGCCGACGGCGCCCGCGTCGCGGCCCTCGGCATCCGCTCGGCGCTGGTGTGCCGGCTGCGTGCCACCAACCGCCGGCTGACCGTCCTGGCGCTCTACTCGGCCGAGCCCTGCGCCTTCGACGCGACGGCCGCCCGGATGGTGCGCATGCTGGGGGTGCACGTCGGCGTCGCCCTGGAGTCGGCCGTGGTGCAGGAGCAGCTGACCGAGGCGATGCGCACCCGCGACGTCATCGGCCAGGCCACCGGCATCCTCATGGGCAAGCTCGACATCGACGGGACGGAGGCGTTCCGCCGGCTGGTGCGCGCCTCGCAGAAGGAGAACGTCAAGGTCCGGCACATCGCCCGGCGCATCGTGGAGTCGGCCGGCGGCGGCTGAGCGCACCGTGGCGGGCGGCCCGGCCCGTGCCCCGGTGACGGTCTCTCCTCCCGGGCGCGGGCCGTCGCCGGGGACGCCCGCGGTGAGCGTCCCCGGTGGATTCCTCCCGCGGACTCCCGGGACGGGTGCCTGCCGGCGAGCAGATGTCCCGCGGCGGCCCGCACCGTCCCGCCCCGCTGCCGTCCTCCCGTGGCCGCACAGGCCGACGCCCGGCCGTGTGGCGGCCCCCGGGGGAGAGGGCCGACACGGCCGGGCGTCGGTGGCCGGGCCGGCCCGAAGGGGGCCGGGCCGCGGCGGGCCGGTGGCGGGAAGGCCGGTGCCACCGGCCGTCCGGCGCGGGCCCGTCACTGCGGACGCCGCGCCGGAGGGGCTCACATCGCGGGCAGCGAGTCGCCCTGGAGGGCCTGGATGTCGAGCTCGACCCTCAGGGTGGTGCCGACCGCGGCGATGCCGGCGGCGACCACCTGGTTGTAGTTCATGGCGAAGTCGTCCCGCCGCAGCTCGGCGGTGGCGCTGAACGCCGCCCGGGTGCCGCCCCACGGGTCGGGGCCCGAGCCCAGGTAGGTCAGCTTCAGGTCGACCGGCCGGGTCACCCCGCGCAGCGTGAGGTCGCCGTGGACCGTCCAGCGGTCCGGGCCGGCCGGCTCCAGGCTGGTGGAACGGTAGGTCAGCTCCGGGAACCGCTCCACGTCGAGGAAGTCCTCGTTGCGGAGGTGGCCGTCGCGCATGCCGTTGCCGGTGTCGATGGAACGGGCGGCGATGACCGCGTCCACCGTCGACTTCTCGATGTCCTCACCGATGTCGATGCGCCCGCTGAACTCCGTGAACCGGCCGCGCACGCTGGAGATGCCCAGGTGCTGCGCGATCGCGGCGACACTGGAGTGCACCGGGTCGATCGTCCAGGGGCCGGGGGGCGGCAGCTCCGCCCCGCCCTGCCGGGCCAGCACCACGGTGCCGACGTCCATGCGCCCGCTCGCGGTGACGATGGCGGTGGACGCCGCCGGCGCGTAGCCGACCGCCGTCACGATGACGGTGTACGGACCGGCCGGCAGCGGCAGGGCCTCGCGGACCTGCCCCTCCTCGTCGGCCGTGGCGCGCAGCACCTGAGCCCCCGTCATGTCGGTGACGGTCAGCACCGCGTGTTGGAGGGCCCAACCGTCCCGGGTGCGTACCTGCGCCCGTACTCCCGCGCCCGTCGAACTCATTAGCACTCCCGATCTTGCTTCACGTTCTGAAATCGGACCCCGGCCGGCGGTCGGCGGGCCGTCCCCTGCCCTTGTGCCTACCGCCGGCCGCGGTCCTGGGGCCGGTACGACGCGCGACTCCGCTCAAGCGCGCACCGTACCGGGGTCATTGGTTCCGGCTGCCACCGGGGCGGCTGCCGGGGGGTCCGGGCCGCTTGGTATCGGCCCGGACCGTCATGGTCACTCCCCGGGGTGGGAGAGCTGGACGTCGTAGCCGTCGACCTCGCCGCCACCGACCGACAGGCTGCTCGCCACCGGCGGGTAGCCGCTGGCGATGACCGTGTAGTCGCCGGAGTCCAGGTCGGTGAAGGCGTACGCGCCGTCCTCACCGGTGGTGGAGGTGGCGACCACGTTGCCCGCCCCGTCCACCAGCGTCACCCGGGCGTCGGGCAGCGGACGGCGGTCGGCGCCGGCCCGCACGACGCCCTGGACGCGGGCGCCGGACAGCAGCGAGATCTCCACCCGGGTCACCCCCTGGGCACCGACCTCGACGGGCTGCGCGGTGGGACGGAAGTCCGGGGCGTTGACCGCGATGGTGTAGGTGCCGGGGGTGAGGTCGGCGAAGTTGAATCCGCCGTCGGCGGCCGACCGGCCGGTGGCGAGGACCTCGCCGCGGACGTCGGTGATGACGACCATGGCGTCGCCCACGGGCGCGCCGGTGACTGCGGCCCGCACCTGCCCGCTGAGCCCGCTCGTGCCGCTGAGCACGATGTCGTAACCCACCGACGCCTCGCCCACGACGATGGTCGAGGCCTGCGGCTGGTGGCCGTCGGCCGCGGCGATCAGCACGTAGCTGCCGGCGCCGGGGGCGGTCAGCGCGTACGAGCCGTCCGCCTGGGCGACGGACCGGCCGAGCTGCCGGCCCGCCAGGGAGATGAGGGTCACGGCGGAGCGGCTGACGGGGCTGCCGTCGGCGCCTCGCACGTAACCGTGGACGGCGGGACCACCCGGTGCGCCACCGCCGACGGAGGCGAAGGCGGCCAGGTGCTGCTGCGGCTGGGCCTGGGCCTGGGCCTGGGCCTGGGGCTGGGCCCAGGACGGCACGTCGCTGTCGATGGGGGCACCGGCGCCCACGAGGGCGGGCTCCCGGTCGGGGTGGCCGACGGCACCCGACGCGCTCGCCGCAGCGGGCATCGCGTCGGCGGCGTGCCGGGACGCGGTGACGTCGGTGAGGGTGTCGTCCGGGCTGCCCTGTGTGGAGCGTTCGGTTCCGGACTGGGTGCGCAAGGCGACCTCCTTGATGAACAGGCTGAGGGCGAACGCGAGGAACGCGCAGCAGGCGGCGATACCGAAGATGTTGCCCACTGCGTGGCCGTACGCGACCTCCATGATGTGACGCAGCGGTGCGGGCATGGCAGCCAGGTCCGGAATGCCGGAGGAACTGCCGCCCGAGGACGCTGCCGCCGCCGCGTGGGCGGCCTGTGGGTCGAGGTCGGCCAGCCCGTCCTTGACGTACTGGGCGACCCGGTTGGAGAGCACCGCGCCCATGGCCGAGACACCGACCGCACCGCCGAGGGACCGGAAGAAGGTCACCAGCGACGAGGCCGAGCCGAGGTCCTCGGCGGCCACCTGGTTCTGGGTGGCCAGGACGAGGTTCTGCATCATCATGCCGATACCCAGGCCCATCAGGGCCATGAAGATCGCCATGTGCCAGTACGTGGTGTCGTACCGGAGGGTGCTCAGCAGGCCGATGCCCGCGGTGAGCAGGACGCCACCGGTGACCAGGAACCGCTTCCACTTGCCGGTGCGGCTGATGATCTGGCCGGAGACGGTCGAGGCGACGAACAGACCGGCGATCATCGGGATCGTCATGACCCCCGACATCGTCGGCGTCTTGCCCCGCGCCAGCTGGAAGTACTGGCTGAAGAAGACGGTACCGGAGAACATCGCGATGCCGACGAACAGCGAGGCGGCCGAGGTCAGCGAGATGGTCTTGTTGCGGAAGAGCCGCAGCGGCACGATCGGCTGCTTGGCCTTCGACTCGATGAGGACGAAGATCAGGCCCAGCACGACGGCCCCGGGGACCATCACGTAGGTCTGCCAGGACAGCCAGTCGTACTTGTCGCCGGCCAGGGTGACCCAGACCAGCAGCAGGCAGACCGCCGCGCTGATGAAGACCGCGCCGCCCCAGTCGACCTTGACCTGCCGCTTGACCACGGGAAGGTTCAGCGTCTTCTGCAGGACGATCAGGGCGATGACCGCGAACGGCACGCCCACGTAGAAGCACCAGCGCCAGCCGAGCCAGCTGGTGTCGGTGATGACGCCGCCGAGCAGCGGGCCGCCGACGGTGGCGACCGCGAACACGGCACCGAGGTAACCGCTGTAGCGGCCGCGCTCCCGCGGGGAGATCATCGCGGCCATCACGATCTGGGCCAGGGCGGAGAGACCGCCCACGCCTATGCCCTGGAACACCCGGCAGGCGATCAGCATCCCGGCGTTCTGCGACAGACCGGCGATCACCGAGCCGAGCACGTAGATCACGAGCGCGAGCTGGACCAGCAGCTTCTTGCTGAAGAGATCCGACAGCTTGCCCCACAGCGGGGTGGTGGCGGTCATCGCCAGCAGGGAGGCCGTCACCACCCAGGTGTAGGCGCTCTGCCCGCCGTGGAGATCGTTCATGATCCGCGGGAGGGCGTTGGAGACGATGGTGGAGGACAGGATGGCGACGAACATGCCGAGCAGCAGCCCGGACAACGCCTCCATGATCTTCCGGTGCGACATGGGCGCTCCGCTGTCGGGGGCCGCCTGTGGGCCGCCCCCGTGCTTCGCGTGGCTGCCCCGCACACCGGCTGGTGTGGTCGTAGCCATGTGGTTCCTATCTCATACTGCAGGTGTACGGGTGAGGGTGTCGTGCTGGTGCGCCCGTGGCCGGCAGTCGCCGAAGCTCGAACGCAGCCTGCCGAGCAGTTCGTTGAGGAGGCTGACGTCCGCGTCGGACCAGTCCTCCAGGTACCGGGCGAGGGCCTGGGTGTAGCGCTCGGAGAGTTCGTCAAGGAGCTCCCGGCCCGCCGGGGTCAGGCGCAGCAGACGGGACCTGCGGTCCTGCGGGTCGGGCTGCCGGTCGATCCAGCCGCGCTCCGCGGCGTGGGTGACGTGCCGGCTGGTCACCGACATGTCGATCGCCAGCAGCTCCGCCAGTTTGCTCATGCGCATCTCGCCGTAGCGGCCGAGCAGGGTCAGCACGCCGGCGGACGCCGGTGGACAGTCGGGGGGCAGGATGCGGCCCATCTCGCGCTTGACGGCACCGACGGCGCTGAGTTGCCGGGCCAGCTCCTCGTACTGCCCCTGAGCCGCCATGGGTACCTCCATGTTTTGTTGCTTGAGGCAACCATAGAACCATTTGGTTGCTGAAGGCAAACTGTTGTGGGCGACCTCACGTAAAGACCGGGTAAACCCTTGCTGTGAAAGCGGCGGAGAACCTCTGTTGCGGAAGCGAATGTGCTGGTCAGAAGCGTCCCGCTGGGGGTGCCCAGGGCCGGGCATCTTCGCTAGGGTCTCGACCCATGGCGAACTACCAGCAGCCCCCCGGTGACGGCACCCACGACCCGGCCGGCTCCACGCAGATGTTCCGCGCCTTCGTCGACGAGGAGCAGCCGCAGGCCCGCCGTGCGGCCGCTCCCGCCGCGGCCGCCGCGTCCTCCGGTCCCCGGGTGGGACTGATCGTCGGCGTCGTGGTGGCGATCGCGGTCGTGGTCGCGGCCGTCTGGCTGGCGCTGTAGCCGGCTGCGGTCTCCCTCACCGCCCCGCAGGAGTCCACGGCGGCGGCCCGCCCGCCGGGCCGCCGCGAAGCCCCCGACCGGCCCCGGCGCCCGCGGCGCCCTGGAGGCCCTTGCCCTGGAGTGCACTCCAACTCCTACTGTCCGAGTCACACCGGTTGACCCCGCGACGGCAGGAGCACGGCAGATGAGCACCCCCACCCCCTCCCCCCGACGGCTCGGCGCCCTGGAGGTCGCCCCGCAGGGGCTCGGCTGCATGGGGATGAGCCACGGCTACGGCGACTCCGACGACAAGCAGTCCGTCGCCACGATCCACCGGGCCCTCGACCTGGGGGTCACACTGCTGGACACCGCCGACTTCTACGGCTCCGGGCACAACGAGGAGCTGCTCGGCCGGGCGCTCGCCGCCCCGGCCCGCCGTGAGCAGGCGGTCCTCGCCACCAAGTTCGGCTTCGCCAACCGGCTCGGCGAACCGACCCTGATCCGCGGGGACGCGCCCTACGTCCGGCAGGCCTGCGAGGCCTCCCTCCGCCGCCTCGGCGTGGACCACATCGACCTCTACTACCTCCACCGGGTCGACCGGAACGTGCCCGTCGAGGAGACGGTCGGGGCGATGGCCGAGCTGGTGGCCGAGGGCAAGGTGCGCCACCTCGGCCTCTCGGAGGCGAGCGCGGCGACGCTGCGGCGGGCCCACGCGGTCCACCCGATCGCCGCCCTGCAGAGCGAGTGGTCGCTGTGGACCCGGGACGTCGAGGCGGAGGTGCTGCCGGCCTGCCGGGAGCTGGGCATCGGCGTGGTGCCGTTCTCCCCCCTCGGCCGGGGCTTCCTCACCGGCCGCTACACCTCCACCGACAACCTGGCCGCGACCGACGTGCGGCGCAGCCAGCCGCGGTTCGCCGAGGGCAACCTGGAGCGCAACCTCCGCATCGTCGAGCGCCTCCGCGAGATCGCCGCTCGCCGGGGCGTCACCGCGGGCCAGCTCGCCCTCGCCTGGGTGCAGCACCAGGGGCCGGACGTGGTGCCGATCCCGGGCACCCGCCGCGAGAGCTACCTGGTGGAGAACCTCGCCGCGGCGTCACTGGGACTCTCGGCCGCGGAACTGGCCGAGATCGATGCCGCGGCCCCCGCGACCGAGGTCGCAGGTGCCCGGTACGACGAGGGCAGCATGGGGTACGTCGGCGGCTGAGCAGCCGTGACGGGAGCGGTACGCGGGCAGGGGAGACCCGGGGGTGGCGTGCGGTCGCCGTCGCCCCCACTGCCGTCCCCCCACCGCTGCCGGCCCGGCGGGAGCGAGCGGCCGGGACGGCCGCCCACCTGCCAGGTACCGGTCAGCCTTCGGCGACGAGTCCCTCGCGGAGCGTGGCGAGGGTGCGGGTCAGCAGCCGCGAGACGTGCATCTGCGAGATGCCGACGGCCTCGCCGATCTGCGACTGCGTCATGTTGGCGAAGAACCGCAGCATGATGATCTGGCGTTCCCGCGGCGGCAGCTTGGCCAGCAGCGGCTTGAGCGACTCGCGGTACTCCACGCCCTCCAGTGCGCCGTCCTCGTAGCCGAGGCGGTCGGCGAGCGAGCCCTCGCTGCCGTCCTCCTCCGGCGAGGGGGAGTCGAGCGAGGAGGCGGTGTAGGCGTTGCCCACCGCGAGGCCGTCGACCACGTCCTCCTCGGAGACGCCGAGGCAGAGCGCCAGCTCCGGGACGGTCGGGGAGCGGTCGAGCTGCTGGGCGAGCTCGTCGCTGGCCTTGGTCAGGGCGAGCCGCAGCTCCTGGAGGCGGCGGGGCACCCGCACCGACCAGGAGGTGTCCCGGAAGAACCGCTTGATCTCGCCCACGACCGTCGGCATCGCGAAGGTCGGGAACTCCACGCCGCGTTCGCAGTCGAAACGGTCGATGGCCTTGATGAGGCCGATGGTGCCGACCTGGACGATGTCCTCCATCGGCTCGTTGCGGCTGCGGAAGCGGGCCGCGGCGTACCGCACCAGCGGGAGGTTCAGCTCGATGAGGGTGTCGCGGACGTACGCCCGCTCCGCGCTGTCCTTCGCCAGCCCCGCAAGTCGCAGGAACAGGGAGCGGGAGAGCGTGCGGGTGTCGAGGGCGTCGTCGTGGAGCACGGGCGGCGCCGGCACTGCCTGCGCGGGAACCACCTTCGAGCTGCCCAGTTCTACGGACATGCCACCCCCTTGAGGTCGCGGACGGATCGCTGCGGCGTCCTCGGCCCGGACGGGACGAGAGTGCTGCCTCCCCCTGCATACCGGAGCGGCCGCCGCGGCAAACGCGGTTCCAGCAGAATGTCACATGTCGGCAACGCGCTGTAGCGTCATGTCGACATATCTGGGCTGAATCAGGTCGCCCCCGAGGGTTACGCCTCGATCCTGTTTGCGGACCTCAGTCGGGCGAAGCTCCGCGACAGTAGCCGGGAGACGTGCATCTGGGAAACCCCCAGCTCCGCACTGATCTGCGACTGCGTCAGGTTGCTGTAGTAGCGCAGGAGCAGGATGCGCTGCTCGCGTTCGGGGAGCTGGACGAGGAGGTGGCGGACGAGGTCGCGGTGCTCCACACCGGCCAGTTCCGGGTCCTCGTAGCCGAGGCGGTCCAGCAGCCCGGGCAGCCCGTCGCCCTCCTGCGCCGCCTCCAGCGAGGTGGCGTGGTACGAGCGGCCCGCCTCCAGGCAGGCCAGCACCTCGTCCTCGCCGATCCGCAGCCGCTCCGCGATCTCGGCGGTGGTGGGGGAGCGGCCGTGCTGCACCGTCAGGTCCTCGGTGGCGCCGTTGACCTGTACCCACAGCTCGTGGAGGCGGCGCGGAACGTGGACGGTGCGCACGTTGTCGCGAAAGTAGCGCTTGATCTCGCCCACCACGGTCGGCATCGCGAACGTCGGGAACTGCACGCCCCGGTCGGGGTCGAAGCGGTCGATGGCGTTGATGAGGCCGATGGTGCCGACCTGGACGACGTCCTCCATCGGCTCGTTGCGACTGCGAAAACGCGCCGCGGCGTAGCGGACCAGCGGCAGGTTCGCCTCGATCAGCGCAGCCCGCACCCTGGCGTGCTCGGCGGTCCCCGGCTCCAGGCCCGCCAGCTCGGCGAAGAGCACCTGGGTGAGCGCCCGGGTGTCCGCGCTGCGACTCTCCCGGGTGGCGGCCGGGGCGCTGGTGGGGGAAGACGCGTCGGGCGCCGTACGGGCCGTCGTCACGATCACGCCTCCCCTTCACGGGTCGTGTCCACCCCCGGACGCCGTCCACCGGGTGCGGCGGTGCGGCAGGGCGACGCATCAGATGTGGTGTACACCACAAACTGGCAGCAAAGCGGTCATAGCATCACAAGACGGGCGCATTGCGTGCAAGCACCGCATTGGTCCGTGTTGACCGCCGAGTTGGCGCGGTGCCCGGACACGACAGAGCCCCCCACCGCCCGTCAGCGGGCCGGTGGGGGGCTCGGAGTGTGCCGGGGCGGCCGGTGGCGGCCTCGCGGGCTCCTCAGATCTCGTAGTCGGCGATCACCCAGGTGGCGAACTCACGCCACCTGTCGGCGGCCGCCTGGTGCGCGGGGTGCTCAAGGTAGCGCTTGAGGGCGTCGGAGTCGGCCACGGCGGAGTTGATCGCGAAGTCGTGGGCGATGGGCCGGTCGGTGATGTTCCAGGCGCACTCCCAGAACGTGAGTTCCTCGATCTGGTCGGGGAGGGCCCGGAAGGCGGCCTCCGCCTCGCGCACGCGCGGCTCGTCCCGCAGGACACCGTCGTTGAGCTTGAAGAGGACGAGATGACGGATCACTGCGGTGCACCCCTTCGCGGGCACGACCGGTGGCGGCACCCGGGTCAGCTGATCAACTGGGTCATGAACTCGCCGACCGACTTCGCCGCCGACGAGATGCCCTCGAACCCTATCTGCACCAGGTCCGCAGCCCGGGCGGGGGAGGTGATGACCGTGTACAGGACGAAGACCAGGACGAGATAGAGCAGGATCTTGCGCGCCTGTGCCATCGTCCGCTCCCCCTCACGGCCGGACACCCTCGCGGTGCCGTGGCGTGAGTCTAACCACAGCGACCGCTCCGATCATCAGCCCGGCGACGGTGCCCGTCCGGGCCCTCCGGGAGGCGGCGGGAGGCCGCCCACCGGGCGGGGGCGCGGTCTGCTGCGCTCTTCGGTAGCGTTCTCCCCGATCGTCGAGAGTGACGCCCGTCCGGGCCGGCAGGTGGCGGCGGCAGCGCGACACAGACCCGCCGCCGCGCGGTGCCTCGGCCCCGGCCGCTCAGGGCGCCGCTGCCAGCAAGCATTCGGGGGCTACATGAGCATCGACTGGAACAGGCGCACCTGTGCGCGGCGCGGGCACGTCACCTACGCGCCCCAGGAGCCGGACCTCCGGAGCCGGCTGACCGTCGACACCCACCTGGGCGAGGCCTGGCGCTGTCTGCGCTGCGGGGACTTCGCGCTGGGCGCCCCGCTCAGCGGCGGCCCGGCCGCCCACGCGCCGCTGGTGCCGCGCGGCAAGGTGCTGCGCGACCTGTTCGTGCTGCGCTTCCTCGCCCTGGAGCGGGCGGTGCGCGGCGTCTTCATCGTGCTCGCCGCGGTGGCGGTGTGGAAGTTCAGCAACAGCCAGGACGCGGTGCGCCGGCTCTTCAACGAGAACCTGGACGTCTTCCGTCCGGTCGCCCGGCACTTCAACTACGACCTGGACCACTCACCGGTCGTCGGCACCATCCAGAAGTCCTTCGGCTACGGCCACCACATGCTCCTCATCGTCGCGGGTGCCCTGCTCCTCTACGCCCTGATCGAGATCGTCGAGGGCGTCGGCCTCTGGTACGCCAAGCGCTGGGCCGAGTACCTCACGGTCGTCGCCACCGCGGCCTTCCTGCCGCTGGAGGTCTACGAACTGACGGAGAAGGTGAGCTGGCTCAAGATCGCGACGCTGGCGGTCAACATCCTCGCCGTCCTCTACATCCTGCTCACCAAGCGCCTCTTCGGGCTCCGCGGCGGCCGCCGGGCCTTCGACGCCGAGCGGGAGAGCGCGTCCCTGATGGAGGTCGCCACCGCCTCGGACGAGCCGGTGGCGCCGGGCGTCACCTCGGGGCCCGCGGTATCGATTTAGAAGTACGCGGCCGGATGGGCTAGGCTCTGCCTCGGTAGCGTGTCCGAGCGGCCGAAGGAGCTCGCCTCGAAAGCGAGTGAGGGGAAACTCTCCGAGGGTTCAAATCCCTCCGCTACCGCAGATGAGAGAGGGTGCGCACCCGCGTGGTGCGCACCCTCTCCTGCGTTCCGTCTCAGTCGGTCATGCTGCCTCCCGCCCGAGGGCTTCCCGGAAGCCGCGGGCGACCGCCTGTGCCGCCCACGGCTCGGGGACGCCGACGGAATGGCGTCGCGCAGGCGTTTGCCGGCCGCGGCGTGGATGTCCTCGTGGGCGGTGTCCCGGCGGGTGCTGCACACCAGTCGCCCGTCGGGGGTGAGGGTCCGGCTGTCGGGACGTGGGGCGGGGCGGTGACGTAGGCGAGGGCTTCCCTGCGGGTCTCGAAGTGCGGGATGCCTTCGTCCTCCGGGACGGCTCCGCACAGGTCGCACATGGCGATGAAGCAGATGACGCGGTGGATGGCCATGACGCTCCTCAGCGGTGGTTGTGGGTAGGCGCAGGGATGACTGGCAGACGGTGGTTGTACGCGGTCTTGCTTCCGGTGTGGTGCGTGGCGGTCTTCGTGTTGCTGCACCGGCATCCCTCCGCCGTCGGCGGATTGCTGGGCGGGCCGTTGGGCGCCGTGGCTGCGCGGTGGTGGGCGCGGCGCCGTGCTCAGCGGGGCTCGGCTGATGCGGAGCGTGAGCGGGGCCGGCAGTAGAAGCGGAATCGGGTGGGGTGCTGGTCCAGGGAGGCGTGGGTATCCCCTTCCGGTGTTGCCGTGAAGGGGGTTTCGGGCCTGTGACCTGGGTGCCTCCCTGCCTCCCTGATAGATCATTCACGCAGGCCAGGGCGAGGGAAGCGGTCAGGGAGGGGGTGAGGGAGTTCTCCCTGCCTCCCTGCCGTGCGAGGCTGCGGCTCCCTCTGCTCCCCGGCAGAAGCGGAATCGTCGGGGCATGTCATCAGGTACGACGTCTCAGCAGAGTGACAGCCCTCCTCGGGAGGAAGTCAGCATGAAGGCCCTACGCCCGGACGATTCGGAGGTGTCGAGCGATCGGCACCCTGAACGCGTCTGGTACACCTCCTACGGCTCCAACATGCACTTGGAGCGGCTCGCTGCCTACATCCAAGGCGGGCGCCCGCCCGGCGCGACGAAGGGGTACGCCGGGTGCCGCAACCCCGCCATGCCCACCAGGTCCGTCCCTGTGGAGTTGCCCGGCACGATGTACTTCGCGACGGAGTCCCCTGTGTGGGGAGGGGGAAGGGCGTTCTACGACCCGCAGGCGGCCGGACGCGTGTTTGCTCGGGCCCACCTGGTCACAAGCAGCCAGTTCGCCGACATCGCGGCGCAGGAGATGTACAGGGCGCCAGGTGGGGATCTGGACCTGTCGGGCGTCTTGGAGCAGGGACGTGTCGCGCTCGGCGAGGGGCGGTACGAGACGCTCGTGTGTGCCGGCCAGATCGACGGCATGCCTGTTCTGACGTTCACGGCTCCATGGGGGATGGAGGAAGTCCGCTGGGTGCCGCCAGTGGCTGCCTACGTACGCTTCCTGGCCTCCGGCTTGCTCTCTGCCGGGGCCTGGAGTCCGGAAACGGTCGCTCGGTATGTGGCCGCATGCCCGGGGACGGCAGGCCACTGGTCAGAGGAAGGCATTGCCGCTCTCCTGCGTGAGAACGGCGTACCCGATCAGCGCTGAGGCTGTGCCGGTGACCGCTGGGCCGCGCGATTCTCCGTCTCCGTTTCCGTCCCATTCACCCCCCATTCACCCCCGTTCGCCGACGTTCGCCGACGTTCACGAGCGGACGCGGCCCCGCGTCGCGGACCGCCCTGAACGGTCCTGAACGCGGGCGCGACCACCCGCCGGAGGCGCGAACAGACCTCGAAAGCGAGTGAGGGGAAACTCTCCGAGGGTTCACATCCCTCCGCTACCGCAGATGAGAGAGGGGCGCACCCACTGGGTGCGCCCCTTCGCTGCGTCTCCCTCGCGCTCTCCCCCTAGGCCCGCGTCCGCTGCCGGGCGTTTCCCCGTTCCGTCGGCCGGGCACCCGGCTGGGCTCCGGAAGGTGCCGCGGTGGGCGAGGAGGACGCGATGGCGGAGGAGTCGGACAAGCGGGGGCCGCTGCGGGACGACCGCGAGGCGCAGGAGGTCGAGGGTGAGATGCGTGCCGGACGGGCGCTGCGGGCGGACGAGGCGCTGGAGCCGGAGCCCGAGGGGGAGGACCAGCCCCGCGCCTCGCTCGCCCCGGAGGGCGCCGTACACGGTGCCGCGCCTCCGGGCATGGACGCCGAGGACGTCGAGCTCCGCTCCGAGCTGGCCCGTCACCTGAGCCGGGACGTCTTCCCGGCCGACCGCGCCGGGGTGCGGGCCGGACTGGCGGGCAACAACGCCCCCGACCGGCTGCTGGCGCTCGCCGACCGGCTGCCCGAGGGCGAGTACGCCGACCTTCCCGCCGTCCTGGACGCTCTGGGCATCCCCCGCGAGACGCGCCGGACCTGAACGCCTCTCCCGGGGCGTGCGGACGGGCTCCCGGGTCGGCGTGCGGGGCGGTGTCCTCTCCGGCGGCGCGGTGGGTCTCGGCCAACTTCGCGGGGGGCCGGGGTCGGCGCCCCGGGCCTCTCAGGTGGACGCGGCCCGGCGGGGCGTTCCTCGCGCGCATGGCCAAAAACATGTGCTCTACATCTATCTGTGGTTCCCCGGCGTCCGGACGGGTAATACCGTCCCGGGCATGTAGTTGCTTTGGTTAAGTAACTCGCCCCTGTCCGGGCGGTCACCCCGCCGCCGACCCCCAGGAGGACCCGCCATGCGCATCGCCGTGGACACCGAGAAGTGCTGTGGCGCCGGCCAGTGCGCTCTTGTCGCGCCCGAGGTGTTCGACCAGCGGGACGAGGACGGCGTCGTGGTCGTCCTCGACCCCGAGCCCCCCGCCGAGCAGCACGAGGCCGTCCGCGAGGCCGCACAGGTCTGCCCCGCCGCCGTCATCACCCTCGGCTGACACCCCGCCCACCCGGCGCACCCCGGACCGGCCCGCCCCCCGGGCCGGTCCGGTGCCGCCCAGCCCGTCGCCGCCCGTGGAAGGAACCCCCGATGACCGAGACCCCGACCGCGCCCGCCCCCTACTCCCGGCGCGCCACCGGCTGTCCCTTCGACCCGCCGCCGGAGAAGACGGCACTGCTCGAGACCGGTTCGCTGACCCGCGTGACGCTGTGGAACGGCGTCTCGGCGTGGCTGGTCCCGCGCCACGCCGACCAGGTGGCGCTGTTGCGCGACCCCCGCGTCAGCGCTGACAACCGCCACCCCAACTACCCGAGCGTCAGCGCCGGGCAGGAGGCCTCCCGCGAGCACAACCGGTCGTTCATCACCATGGACGAGCCGCAACACAACGAGCAGCGGCTCCGCTTCACCGGCGAGTTCACGCTCAAGCGGATCGCGAGCCTCCGCCCCCGTATCGAGCGGATCGTCACCGACCTGCTGGACGAGATGGAGCGGACCGGCCCGCCGACCGACCTCGTCCAGTCCTTCGCCCTGCCGTTGCCCTCGCTCGTCATCTGCGAGCTGCTGGGCGTCCCCTACGAGGACCACGACTTCTTCCAGCGGGCCAGCGCCGTCATCGTCGACATGCGCAGCACCGCGGAGCAGGCGCTCGCCGCCTCCCAGGAGCTCGTCGACTACCTCGGCGACCTGGTGGAGGCCAAGCTCACCAAGCCCGGTGACGACCTCCTGAGCAGGCTCGCCACCGAGTACCTCGCCACCGGGCGCAGCGACCGCTACGAGTGCGCCAAGCAGGCCCGGCTGCTCCTGGTGGCCGGCCACGAGACCACCGCCAACATGATCGCGCTGGGCACCTGCGCACTCCTGCAACACCCCGACCAGCTCGCCCGGGTCCGCGACGGCAGCCCCGAGCAGGTGACCGGCGCGGTCGAGGAACTCCTGCGGTACCTGACGATCGTGCACATGGGCCGGCGGCGGGTGGCCCTGGCCGACATCCCGGTCGGCGACACCGTGATCAAGGAGGGCGACGCCCTCATCTGCCCCACCGACGTCGCCAACCGCGACCCGGAGGTCTTCGAGGACCCCGACCGGCTCGACGTCGGCCGGCAGGCCCGCCGCCACCTCGCCTTCGGCTCCGGCCCCCACCAGTGCCTGGGCCAGAACCTGGCCCGGGTGGAACTCCAGATCGCCTACCCGGCGTTGCTGCGGCGCTTCCCGGGGCTGCGGCTGGACGCGGAGCTCTCGGAGATCCGGTTCCGCGAGCAGATGCTCGTCTACGGCGTCCACGAGCTGCCGCTCGCCTGGTGACCGTCGCCCCCGAGCGCCGGTCAGCCGGTGAGGGGCGGGGCCGCAGAGCGGCCGGTGCGGTCGGTCCGCGCCGGTCCTCGCCGCCGGCCCGTCCCTCACCGGCCCCGGAAGAACTCCCGCAGCAGCGCGGCGGACTCCTGCGCCAGGACCCCGGTGACGACCTCCGGCCGGTGGTTGAGGCGGCGGTCGCGCACCACGTCCCAGAGCGAGCCGACCGCCCCCGCCTTCTCGTCCACCGCGCCGTAGACGACGCGGTCCACCCGGGAGAGCACGCAGGCCCCGGCGCACATCGTGCAGGGCTCCAGGGTGACGACCAGCGTGCAGCCGGTCAGCCGCCAGGTACCGTCGCCCCGGTCGGCGCCGGGCGCGGAGCTGCGGAGGTGGGCGGCGGCGGCCCGAAGCGCCTCGACCTCCGCATGGGCGGTCGGGTCGCCGGCCGCCTCCCGCCGGTTGTGGCCGGTGCCGATGACCTCACCCGAGGGCGAGAGCACGACGGCGCCCACCGGGACGTCGCCGGTGGCGGTGGCCAGCGCCGCCTCGGCGAGCGCCCACCGCATCGGTTCCACCCAGGGGTCGCGCAGCGGGTCCGCCGGGCCGTGCGCGTCCGCCGTGGCAGGCGGGGCGGACGGGCAGGCGGGGCGGCCGGCCGCCGAGGGGGGCTGGTGCTCGGGACGTGGGGCGGTCATGGACCCAAGTCTCCACCGTGCGGCCTGCCCGGTGCCCGGCCGGTGCCGGCCGTGGCGGTGGGCGCAGGGCCCGCCACCACGGCCCGTGCGGCATCGGCTATCGCACCGCCTCCAGCATGTCCGAGCAGCCGAGGGCGTCCGCGATGGAGCCCAGGGCGTCCACCTCCAGGACCAGCAGTCCCTCGGCGGAGACGCCCAGGTCGTCGAGGAGTTCGGTGTCGCCCAGGGGGCCGGCGGGCGGTGGGGTGTCGGCGCCCATGGCGTCGTCCACCTCCTCCTCCAGCGTCTCGGGCTCTCCGTCCTCCGTGCCGTCGAGGTCGAGCCGGTCGAGGTCGTCCTCGTCGGCGTCGCGACCGAGCAGTTCGTCGACGAGCAGGGCGCCGTACGAGCTGCGGGCCGCGGCGGCGGCGTTCGAGACGAAGATCCGGGGGTCGTCCTCGCCGTCCACCCGGACGACGCCGAACCACCGGTCCTCCTGCTCGATGAGTGCCACCACCGTGTCGTCGTCGATCGCGACCTCTCGGGCCAGGTCGGCCAGATCGGTCAGGGTCTCCACGTTGTCGAGCTCTGAGTCGCTCGCTTCCCACCCGTCTTCGGTGCGCGCGAGCAGTGCGGCGAAGTACACCGTGACTCTCCCAGTGGTCTACAGGCGTGCCGGGCCGGACGGGAGAGGCGGCCGCCAGGCCGCGCACATCCCGCCCACCCGGAATCGTGGCAGAAACAACACGATTGCGGGGAGTACTGCGCGCTGCGTCGTGCGCCGGGTGTGGAAGATGTGACGCAGGCGCCAGGTTGGAAGGAAGGTTTTTTCCAGCGTGTCCCGCGGGCGGCCGGTGCATCCCCCTGGCATGGGACAGCAGCACCTGCGGGACGCCGACCACCGGAACGGCCGCATCCGCCTGCGCAGGCTCGGGCGACGGGGGCGCACCGGAACGACCCGCTCGACCCCGTCCGCCGGTCCGACTCCGCCCCGCCCCGCCCAGCGGCCGGTCCGGGTCACCAGCGGAACGTGCGCATCCGCAGGGCCTGGCGCATACGGGCCGCGCGGGCGCGGCGCGGCTGGACCCGGTCGCGGAGCGCCTTCGCCTCGTGGAGCTCCCGCAGGAACTGCGCCCGCCGCCGGCGCCGCGCCCGCTCGGCCTCGGCCCCCGCCGGGCTCGTGGCGGACTCCCGGGCCCCCGGCGGGGCGGCGGCCACGTCCACCGGCGGGACGACGCGGCGCATCGTCTCGCGGCTGCGGCGCGGCGGCGGGGGGTGCGGGGCGGACACCACGGGGGCGTCGCGACGGGGCGAGGGCTGTCCGGTTCGGGTGTCGGGCACGGTCCACCACCTCTGCTGACGGTCGCCGCCCGGTGTGTGGGGCGGCACAGAGGCAAGCGTTCCCGCCTCCGGCCGCTTCGATGCGGTGCAGGCCCCTCCTCCGGCGGCCACCCCGTCTCCGCGGCCTCGCGGGTAGGGTGGGCGACTGGTCCGCCTTTGCGGACGTTTCCGCAGTTCAGCGCCCCAGGAGGATCTTGTGCGCGTACACGTCGTCGACCATCCGCTAGTCGCCCACAAACTCACCACGCTGCGCGACCGGCAGACCGACTCGCCGACGTTCCGGCGCCTGGCCGACGAACTGGTGACCCTCCTCGCGTACGAGGCCACCCGGGACGTGCGGACCGAGCAGGTCGAGATCGACACGCCGGTGACGAGGACCACGGGTGTCCGGCTCGCCCGGCCGCGCCCCATGGTGGTGCCCATCCTGCGGGCCGGGCTCGGCATGCTGGACGGCATGGTGCGGCTGCTGCCGACGGCCGCCATCGGGTTCATGGGCATGGTCCGCAACGAGGAGACCTACCAGGCGCAGACCTACGCCACCCGGATGCCCGAGGACCTGTCGGGCCGTCAGGTGTACGTGGTCGACCCGATGCTCGCCACCGGCGGCACCCTGGTGGCGGCCATCCGCGAGCTGATCCGCCGCGGCGCCGACGACGTCACCGCCATCTGCCTGCTGGCCGCTCCCGAGGGCATCGAGGTCATGGAGCGCGAGCTCGCCGACGCCCCGGTGACGGTGGTCACCGCGGCCGTGGACGACCACCTGAACCCCGACCGCTTCATCGTCCCGGGCCTCGGCGACGCCGGCGACCGGATGTACGGCACGGCCGACTGAGGCAGGCGGGCGGGTCCGGCGAAACCACCGGCACACCGGACCGCTCGGACCACCCGGGCCCCCGGGCCGCTCTCGGCCACGGACCCGGCCCGCTCGCGCCAAGGAATGGCCCGGCCGCGGGCCGCCGCCGGCCTCAGCAGCCCGCGTGGGCCTTCGAGGTCCGGGCGGGGGTGGGGTGGGTGAGTGCGGTCAGGCGTGAGCCGGCGGTGTCGGCGTCGGTGAGGTCGGTGAACTTCTCCCCGAGGATCAGGTCCACGTCGCCGCCCTTGCGGTGGTCGCTGCGCGAGAGGGCGCCCGTGACCTGGACGCCGAGCACCTTCAGCGGCCCTCGGGCCGCGGCCGGGCCGCCGAGCAGGACGGCGGCGTCCTTCACCTTGCCGTCGTAGGCCGCGGGCGCGTTGCCGACCTCGCCGATGGTGAACCCGCGCTTCTTGAGCGCGTCGGCCGTCTTCTTGGCCAAGCCCTCGCGGTCGGTGGCGTTGAGAACGTTGACGGTGACGTCGTGCGGGCGGGGCAGGGCGGCGGGGGAGCTGCCGGGCTTGTCCGCGGCCGGACGGGCGTCGTCCTGGCCGGGGTGGCAGGAGGCGCCGGAGGTGGCGGAGGCGTTGGCCTGCTCGCCACCGAAGACGTCGAGGAGCTGCACGACACCCCACCCTGCGACACCCAGGGCACACACCGCCGCGGCGGCCGCGACGGCCAGACGGCGACGGCGGGAGGGGCGGCGCATCCGTGGATACCTGTCGCCCGTGATGCGGTACCTCTTACCGCCCATGCCAGGGGGCGTCAGCATGCTCATGGCCGCAGCGTAGTCGCGCTCTCCCTGCATGCCTACTAAACGATCAACTGACGAGCCGTGAAGCAACCCGAAAGGATCAAATCGGGCTGCGGACGTGCGGGTTCGCCCCTCGCGACGGAGGCGGGGCGGAGGCCGGCGGGTGCGGTCGGCGGAGGTCAGTCCAGTTCGAGGACGCGGGCGTGGAGGACCTGGCGCTGCTGGAGCGCGGCGCGGACGGCGCGGTGGAGGCCGTCCTCAAGGTAGAGGTCGCCCTGCCACTTCACGACGTGGGCGAACAGGTCGCCGTAGAAGGTCGAGTCCTCAGCCAGCAGGGTCTCCAGGTCGAGCTGCTGTTTGGTCGTCACCAGCTGGTCCAGGCGTACCGGGCGCGGGGCCACGTCCGCCCACTGGCGGGTGCTTTCGCGGCCGTGGTCGGGGTAAGGCCGGTAGTTTCCGATGCGCTTGAAGATCACACGGAAAGCCTACCGGGCGGCGGGTGCCGGGCGCAGCCGCGCGACCCGGCGGGCGCCCGTGTTCCCGGGCCTCACGCGGCGGGCGGCACCTCCACCGCGACCGGAAGGCCCGGTATGCGCCCTCACCCGTCCGGGCTACAGTGGCCGGGCCGTGGTGTCGGGAAGCCGGTGTCGGACCCAGGTCCCATTCCGGAGCGGCCCTCGCCACTGTGATCGGGAAGTTCCCGTCCCCTCGCGTACGCAGGCATCCCCCGCGTACGGGCCACTGGTCGCCTCGCCGACCGGGAAGGCCGGGCCGGGCGCGTGTACCCGTCAGCCAGGAGACCGGCCACGGCGCTTCGAACGGTCCACGAGGTGCTGGAGCTGAGCCGTACATGAGCATGTCCTTCGACGATTCCACGTCCACGCCGCCCACGGGCGGCTTCCGGTGGCGGCGGTCCGACACGGTGCGGACGGCGGGCCTGCTGGCCGTGATAGCCGCGCTGCACGTCGTCGCCTTCGGCACCCTGCTGATCTTCGTCGTACCGGAGCACTACACCGCGGGCAACCAGGTCTTCGGGGTGGGACTCGGCGTCACCGCCTACACCCTCGGCATGCGCCACGCCTTCGACGCCGACCACATCGCGGCCATCGACAACACCACCCGCAAGCTGATGGCGGACGGCAAGCGGCCGGTCTCGGTCGGGTTCTGGTTCGCGCTCGGCCACTCCAGCGTGGTGGTCGCGATGGCGGCCCTCATCGCCGGCGGGGCCCGGCTCGCCGGCACGCTGCTCGACGACGACTCCCGTACCCACCAGGTGCTCGGCACGGTCGGCACCACGGTCTCCGGAACCTTCCTGTACCTGATCGCCGCGCTGAACCTGGTGGCGCTCGCCGGGATCTGGCGGGTCTTCCGCTCGATGCGGGCCGGGAGCTACGACGAGGCGCAGCTGGAGCGCGAGCTGGAGTCGCGCGGCTTCATGAACCGGGTGCTCGGCCGCTTCACCCGGTCTGTCAGCCGTCCCGGCCAGATGTACCCGCTGGGCTTCCTCTTCGGGCTGGGCTTCGACACGGCCACCGAGGTCGCGCTGATGGTGATGGCCGGCAGCGGCGCGGCCTCCGGCCTGCCCTGGTACGCGATCCTCTGCCTGCCGCTGCTGTTCGCCGCCGGCATGAGCCTGTTCGACACCTTGGACGGCACGTTCATGAACTTCGCCTACCAGTGGGCGTTCGCCAACCCGGTGCGCAAGGTCTTCTACAACCTGACGATCACCGGTCTGTCGATCGCGGTGGCCTTCTTCATCGGCACCATCGAGCTGGTGACGGTGCTGCACGACAAGCTGTCCCTCACCGACACCGTCACCGGCTGGATCTCCTCGCTGGACCTGGACAACGTCGGCTTCGTGATCGTCGGCCTGTTCGTGGTGGTCTGGGCGGCGGCGCTGGTCTCCTGGCGCCTCTTCGGCATCGAGCGGCGCTGGGCCGCGCGGGCGGGCGACGGCACCGCCTGAGGAGCAGGCAGCCGGGCGCGGAGCCGCCCCGGCTGCCGGCTCGGCGGCACCCCGGCGGGGACGCGGTGCACGGGACCGGGCGGAAGCCCTGCCTCCCCGTGCGACGATCGGACTTTTTTGTGCCCGAAGGGGTGTCGTCTCGCGTACCTTGTGCGCTATGTCGCAGCACACCCTCGAAGAGGGCCGGACCGCACCGGGGTCCATACCCCCGGCGGCCACCCTCGCCCCGGGCCTCGGCGCGCGTCGCAGTCCCGGCGTGCGGGTTCTCTTCGCGCTGCCCTGGGCCGTCATGGCGGTGGTCTGCGGGGTGGACCTGGCTGCCGGTCCCAGCCTCGGTTTCCTCCCCCTGGTCTCGCTCGGACCCGCCTTCGCGGGCCTGGCCGGCGGGTGGCGGCGTACCGCGAGCATCGGTGGTGCCGCCCTCCTGGTCTGCCTCGGGCTGAGCCTCTACGACGACCTCTTCGACGGCCGGCGCGGTCTGGTCGCCCTGCTCTCGGTGGTGGGGGTGACGGCGGCCGGGCTGGTGGCGGCGGTGACGCGGACCCGCCGGGAGGCCGAACTCGCCGACGTCCTGGCGATCGCCGAGGCCGCCCAGCGGGTGCTGCTGCGGCCGGTGCCGCTGGTGGCGGGCCCGCTGCGGGTCGCCGTCTCGTACACCTCGGCGGTGGCCAAGGCCCGGATCGGCGGCGACCTCTACGAGGTGGTGGCCTCCCCGCAGGGCGTGCGCGCCATCGTGGGCGACGTGCAGGGCAAGGGGCTGGAGGCGGTCGAGACGGCGGCCGTGGTGCTGGGGGCCTTCCGCGAGGCGGCGCACGAGGCACCGGACCTGGTGGCGCTGGGCGCCCGGCTGGAGCGGGCCCTGGAACGCCACCTGCCGGGCGAGAAGTTCGTGACGGCGGTGCTGGCCGAACTCGCCGGCGACGGGCGGATGACGCTGCTGGACTACGGGCACCCGGCACCACTGGTCGTCCGCGCCGACGGCACCGCGGACTTCGCCGTTCCCCCGGAGCGGGCCCTTCCGCTGGGGCTGACCTCCTACGGGCAGGACGGGCCGCTGCCCTACGAGGTGCCCTTCGCGGTCGGGGACCAGATGCTCCTGTACACCGACGGTGTCAGTGAGGCACGCGACGCCGAGGGCACCTTCTACCCCCTCCTGCCGCGGGCGTCCCTGCTGGAGGAGGCGGACATCGAGCGGGCGCTGGCGGCGGTGCGCCAGGACCTGGTGGCACACGTGGGCGGTCCCCTGCACGACGACGCGGCGATGCTGCTGGTCCGCTACAAGCCCGAGCACGGGGGCTGAAGGCCGGGCACGAGGGGCTGAAGCCCGGGCCGGGTGGTACGGACCGTGTCGTGTGGGCGGCGTGAGTACCCGTCCTTACACCACTCCCGGTGTGTTTGTCTGAGAAATCCGCCGGATGGGTAGCGCTGCGGGGGCCTGGGTAGTCCTGCACCGTTCCGGGGCGTGGCAGGGCGGGGGCGAGGGAGGTGCGGGGTTCCACCGCCGGCCCAGGCCGCCTGCCGGTCTCCCGCCGCCCAGACCGCGTCCGGCCCTACGCGCACGTGTCCTCCCCGCCCGGGAGGGCGAGGAAGGCCCTTCACCGATGACCGTGATGCCCCACCCCGCCGAGCCGCCGCACACCTCCGCGCGCGGGGTGCCCGCCGGCCCGCCCGAGCCCCCCGCACCTCCCCGGGCACCGGGGCGGCCGGAGGTGCCCGGCCCCCCGGCCGCCGTCCGCCCCCCGGCACCGGCACCCTCCGCCACCGGACCGGCCGCGACCCGGCAGCCGGCGCCGAAGCCCGGCACCGCCCCGACCGCCGGCCTGCCGACCGCCGGTCTGCCGTCTGCCGGTGTGCCGTCCGCCGTGCCGGCCGCGGCGCCCGCCGCTCCGGCCGCCCCGGGCGCTGACACCGCATCCGCGGGCGGCGCCTCGCAACCCTTCCAGCTGCCCGGCTTCTACCTGCCGCACCCGGCACGCCTCAACCCGCACCTGGAGGAGGCCCGCCGCCACACCAAGGAGTGGGCGCGCGGCATGGGGATGCTGGAGGGCTCCGGGGTCTGGGAGGAGCGGGACCTCGACTCCCACGACTACGCCCTGCTGTGCGCGTACACCCACCCCGACTGCTCCGGCCCCGCGCTCTCCCTGGTGACGGACTGGTACACCTGGGTCTTCTTCTTCGACGACCACTTCCTGGAGCGCTACAAGCGCACCCTGGACCGCGAGGCGGGCCGCGACCATCTCGAACGGCTCCCGGCGTTCATGCCCATGGACCTGACCGCCGAGGTGCCCGAGCCGCGCAACCCGGTCGAGGCGGGCCTCGCCGACCTGTGGGCGCGCACCTGCCCCGCCATGTCGGCCGCGTGGCGGGAGCGGTTCGCGGAGTCGACCCGCAACCTGCTCAACGAGTCGCTCTGGGAGCTCTCCAACATCGACATCCACCGGGTGCCCAACCCCGTGGAGTACATCGAGATGCGCCGCAAGGTCGGCGGCGCCCCCTGGTCGGCGGGGCTGGTGGAGTACGCGGCAGGTGCCGAGGTACCGGCCTCGGTGGCCCACTCCCGGCCGCTGCGGGTGCTGCGCGACGCCTTCTCCGACGGCGTCCACCTGCGCAACGACCTCTTCTCCTACCAGCGCGAGGTCGAGGACGAGGGCGAGCTGAGCAACGGCGTGCTGGTCCTGGAGACCTTCCTGGGCTGCTCCACGCAGGAGGCGGCCGACGCGGTGGGCGACCTCCTCACCTCGCGGCTGCACCAGTTCGAGGACACCGCCTTCCTGGAGGTGCCGGCGCTCCTCGCCGAGAAGGGCGTGGACCCGGCCGGCTGCGCGGCCGTCGCCGCCTACATCAAGGGACTCCAGGACTGGCAGTCCGGCGGCCACGAGTGGCACATGGTCTCCAGCCGCTACATGAACGGCGGTGGTGACGCCGCCTCGGTGACGGTCGGCTCCGCCGCCCCCGTCTGGTCGCCGTTCGCCTTCGGGGGTCTCGGCACCTCCGCCGCCGACCCGCGCACCTGGGCACCGGCCGGCGGGGTGCGGCGGCTGCGGTCCTACAGCCACGTACCGCACCGGGTCGGCCCCTCGCAGATCCCCGACATCGACATGCCCTTCCCGCTCCGCCTCAGCCCGCACCTGGACCCGGCCCGCGAGAACGTCGTCGCCTGGTGCCGGGACATGGGCATCCTGGACGAGGGCGTCGGAGCGGCCGGCGCCACCGTCTGGACGGCGGAGCGGACCCGCGACTACGACCTGCCGCTGTGCGCGGCGGGCATCCACCCCGACGCCACCCCCGAGGAACTCGACCTCACCTCCGCATGGCTGGCGTGGGGCACCTACGGCGACGACTACTACCCGGTGGTCTTCGGCGCGCGACGGGACCTGGCCGGGGCGAAGCTGCTGACCGAGCGGTTCAAGGAGTTCATGCCCGTCGAGGACCCGGCGGCGCTGCCCGTCCCCGGCAACGCCCTCGAACGCGGCCTCGCCGACCTGTGGGTGCGCACCGCCGGGCCCATGACCCCCGACGCGCGACGGACCTTCCGCCGCTCCGTGGAGGTCATGACGGAGAGCTGGCTGTGGGAGCTGGACAACCAGTTCCGCAACCACGTGCCGGACCCGGTGGACTACATGGAGATGCGCCGCTTCACCTTCGGGTCCGACATGACGATGAGCCTGTGCCGGCTGCGCCACGGGCGGGTCGTGCCGCCGGAGGTGTACGCCAGCGGCCCCGTGCGGTCGCTGGAGAACGCCGCCATGGACCAGGCGTGCCTGCTCAACGACGTCTTCTCGTACCAGAAGGAGGTCGAGTACGAGGGCGAGGTGCACAACGCGGTCCTGGTGGTCCAGAACTTCTTCGCCTGCGACTACCCGGCGGCGCTGCGCGTCGTCGCGGACCTCATGAACTCCCGGATGAGCCAGTTCCGGCACGTCGCCGACCACGAACTCCCGGCGCTCTACGACGACCTCGGCCTGGATGGCGAGGCCAGGGCGGTGCTGGCGGCCTACGTCGGCGAGCTGGAGAACTGGATGGCGGGAATCCTCAACTGGCACCAGGGCTGCCGGCGCTACCGGCCCGAGGACCTGGAGCGGCACAAGGGCGCGCCGGCGCTCGCAACCGGCCGGCCGTCCTCACCCCGGGGATGGAGCGGCGGCCTCTCCGGACCGGGCACCTCCGCGGCACGACTGGCCGGCAGGCTCGCAGCACAGACGGTGGGGTGAGGAGGCGGCGAACGCGCAAGCCGGACGGCCCCGGCGGGCGGACGGGTCAGGTGGCGGGGCGGCGGAGGGCTCACCGCCCGCCGGCGCCCCCGCCCGGCGCCCCGCCCGGCTTCGCGGTCCCCGCCGTCCTGGCGGCCTTCGCGGCGCGCTTGAGCTCCTGCTTGTGCGCCCGCACCTCCTCCAGGGTCTCCGGCCCGGTGATGTCGGCCGCGGACCGCATAGCCCCGTCCTCCCCGTACACGCCGGCCGCCTCCCGCCAGCCCGAGGGGCGGACGTCGAGCTGCTTGCCCAGCAGGGCGAGCAGGATCTGCGCCTTCTGCGTCCCGTAGCCGGGCAGCGCCGTCAACCGGCGCAGCAGCTCCGCGCCGTCGCCGACGCCCCGCCACACCGCCTGGGCGTCACCGTCGTAGTGCTCGACGAGGTACCGGCACAGCTGCTGGACCCGGCCCGCCATCGAGCCCGGGTAGCGGTGGACCGCCGGTTTGCGGGAGAGCAGCTCGGCGAAGTCCTCCGGGTCCGCGGCGGCGATCTCGTGGGCGTCGAGGTCGTCGCGGCCCATGCGGGAGGCGAGGGTGTGGGGTCCGGTGAAGGCCCACTCCATCGGCACCTGCTGGTCGAGCAGCATCCCCACCAGCAGGGCGAGCGGACTGCGACCGAGCAGCGCGTCGGCCTCGGGCTGCTGGGCGATACGGAGGGTGTGGTTCATGGCCTCCATGGTTCCCGCGGCGCCCACGGCCCGCACCTCGCCCCGCCAGGGCCGCGCCGCACCCGCCACGGGCCGCTCCGCCGGGCCCCGAGTCCGCCCGTCCGCCGGGTCCGCGGGCCCTGCCCGTCCGCCGGGTCCGCGGGCCCTGCCCGTCCGCCGGGTCCGCGGGCCCTGCCCCGCCGCCGGGTCCGCGGGGCCGCCCCGCCCGGTGGCCGGCCTCGGGCCGCACGTCAGGAAGGCTGCGGAACGGCGTCCGGGTAGGCTGAGGAGGTACTTCCTGGTCCCGCCGCGCCGTCTGTCGCGGGGCCCGCACCCAAGGTCGACCGTTCCCGCCCCGCCTGCGGCACCGTCGCCGTGCGGGTACCGGGCCCTGACGACGCGCGTGCGGACGGCGACGAGGCCGGATGACCGCTCCGCGCCCGACGCGAGAACGGTTGCCTTGTCCTCTCACGCCCCCGCGGCCGGCCGACGCCGCTTCGCCCGCCCCGCCTGCCTGGCCTCCGCGAAGGTGCTGCGCACCGAGGTGCTCGGAGGGCTGGTGGTCGGCCTGGCGCTCATCCCGGAGGCCATCTCCTTCTCGGTGATCAGCGGCGTCAGCCCCAGCGTCGGCCTGTTCGCCTCCTTCACCATGGCCGTGGTGATCTCGGTCGTCGGCGGACGCCCGGCCATGATCTCCGCGGCCACCGGTGCCGTGGCGCTCGTCATCGGCCCGGTCAACCGCGAGTACGGCTTCGGCGCCCTGGTCGCCACCGTCATCCTGGGCGGCCTGTGCCAGATCGTGCTGGGGGCGCTCGGTGTGGCGAAGCTGATGCGGTTCGTGCCGCGCAGCGTCATGGTGGGCTTCGTCAACGCGCTGGCGATCACCATCTTCCTGGCCCAGGTGCCGAACCTGCTGCACGTGCCGTGGCCGGTCTACCCGCTGTTCGCCGGCGGGCTGGTGCTGATGGTCCTCTCCCCCCGGATCACGAAGGCCGTCCCGGCGCCCCTGGTGACCATCGTCGTCCTCACGGCGGTCACGCTCGGCGCCGGCATCTCGGTGCCGACCGTCGGCGACAAGGGCTCGCTGCCCTCGTCCCTGCCCGTCCCCGGCCTGCCCGACGTGCCGTTCACCCTCCACACGCTGACCACCCTGGCGCCCTACGCCCTGGCCTTCGCGCTGGTGGGCCTGATGGAGTCGATGATGACGGCGAAGCTGGTCGACGAGATCACCGACAGCCCGTCGAACAAGACGCGTGAGTGCGTGGGCCAGGGCATCGCCAACATCGTCACCGGTCTCTTCGGCGGCATGGGCGGCTGCGCCATGATCGGCCAGACCATGATCAATGTGCGCAGTTCCGGCGCCCGGACCCGGCTGTCGACCTTCCTCGCCGGGACCTTCCTGATGGTGCTGTGCGTCGTCCTGGGCCCGCTGGTCTCCGACATCCCGATGGCCGCGCTGGTGGCCGTGATGGTGCTGGTCTGCGTCGCCACCTTCGACTGGCACTCGATCCGCCCGACGACGCTGCGGCGCATGCCGGTGGGCGAGACGGCCGTCATGGCCGTCACCGTCGCCTGCGTGGTGGCCACCGGCAACCTCGCCGTCGGCGTCGTCGTCGGCACGCTGTGCGCCATGGCCGTCTTCGCCCGGCGCGTCTCCGACCACGTCCACGTCTCGGGCGTCCTCGACCCGGAAGGGGGCCGCGTCGTCTACGCGGTGACCGGCGAGCTGTTCTTCGGCTCGGTCGGCGACCTCACCCAGCGCTTCGACCTGCGGGGCGATCCGCAGGAGGTGGTCGTCGACCTCTCGGGCACCCGCGTCTGGGACGCCTCCTCGGTCGCCGCGCTCGACGCACTGGAGGCCAGGTACGCCGAGCTGGGCAAACGCGTCGAGTTCACCGGCCTCGACGCGTCCAGCGCCGCACTGCACGGCCGTCTCGCGGGGCAGCTGGGCGCCGGGCACTGACTCCCGCCGCGCCGTCCTTGCGCCGCACCGTCCCCCGCCGCGCCGGACGCTGACAGGGGCGGGGCCCGCGCGGGACACTGGCGGCGGGCCCGGCGCGGCGTCCGCTCCACTGCGGGCGCGCGACCCGCAGCCCGCCCACCCGTGAGGAGGCCGACCCATGACCGACCGCAAGCCGCCCGGTGTCGACTTCGAGACCTGGGCCGACCGGCAGATCCGGGAGGCCGCCGAGCGCGGCGAGTTCGAGAACCTGCCGGGCTTCGGCAAGCCGCTGCCCGGCGCGGGGGAACCGTACGACGAGATGTGGTGGGTGCGGCGGAAGATGGAACGGGAGAACCTCTCCTTCCTGCCGCCCTCGCTGGCCCTGCGCAAGGAGGCGCAGGAGGCACGGGAGGCCGCGCTGGGCGCCCGCACCGAGGCCGAGGCCCGCCGCATCCTCGGGCATGTCAACGAGCGGATCCGGGAGGCCGTCCGGCAGCCGCTGTCCGGTCCGCCCGTGGTGCTCGTCCCGCTGGACACCGAGGAGGTCCTGGCCGAGTGGCGCCGGCGCCACGACGCGTCGGAGCCGCCCGCTCCGTGAGGCCACCGGGCGGCTGACCGCCGGCGAGGGCGTCCCGGCAGCCGGCGTGCCGGGAGCCGCTCGCTCCCGGCGCGGATGCGGGGGCCGGTGGGCGGTGCCACGCTGGAGACAGCCCCCGGCGGCCGGGGGCACCAGGCCAGGACCGTATCCGCCCGTGCACCGTCCGCGACCGGGCCCGCACCGCACCCGCTGCGGAGCGGCCGGCCGGGCCGCCCCACCCGGTTGCGGGGGACGGCGGCCGGGGGCGGGGTCGCAGGACGGCTCGCCGAAGGAAACGCATGTCCGTGCAGAGGCCCGAACGTCCGGAGCGTGAGGCGCTGCGTGAGCTCGCCGCCGAGGCGTACGTCTACGGCTACTCCCTGGTCCTCAACCTGGGGATGGTCGAGAACTGCCTGCGGCGCGGCGTCGGGCTGCTGCCGGCCCGCCCCTTCAACGAGTTCGCACACGCCGCCCGGCTGGCCGAACCGGGTGAGCGCGCGGTGTCGGTCAACAACGACACCCTCAACTCCGTGGCACAGGTGGATCTCTCGGCCGGCCCGGTCTACCTGCACGTTCCCGACACCGCCGGCGCTTACCACGTGCTGCAGTTCGTGGACGCGTGGATGAACAACTTCGCCTACCTCGGCAGCCGGGCCACGGGGACGACGGCGAGCGACTGGCTGATCGTGCCGCCCGGCTGGGAGGGCGAGACACCGCACACCGTCCGGGACGTGGTCCGGGCCCCCACCTCGATCGTCTCGGTCGTCGGCCGGTTCGCCTGCGACGGCCCGGACGACCTGCCGCGCGTCCGCGGCCTGCAGGAACAGCTCACGCTGACCCCGCCGCGGGCCTCGGCCGGGGGCGACGGCCTGCCGCCTCCGGACGCCGTCGTCCGCGACGAGCTGGTCTTCTTCGAACGGCTGCGGGTGTGGCTCGCCGACTTCCCCCCGGCCGCCGCCGAGCGGGACTACCAGCAGCGGTTCGCGCCGCTCGGGCTGCTGGAGGAGGGCCGCTCCCCGTACGGGACCGCCGACTCGACGTTCGTGCGGACCCTCGTCGAGGGACGGGAGGCCGCGCGTGAGCGCATCGAGGAGGCGGCACGCCCGGTGCGCGAGCCGGCGGGCGGCGACTGGCACGCCCAACCGCACCAGTTCGACTACAACATCGACCACCTGGGGATCGGCACCATCGACTCGCCCCGGTGGAAGATGACCGACCGCCGGTCCGCCCACCTGGCGCGCGCGGTGGCCGCCCGCACCGCCCTGTGGGGCAGCCACGGGTACGAGGTGACCGCCGCCACCACGTCCACCGACGCGGCCGGCGAACAGCTCGACGGTGCCCACTCCTACCTGCTGCGCCTCCCCGAGCCGTTGCCCGTGGACGCCTTCTGGTCCCTGTCGATGTACGAGACGCCTGAGATGCAGCTGGTCGGAAACCCGGCCGGACGGTACTCGGTCGGTGACCGCACGCCGGGGCTGGTCCGCGGGGAGGACGGTTCGCTGACGGTCGTGGTCCAGCGTGAACGCCCCGCGGACGAGTCGGAGGCGGCCAACTGGCTTCCGGCGCCCGGCGGCGGGTTCCGGCTCACCCTGCGGCTGTACTGCCCGCAGGAGGCGGTGCTGGAGGGCGGGTACCGGCTGCCGCCCCTGCGGCGCAGGTAGGCAGCGACCGGGGGACGGCGAGGGGGCGGGGAGGGCTGGGCACGGACGTCTCGTTCCGCCGTGCCGCTGCTCTCGTCTACGCTGGGGCGCAGCGAAGGGGAGTAGTCCCGGAACACCGGCGGGTCGACACACTGGACACCTGCGGGCAGCAGCCCGCACGTGGCCCGGCCCCCGGGTCGCAGCGGATGCGCCGCGACGGACGAGACCTTCGGCTACGGCATGACAGAGCCCGGGCACCCTGCCCGGGCCGCCCCGTCGTGCCGGGCCGAGCGTCCCCTCCCGCCTCCGGCGTGCGTGGTCCGCCCCGGCCCGGCGCCCGCAGAGAAAGACCTGGCAATGCACCTCGACCCCCTGGCGGTCCTCACCGCCTTCGGGCTGATCTTCCTCGCCGAACTCCCCGACAAGACGATGTTCGCGTCGCTGGCCATGGGCACCCGGATGCGTCCGCTCTACGTCTGGTTCGGGACGTCCACGGCCTTCGTCGTCCACGTCGCCATCGCCGTCGGCGCGGGCGGCCTGCTGAGCCTGCTGCCCGGCTGGATCGTCAAGCTGGTCTCCGCGGCACTCTTCGCCTTCGGCGCGGTGATGCTGCTGCGCGGCTCCGACGAGGACGAGGAGGAGGGCGAGACCGCGACCCGGACCGGTTTCTGGCCGGTCTACACCACGGCGTTCATGGCCGTCTTCCTCAGCGAGTGGGGCGACCTCACCCAGATCACCACCGCCAACCTGGCCGCCACCAACGGCACCCTGTCCACCGCGATCGGCTCGGTGGCCGCGCTGATGTCGGTCTCCGCCCTCGCGCTCCTCGCCGGACGCTTCATCGCCCAGCGCGTCCCGCTGCGGATCGTCAAGCGGGTCGGCGGGGTCTGCATGGCGGGCCTGGCGGTGTGGTCGCTGGTGGAGGCCTTCACCGGGTAGGGCATCCGGGGCCGGACCGGGCGGCGAGCGGGCCTGCGCCCGCCCCGCCCACCGAGCGACGCCCCGCACCCGCTCGTACGCTGAGGACGAGGGCCGATCGCCGGGGACGGTCCGATCGCCGTGAGGGATTGATCGGTGGTGAGGTCATGCCCGAGCTGCCCGACGTGGAGGCGTTCCGCGAGGTGCTGGCCGACTGCGCGCAGGGCCGGCTGGTGCGGCGGGTGGACGTCCGCGACAGCGGGGTCCTCAACGGCGTCGACGCTCCTCGGCTGCGCAGGGAGCTGGCGGGGCGCCGGCTGGCGGCCCCCTACCGGCACGGCAAGTGGCTGTTCGCCCCCACCGACGGCCCGACGGTGCTCTTCCACTTCGGGATGACGGGGAGCCTGCTGTGCCCCGAGCCCGGTGAGCCCCTCGCCCGGCACGACCGGGTGGTTCTCACCTTCGCGGACGAGGTGGAACTGCGCTACCGCGACCAGCGCAAACTCAAGGGCCTCTGGCTCGCCGACCCCGCGACGGCCGACCGGACGGTGGCCGAGGAGGGGCCCGACGCGCTGACGGTCGGCCGGAAGGGGTTCGAGGCGGCGCTCACGGGGCGCCGCGCCCGTATCAAGGCCGTCCTCACCGACCAGTCGGCCCTCGCCGGCCTCGGCAACCTCCTGGCCGACGAGATCCTGTGGCGCGCCCGCCTCCATCCCGCCCGCGCGACGGACCACCTCTCGCGGGAGGACCGCGACCGCCTCCACCGCGCGATGCGGCGCACCCTGCGCGAGGCGGTCCGGGCCGGGCGCGTGCCGCCCCGGCCGTCCTGGCTCACCGGCCACCGCGACGGGGAAGGGGAGACCTGCCCGCGGTGCGGCACCGAGCTGAGCCGGGGACGCGTCGCCGGCCGCGGAACGGTCTGGTGCCCGCACTGCCAGCCGGCGGACGACTGAGCCCCCGCCGCGCTGCCCGCACACCCGCACTGCGCCCGAGCGCCTGGGCCGGCCCGCGCGCGTGGACCGCGTCCGTGCGCCTGCACCACGCCTGTGCTCTTCGAGGTGTCACCGGCAGGGCTCGCCTCGCTCACGCCTGCGAGGTCTCCGGGTGTGCGTTCCCTCAGGTGAACGGCGGCGGCTGCCCTGGTCGGCCGGGTGGGTCTGAGGAGGACCGGGTCCTGACTCGCTTCTCCCGCAGGACAGGCGCAGACTGCGGGTAGAGGGCGGGACCCGCCGGGGCACCGCAACCCGTCGGGGACCGCGGGGCACGCGCCCCACCAGGCCGGTCGGCCTCACCCCTTCCGTGGCCGGCCGGTTCCTCGTAGGAGGGCCCCTCCCGGCAGCCCGGTGGGGGAGCGCCTCCCCTCGCGGGTTCGGCTCACCTGCGGTCCGGGTCCGGAGCATCACCGAAGGGCCGGATCACCACGAACGACTGGGGGACGCCCGCGGGGGCCGGCGACCGGGTCACCTGCGAGGCGATCTCCGTGACCCGGTCCAGGTCGGCGCAGTCCAGCACCCAGTAGCCGGCGATGAGCTGCTGGGTCACGTCGTAGGGGTCGTCGGTGACCACGATCTGGTCGGAGCCGGGCGCCGAGGTGACGACCCGGGCCTGGGACGGCTCCGCCAGCCCACCGGCGTCGACCAGTTCCCCCGAGTCCGCCAACTCCTGGTTCAGCCTGCTCATGTGCGCCACCATGGCCCGGACCTCCTCCGGGCTCCAGGACGGCGAGTGGACGGACTCCCTGCCGTTCATCGCGTCGTAGTCCGCCTGGGAGGCTTGCACCATCATCAGGAACCGCACGGCCACTCCTCGAAGGTTGCGCCGCCCCCGGCGGACGGCCGTTCCAGGAGACGCCGGGACGGCCGCCGGACGCTGTCAGCCGCGCGGACCGGGCGGCAGGCACGGGCCGCAATCCACTCAGGCGGGGGGACGAGGCGGCTCGCCGGCGGGGTGCTGCGCGGCCGGCGGTCCGGTGGGCCCCCCGGGCCCGGCGCCGAAGCACTCCTGGGCCCGCTCGGTGACCAGGTCGACGAAGTCGGCGACGGCCGGCGCGAGGGGCCGTGCGGTGACCCTGGCCAGGCCCACCGTGCGGAAGGCGGCCGGTTCGTCGAGCGGCAGGTCGACCAGGCCGGGCAGGGCCACCGGCGAGGGCGGGAGGACGGCGACCCCCAGGCCGGCCGCCACGAACCCGCGGATCGTGGCGATCTCGGCCCCCTCGAAGGCGACCCTGGGGGTGAAGCCGGCGGTGGTGCACAGCTCCGTCACCAGCCGCCGCAGCCCGTACCCCGAGGTGGCCATCACGAAGTCCTCGCCCGCGGCCTCCGGCAGCCCGACCCGTCGCCGTGCGGCCAGCCGGTGGCCGACGGGCACCACCAGGCGCAGCGGCTCCCGGGCCACCGGCAGGTGGGTGAGGTCGGGGGCCGGGGTCAGCGGCGAGGTCAGGCACAGGTCCACCACACCCTCGCGCAGCCGGTCCAGCAGCCCGCCCGCGTTGTCCTGCACGAAGCGGAAGCGGACGCCGGGGCGCCGGGCACGGAACCAGCTCACCAGCAGCGGCACCGGCGCCGTGCCGAGCGCGGGCAGGAAGCCGAGGGCGACCTCTCCCGGGGCGTCCGCCGACTCCCGCACCTCCCGGCAGCCGGTGGCGATCTCCTCCAGGCCGCGCTGGGCCCGCGCCAGAAAGGCCTGCCCCTGACGCGTCAGCCGCAGACCGCGCCCCTCGCGGTGGAAGAGCCGTACCCCCACCGCCTCCTCCAGCCGGGCCACGCTCCTGCTGACCGTCGACTGCGGAACACCGAGTTCCGCGGCAGCCTCCGAGAGGTGCTCCCGCCTCGCCACCGCCGCGAACCGGACCAGGTCGGGGCAGAGACCGAGCAGCGGCGCGAGCGGCAGCGGCAGCGCCCCCCGGCTCCCGGTCCCAGGGCCGTCAGGGGCCTGGCTGCCCGTACCGGTCCGCTGAGGTGTCACCTCGCACCGCCTCGTGTCGCCCGTCCGCACCGCGACGGGGACCGACCCGCCCGTCACCGCCACGCTATTCCATATCCGGAACAGAACCCCGCTATCCATGCATTGGACGCATCACTGGGACCGCCCTACCGTGATCGGCGTGAACGACAGCGCCATAACGCCCCCCGCGCACGCGCGGGGCACCGCAGGGTTCCGCCGGGCCACCGGAGCGCTCTTCGCCGCCGGGCTGACCACTTTCATGACGCTCTACTGCGTCCAGGCGCTGCTCCCCGCCTTCTCCTCCGACCTCCACCTCTCGCCGGCGACCTCCTCGCTGACGGTCTCCGTCTCCACCGCCGCCATGGCCATCGGCGTGGTCCCGCTGACCACGCTCTCCGACGCCTGGAGCAGGACGGGCATGATGACCGTCTCGCTCTTCGCCGCGGCGGTACTCGGCATCGCGGCGGCCTTCGCGCCGGACTTCGGTGTCCTGCTGGTCATCCGCGTCCTCCAGGGACTCTCCCTGGCCGGCCTCCAGGCCACGGCGATGTCCTACCTCTCCGAGGAGGTGCACCGCGAATCCCTGGGCCAGGCCATGGGCCTGTACGTCGCGGGCAACGGCATCGGCGGCATGGTCGGCCGGCTGATAGCCGACGGCCTGCTGGAGGTCACCGGCAGCTGGCGCTGGGCGCTGGCCGGTGTGGGCCTGCTCGCCGCGGTTTTCGCCGTCGTCTTCCGCCTCACCGTTCCCACCTCGGTGCGGTTCACCCGCCGCGACCCCAACCCCCGGGCGCTCGTCGCCGGCATCGGCAGGGCCGTCCCCGACAGCGGGCTGCTGCGGCTGTACCTCATCGGCTTCGTGGCGATGGCGGCCTTCGTCACCGTCTACAACTACCTGGGCTTCCGCCTCATCGCCCCGCCGTTCGGCCTCTCCCAGGCGACGGCGGGCCTGCTCTTCACGGCCTACCTGGCCGGCTCCTTCTCCTCGGCCACCGCCGGCCGGCTCGTGGACCGCTTCGGCAGGCCGCGGGTGCTGCTGCCCGCCCTCGTCATCGCGCTGGCGGGCCTGGTGCTGATGCTGGTGCCGAGCCTCGGCGCGGTCATCCCGGGTCTGGTGGTCTTCACGGTCGGCTTCTTCGCCGCCCACGCCGTGGCCAGCGGCTGGGTCGGCGGAAGGTCCACGGCACTGGGGGCCCAGGGCGCGGCCGTCTACCTGTTCTGCTACTACATCGGCAGCGCCGTCGGTGGCTCGGCCGGCGGCATCGCCTACTCCGGCGACGCCTGGGGCGGCGTGACCGTCTACTGCGCCGGCCTGCTGGCCGTCGCCCTGCTCAGCGCGGTGACCCTGCGCAAGCTGCGCCCCGCCGCGGTCCGGCCCGAGAAGGCGACCGCCGGAAAGGCGTCGCCGCCCCTGCCGCCGGACCCGGCACGGCAGACCGCCCCGGCCGGCCCGGCGGAGAGCGAACGGCCGACCGAAGCAGGCGCCTGAGCGGTGCGCTGACCCCGGGGACCCACCACGCGCCAGGTGCCCCGCGCCCCGAGCGTCTCGGGGCGCGGGGCACCTGGCGTCAGCCGGGGCGGGATCGCGGGGCACCGGGCGTCAGCCGGGGGGCGGGGTCGCCGACCGGTGCGCCGTCCGCTCCGGGCGTCGCCGGCCGGCCCGTCCTCCGGGTCACGCCCGGAGGGGCGGTCACTCCGACTGGAGCCCTTCCGCCCGCATCAGCCGCCACAGCAGCGGCAGGCTCGTCAGCGTGACGAGGGCGATCAGGACGGCGCCGACCGCGGTCATCGGCCAGAAGGCGAACCAGTCGGTCACGCCCTCGTCGAGCAGCCGCAGCAGCGCCCACCCCAGGCCCATGCCGAAGACCGAGGCCAGGACAAGGCCCAGCACCACGGGCACCGCCGCCTGCCACAGCACCGAGGCGCCCAGCGTCGCGCGCCGGGTGCCGAAGGCCACCAGCACCGCCAGTTGACGCCTGCGCTCCCGGAGCTGCTCGGCCTGGGTGACGACCATGCTGGCCCCGATGAGCAGGAGGACACCGACCGCGGCCGCGAAGATCGCCTTCCGGACCCCGGCGAACTGGTCAGAGACCTTGGTCTCCTGCATCTGCAGGACGCTTGCGGCGGGGGCGTCGCGGTAGATCGCGGTGCGTACCCGCTCCAGCGTCCCGGAGTCGTTGTGCCGGAGTTGGATGAAGGCCGTGTAGCCGGCCTCCAGCCGGTCCGCCGCCAGCGCCGCCGGTGTGGCCAGGATCGCCTCCTCGTAGCCGTCGCCCCAGAACTCCCTGGCGGCCCGCACCGTCGCCGTCCCGGTGGGCACCCGCCAGGTCGCCTGCCCCTCGCCGTGCGCGCCGGCAACCAGCAGCTGCGCACCGGGGCTCGGCGGGGCCTCGGAGCCCGTGGACGAGGGGGCGGTGGAGCGGAAGACCTGGCCGTCCCGGCAGGAGCCGATATCGGCGAGTTGCCGCAGCGTGCCGCAGCTCGCCACGACGACCCTGGCCGTGTCCTCGCCCCCCTTCACGTCCGGGAACGCCTCCACGTAGCCCCGGGCGGCGGCCACACCGGGGGTGGCCGTCAGCGCCCGGGTCAGGTGGTCGGCCGTGGTGGGCGAGGCGAGGGCGGCGGAGACCGACACCTGGCGCTCCTGGGCACGGGTCAGAACCGTCGACTGCGTCTGCTGGGCACCGATGGCGGCCAGCAGCATCTGCAGGGCGATGGCGCCGGCCACCGCGACGGTGATGCCGCTGACCGAACGGCTGGCCGTTCCGCTGCTGAGCTGGAGGCGGCGCACGGCGAGCTGCCAGGAGACGGCGCCCCCGTGCACCATGCCGACCAACCGTTCCACCAGCCACGGCAGCAGCAGCGCCACACCGCTCAGCAGCAACACCACGGCGGCGACGACCTGGTACTCGTTGACGCTCCCGCCGCCGCCCAGCGAACCGGCCAACGGCAGCAGCAGCGCCAGACCCAGGGCCGGCGGCAGCAGCCGCCACACCACCCTGCGCCGCCTGCCGGCGGCCTCCCGCAGGACGCCCAGCGGTTCGATCGCGACCTTGCGCAGCGCGAAGACCGAGACGGCCACCGCGACCGCGGGAATTCCCACCACCACCAGGAGCCCCAGGGCCGCCTGCGGTACCACGTCGGAAGGGAAGGCACTGATGCCGAACAGCTCGAACTGCCCCACCAGTTGCCTGGCCAGGACGAAGAGGACGCTGCCGATCACCAGGCCGAGCAGCGCGCCCCCCAGCGACTCGCCGGCTGCCACCCGCCGCACCATGGGACCGTCGGCGCCCACCAGGCGGAGTGCGGCCAGACGCTGGTCGCGCCGCTCGCCCCCGAACCGGGCCGCCGTGCCGATGAAGACGGCGACCGGCATGAGCAGCACCACGCAGGCCACCGCGCCCAGCAGGATCAGCATCGGACTCACCGGGGCCCGCTCCTGGGTGCCGCCGAACGCGGCCATGCGGTGCACGTTCAGCGTGTGGGGCGTCAGCTGGTCCGAGCCGATGTACAGGCTGAGGTCCTTGGGACCGGACAGCCCCTGAGGCCCGATGGTGCCGACGACCCGGGAGTGGAACCGCTTCCGCAGCTCCGCGCCCTCGCCGGAGTCCAGCAGGACCCGCAGCGCGGGGGAGACCACCATCTGGCCCGGCTTCGGGAACCGGTCGACCCCGGGCGGGACGACGGGGTGGCTGCCCTCGGCCTTGAGGGACGTCCCCTCGATGCTCTTGCCGTGGTAGCTGGTGCCGGCGTCGGCCACCAGGATCGAGTGAGCGGTGGGATCCGGCTCGTCGGCCGACAGCAGCCCACCGCTCGCGTCAGTGCGGGCCTGCCGCTCGCTGAGCATGTGGGGGACTGAGGCCGCCAACAGCAGCATCGCCACCCCGAGGCCGACGCCCACCGCGGTGAGCAGCGTGCGCACCTGGCCCTGCCGCCCCGAGAAGGCGAACCGGCAGCCCATCAGCAGGTCACGGCCCCAGCGCCGCAGCGCCCCGGACCGCCCGGGCTCTCCCCCCTGTCCCCTCACACCGCACCGGCCAGGGTGGTCTCCCGGGCAGTGCCGTCGCGGACGACGACCTCGCGGTCGGAGTAGGCGGCGACCCTGGGCTCGTGCGTGACCAGCACCACGGCCGCCTGCGCCTCCCGGGCGGCCTCGGTCAGCAGCTGCATCACGCGCTCCCCGTTGAGCGTGTCCAGGGCACCGGTCGGCTCGTCCGCGAAGATGACCTGCGGCGAGGCGGCCAGCGCACGGGCTACGGCGACGCGCTGCCCCTGGCCGCCGGAGATCTCGCCGGGCCGTCGGCGGCGCACGTGGTCCACCTCCAGCCGCTCCAGCCACTGCCGGGCCCGGGCCTCCGCCTCCTTGCGGGGGACGCCGGCGAGCCGCATCGGCAGCGCGGCGTTCTCCTGGCACGTCAGCTCCGGCACCAGCTGGCCGAACTGGAAGACGAAGCCGAAGTCGGTCCGGCGCAGCGCACTGCGTTCCGCGTCGGAGCAGGACGAGACCTCGCGGCCCTGGTACACCACCCGGCCCGAGTCCGGCGGCAGGATGCCGGCCATGCAGTGCAGCAGCGTCGACTTGCCGGAGCCGGAGGGCCCCATCACCGCGACGACCTCGCCCGCGTCGATGTGGAAGTCGGCACCCCGGAGCGCCGCGTTGGAGCCGTAGGTCTTGTGCAGGCCCTCCGCGTACAGCAGGGGTCCGGTCGCCGGGACGGTGTGCGGGGTGGTCATGAGCGGACCTCCGTGGCGAGCTTGTCGAGCCGGGCTGCGGCCGTCTCCAGCCAGCGCAGATCGGCCTCCAGGTGGAAGAGGGCGTGGTCGCAGATGAGCTGGTCGGCGAGGTCGCCACCGGCCTTGCGGCGGGTCAGCTCTCGCATCAGCCGCAGGTGCTCCGCGCGCTGGGTGTCCAGCAGGGCGGCGGCGTCGCGGCCGGTGAGCAGGGCCAGCACCAGCTTGGTGTAGAGCGTGCTCTGGAGGTACGGCTCCGGCTTCTCCGGAGTCTCCAGCCACCCCTGTACGTCGGTGACGCCGGCGTCGGTGATCGCGTACCGCTTGCGTTCCGGCCCCTCCCCGGACTCGATCCCCTCGACCTCCACGAGGCCGTTCTTCAGCAGCCGGGACATCGTCGAGTAGACCTGCCCGTAGTGCAGGGGCCGGTCGTGGCCGAACCTCTCGTCGAAGGTCCGCTTCAGGTCGTACCCGTGGCGGGGCCCGGTCTCCAGGAGGCCGAGCAGCGTGTGACTGATGGACATGGAGGGGACACTACACCGCGTCTATACATCGCGTGTATAGACGCGGTGCAGAGATGATGGCCGCCGGGTGGCGCGAGCCTGGGGCGGGTGTGGGTGTGGGTGTGGGTACGGGTCTGCCGAGCGTGGGGTGGTGGCCGGAAGGGCGCATCGGGCAAGTCGAAGGGCCCCACCGCGAACGGTGGGGCCCTTCGGTCAGCCCGGTGAGGCTGGGCGGAGGATACGAGATTCGAACTCGTGAGGGGTTGCCCCCAACACGCTTTCCAAGCGTGCGCCCTAGGCCACTAGGCGAATCCTCCGCCGGAGACCCTAC
>NZ_JBHWGP010000001.1:287406-310740 GCF_042733155.1 Streptomyces sp. NPDC059740 | reverse complement strand
GGCGGAGGATACGAGATTCGAACTCGTGAGGGGTTGCCCCCAACACGCTTTCCAAGCGTGCGCCCTAGGCCACTAGGCGAATCCTCCGCCGGAGACCCTACAGGACCGCGGGAGGTGGTCGAGCACGTGGACCGGGGTGCGGACGTGAGGGTGGGGTGAATCACTCCCGGCCGTCTGCCGGCGTCTCGCTCCTCCTGGCCCACGGTCGCGGCCGGTGCCGGTCCGTCCGGGCCGGGCGGCGGGAGGGACGTCCGCAGATGACAAGGAGCCGGACCGCGTGCTGCGGTCCGGCTCCTCGTTTCGCCTGTTCAGGCGGGGTGCGGAGGATACGAGATTCGAACTCGTGAGGGGTTGCCCCCAACACGCTTTCCAAGCGTGCGCCCTAGGCCACTAGGCGAATCCTCCGCCGGAGACATTACATGACCGCGGGGAGTGGTCGCGAACTCGTTCTCCCCCGGAGGTATCCGCTACAGTGGGGGCCAGCCCCTCACGTGGCGCTATCTCACCGAACTCCCCCAGGGCCGGAAGGCAGCAAGGGTAAGTGGGCTCTGGTGGGTGCGTGGGGGGCGTTGTCGTTCCCGGGGAGGGCCTGCCCGGGCAGGGCCGGTGGTCGAGGTCGACTCCCACCGGTCGCGGACGCGGGCGCGGGGCCGGGCGGAGACCGTCGGACGTCAGGGCGTCGGGCCCCGGTCGGCAGCGCCGGTTCCGCCGGGGCCCCCCGGTCTGGCGGCGGCGAACGGCTCGGACCCGGTTGTCGGCGCGGGCCGATATCGTCGTAAGGGTGTCGTCCCTCGCGCTGTACCGCCGCTACCGCCCCGAGACCTTCGCGGAGGTCATCGGGCAGTCGCACGTGACCGATCCGCTCCAGCAGGCCCTGCGCAACAACCGGGTCAACCACGCGTACCTGTTCAGCGGGCCGCGCGGCTGCGGCAAGACGACCAGCGCGCGCATCCTGGCGCGCTGCCTGAACTGCGAGCAGGGGCCCACGCCGACTCCGTGCGGGCAGTGCCAGTCCTGCCAGGACCTCGCGCGCGGCGGACGCGGCTCGATCGACGTCATCGAGATCGACGCCGCCTCCCACGGTGGTGTCGACGACGCCCGTGACCTGCGCGAGAAGGCCTTCTTCGGCCCTGCCTCCAGCCGCTACAAGATCTACATCATCGACGAGGCCCACATGGTCACCTCGGCGGGGTTCAACGCCCTGCTGAAGGTGGTCGAGGAGCCGCCGGAGCACCTGAAGTTCATCTTCGCCACGACGGAGCCCGAGAAGGTCATCGGGACGATCCGCTCGCGGACCCACCACTACCCGTTCCGGCTGGTGCCGCCGGGCACGCTGCGCGACTACCTCGCCGAGGTCTGCGAGCACGAGAAGATCGCCGTCGAGGACGGCGTGCTGCCGCTGGTGGTCCGCGCCGGCGCCGGCTCGGTGCGTGACTCGATGTCGGTGATGGACCAGCTCCTGGCCGGCGCCGCTGACGAGGGTGTCACCTACGCCATGGCCACGGCACTCCTCGGCTACACCGACGGTTCGCTGCTGGACTCGGTGGTGGACGCCTTCGCCGCGGGGGACGGCGCCGCGGCCTTCGAGGTGGTCGACCGGGTCATCGAGGGCGGCAACGACCCGCGGCGGTTCGTCGCCGACCTGCTGGAGCGGTTGCGGGACCTGGTGATTCTGGCGGCCGTCCCGGACGCCGAGGAGAAGGGGCTGATCGACGCACCCGCCGACCTCCTGGAGCGGATGCGGGCCCAGGCCTCGGTCTTCGGTGCCGCCGAGCTGAGCCGTGCCGCGGACCTGGTCAACGAGGGCCTGACCGAGATGCGGGGCGCCACCTCGCCCCGGCTCCAGCTCGAACTGATCTGCGCGCGGGTGCTGCTGCCCGCCGCCTACTCCGACGAGCGCTCCCTCCAGGCCCGGCTGGACAGGCTGGAGCGCGGGGCCGCCGGCGGGCCCCAGGTGAGCATGGCGGCCCCGGGCGACCCGGTGGTCGAGTACGTGCCGGGCCCGGGCGGACACCAGGCGGCTCCTCCCGCAGGACCGGGCGGTCCGGCTGCGGCGAGGGCCGCGATGCGCGAGGCGGGCGGCGCCCCTCAGCAGTACCCGCCCCAGGCCCAGCAGCCTCAGCCCCAGCAGTCTCCGCCGGGCCCGTCCGCACCGTCCCCGTCCCGGCCGTCCGGCCCGGGCCCGGTCGCCGGTGGCGAGGAGGCAGCCGAGGCGTCGGGCCGGCCGGGGCCGGCGCGGACCGCGTCGCCCGGTGCCTGGCCCACGAGCGGCTCCGCGGCCGGTGGGCCCGACGCCGGGCCGAGCGGCGCCCCCGCGGCGCCCCGGGACGAGCCCTCGGCGCCCCGCGGCGAGACCCCCGGTGGCGGGAACGGCACCGCGGCTGCCCGGCAGCCCGGCGCATGGCCCGCGGCTGCCGGTCCGGGCCGGTCCGGGGCGTCCTCCGGCGTGCCCGGGGCCCCGGCGGGGGAGTCCGGCGGGGCCGACGCGCGGCGACCGGGCAGCTGGCCGACCGCGGCGGCACCGGGCAGGACCCGGCCGCGTCCGGAGCCCGAGCAGGACGACCAGGCCGCCGCGGGCCACTCCCAGGCCCCCGCGGCCGACCCCGGTCGGCAGCACCCGGGCTCACCGGGCGGTGGCCCGGCGTCCGGCGCCGGCCCGCAGGCGGCCGGGGGCGCGGCACAGGGGGACATGGCACAGGGCGCGGTCCAGGTCCGGCAGATGTGGCCCGGCATCCTGGAGGCGGTGAAGAACCGCCGGCGCTTCACCTGGATCCTCCTCAGCCAGAACGCGCAGGTCGCGGGGTTCGACGGGCGCACGCTCCAGATCGGCTTCTCCAACTCCGGCGCGCGCGACAGCTTCGTCGGCAGCGGCAGTGAGGACGTGCTCAAGCAGGCCCTCTCGGAGGGCTTCGGGGTCCAGTGGCAGATCGAGGCCCTGGTGGACCCCTCGGGCGGCGCCGGCGCCGGCGGCGCGCCCCCCGCCAGGGGCCCCGGCGGGAACGGCGGCTACGGCGGCGGCGGGCAGGGACCGGCGGCGCCCGCGCCGTCCGGGTACTCCCCTCCCGCGCCCCGCAGCCAGGACGGCGGCAGCGGGCCGGCGGCCGGCGAGGACTCGGGCGGGTCCCGGGCCGCGCGGGCGGCGGTGTCGGGCTCCGCGAGTGCCGGGCAGGGACAGCCCGCCGGCGGCCCGCAGTCCTCGTCGCCGGCCGGCTCCGGCTGGTCCGAGCAGTCCTCGCCCTACGAGGAGGACATGCCCGCGGAGGACGACCCCGACCTCGTGGACTCGGCGCTCAGCGGCCACGACCTGATCGTCCGCGAACTCGGTGCCACGGTCCTGGAGGAGTTCAGCCACGAGTGACCGCGGGGACCACCCGGTGGTTCCCGTCCCCGGCCTCGCCCCGGCGCCCGGTGGTCCTGGGTCCGCGGTCGGCGCCGGCCCCGCAGCCGGTGCCCGGCCGTGGAGCCGGTGGGAGGGCCGGCGAGCCGGCCGCCGAGGGCACGGCGGGACGGCTGCCGCCTCGTGCCCCGACATGCCGCGCCGCCCGAGCCGACCACGTAGGCTCGGCCTTCCGTACACCCGTAGTCGTCGTTCGCAGGAGTCATGTCGTGATCCCCGGTGGTCAGCCCAACATGCAGCAGCTGCTCCAGCAGGCCCAGAAGATGCAGCAGGACCTCGCCGCCGCACAGGAGGAACTGGCGGGCATGTCCGTCGAGGGCTCCTCGGGCGGCGGCCTCGTCAAGGCCACGGTCTCGGGCTCCGGTGAGCTGAAGGGCCTGGTCATCGACCCGAAGGCGGTGGACCCCGAGGACACCGAGACCCTCGCCGACCTCGTCCTGGCCGCCGTGCGCGACGCGGTGGGCTCGGCCGAGCAGGTCCAGCAGCAGAAGCTCGGCCCGCTGGCTCAGGGCCTCGGCGGTGCCGGCGGCGGCATCCCCGGCCTCGGCATCTGAGACCCGCCCCGTCCGGCCCTCGTGGCCGGACCGCCTTCGGGGGAACCTCGGTTTCCCCCCTTCAGAAGGCGGGGGCAACTAGCGTACGTTCAGCGGCAGGAGAGGAAGAGGGCGTTCCGTGTACGAAGGCGTGGTCCAGGACCTGATCGACGAGCTGGGCAGGCTGCCCGGCGTCGGTCCCAAGAGCGCGCAGCGGATCGCCTTCCACATCCTGCAGGCCGAGCCGACCGACGTCCGCCGGCTCGCCCACGCCCTCATGGAAGTGAAGGCGAAGGTCCGGTTCTGCAGCGTCTGCGGGAACGTCGCGCAGGAGGAGCAGTGCCGGGTCTGCCAGGACCCGCGTCGCGATCCGGCGGTCATCTGCGTGGTCGAGGAGCCCAAGGATGTCGTCGCCATCGAGCGGACCCGTGAGTTCCGGGGCCGCTACCACGTCCTGGGCGGGGCCATCAGCCCGATCGAGGGCGTCGGTCCGGACGATCTGCGCATCAGGGAGTTGCTGGCACGCCTCGCCGACGGCACCGTCACCGAGCTGATCCTCGCCACCGACCCCAACCTGGAGGGAGAGGCCACCGCCACCTACCTGGCGCGCATGGTCAAACCCATGGGGCTGCGGGTGACCAGGCTGGCGAGCGGGTTGCCGGTCGGAGGAGACCTGGAGTACGCCGACGAGGTCACGCTGGGGCGGGCCTTCGAAGGAAGGAGACTTCTCGATGTCTGACGCCACGCTGCACGACACGACACGCAACCCCGACGACTTCGCCGTCCAGATCTCCGACTCGGTCGAGAGCTTCATCGTCGCGGTCACCGAGGTGGGTCGTGGCGACGAACCGGACAGTGCGGTGCCCTTCCTGCTGCTGGAGATCTCCCAGCTCCTGCTGACGGGCGGCCGTCTCGGGGCGCACGAGGACTTCGTGCCCGACGAGCGGTACGAGCCCGACATCGGTCCCGAGCCGGACGTCGACGAGCTGCGGGAACGCTTCGCCGTGCTGCTGGACCCGATCGACGTCTACTCCGAGGTCTTCGACCCGTACGTGCCCCGGCAGGCGCCCGTCGCCCGGCGCGTCTCGGACGACCTGGCCGACATCGTCGCCGACCTGCGGCACGGGCTGGCCCACTACCGGGCCGGCCGCGTCAGCGAGGCGCTGTGGTGGTGGCAGTTCTCCTACCTCTCCAACTGGGGCCCGACCGCCTCCGCCGCCCTGCGCGCGTTGCAGTCCCTGGTGGCTCACGTCCGCCAGGGGCAGCCGCTGGTGGAGCTGGACGGCCTGGACACCGACAGCGACACCGACGGTGAGGACGCGCTGGCGGAGGAGGCCGGTCGCGTGATGGCCGAGGAGATCGGCGTCCCGGTCCGCGTACAGGAAGCCTGAGGCGCCGCCGGCACACCCGGCGGACCCGGGGCCGCTCACCCGCACGGCCCACCCAGCCCCGACCGCGGACCGGCCCACCCCGCACGGCCTGCGGTGTTCCCGGCCGCGTCCGGGGCGCCGGGGCGCCGGGGCGCTCGCGCGCGGTGCGGGGGTGCGCGGGCCCGGGGGCGACGCCGGGCGCGGGGCAGGTGGTGCGGGGGCGCGTGTCAAGGCCCCACGTGCGGTTTGTGAACTGGCTTACCTTTCCGTGTGCTCTCCGGGCGACGGGGCAGGTACAGGCCGAGCGGGCGCGATGGGGCGCCCACGCCGACGTCGGACAGTGGGTGGCCGACCCGCGTACCTCACGCTCGCGGGACGCCGCGGAGGAACGCGGCCCGCCGCCCGCCGACCGGAGTGTGAGCCGCGTATCTCACCACGTGGTACTGGCGAGGCGGAAACCGCCTGCTCGTTAGACTGAGCCGACCGCATGACCTCCTTGAAGGAGGTCCGGGAGCCGAGGTTCCCGAAGAGACAGTTGCGAGGAGCGCACGTGGGCCTTGTCGTGCAGAAGTACGGCGGCTCCTCCGTTGCGGATGCCGAGGGCATCAAGCGCGTCGCCAAGCGAGTGGTGGAGGCCAAGAAGAACGGCAACCAGGTGGTTGTCGTGGTCTCCGCGATGGGCGACACGACGGACGAGCTGATCGATCTCGCTCAGGAGGTGTCCCCGATCCCGTCGGGGCGCGAGTTCGACATGCTGCTGACCGCCGGAGAGCGGATCTCCATGGCCCTGCTGGCCATGGCGATCAAAAACCTCGGTCACGAGGCGCAGTCCTTCACGGGCAGCCAGGCGGGGGTGATCACCGACTCCGTCCACAACAAGGCGCGGATCATCGACGTGACCCCGGGCCGCATCCAGACCTCCGTCGACGAGGGCAACATCGCCATCGTCGCCGGCTTCCAGGGCGTCTCCCAGGACAAGAAGGACATCACCACGCTGGGCCGTGGTGGTTCCGACACCACCGCCGTGGCGCTCGCCGCAGCGCTGGAGGCGGACGTCTGCGAGATCTACACCGATGTCGACGGCGTCTTCACCGCCGACCCGCGGGTGGTGAAGAAGGCCCGCAAGATCGACTGGATCTCCTTCGAGGACATGCTGGAGCTGGCGAGCTCCGGCTCCAAGGTGCTCCTCCACCGCTGTGTGGAGTACGCACGCCGTTACAACATCCCGATCCACGTCCGCTCGTCCTTCTCCGGACTGCGCGGCACCTGGGTCAGCAACGAACCGCAAGGGGACCAGTCGATGGAGCAGGCGATCATCTCGGGTGTCGCGCACGACACCTCCGAGGCGAAGGTCACGGTCGTCGGAGTGCCCGACAAGCCGGGTGAGGCCGCGACCATCTTCCGGGCCATCGCGGACGCCGAGATCAACATCGACATGGTCGTGCAGAACGTCTCCGCGGCGTCCACCGGCCTGACCGACATCTCCTTCACGCTGCCGAAGTCCGAGGGCCGCAAGGCCATCGCGGCGCTGGAGCGCACCCGCGAGAGGGTCGGCTTCGACTCGCTGCGCTACGACGACCAGATCGCCAAGATCTCGCTGGTCGGCGCGGGGATGAAGACCAATCCGGGGGTCACGGCGGGCTTCTTCGAGGCGCTCTCGAACGCGGGCGTCAACATCGAGCTGATCTCGACGTCCGAGATCCGCATCTCGGTCGTCACCCGGGCCGACGACGTGGCCGAGGCCGTCCGTGCCGTCCACACCGCCTTCGGGCTCGACAGCGAGAGCGACGAGGCCGTCGTCTATGGAGGCACCGGCCGATGACCTCGGGCTTCGCGGACCGCCCCGGTACGCAGGGGGCGGTCCGCAAGCCGAACCTCGCCGTCGTCGGTGCGACCGGTGACGTGGGGAGGGTCATGCTCGGCCTGCTCTCGGAGCGGGCCGACGTCTGGGGCGAGATCCGGCTGGTCGCCCCCGGGGCGCCGTCGCCCGGCAGCTTGACGGTGCGCGGCGCGGAGACCGAGGTGCTCCCCCTCGACGAGGACGCCCTGCGGGGCGCGGACGTCGTGGTGTTCGCCGACTCCGAGGCCGGCTCCGAGGAGGTCAGCCGGCACTGGGCGCCTCGCGCCGTGGCCGGCGGGGCGGTGGTCGTCGACGGCACCGCGGCCTTCCGCGGCGACCCGGAGGTCCCGCTGGTGGTGCCCGAGGTCAACGCCGCGGCCGTCCGGCTCCGGCCCCGGGGCATCGTCGCCGGCCCGCACTGCACCACCCTGGCGATGATCGTCGCGGTGGGCGCCCTCCACGCCGAGTACGGTCTGGAGGAACTCGTGCTCTCCAGCTACGAGGCGGTCTCCGCCCTCGGTCCGGCGGGCGCGGCGACCCTGCGTGCCCAGCTCGCCGCCGTCAGCGGCACCGACCTGGGCACCGCGCCCGGCGACGTGCGTCGCGCGCTCGGCGACGGGCTCGGGCCCTTCCCGGCGCCGGTCGCACTCAACGTCGTGCCCTGGACGGGTGAGGAGGCGTCGCAGGGCTGGTCCACCGAGGAGCTGGCGCTGCGTGAGGAGTCCCGCCGCGTGCTCGGGCTGCCGCACCTGCGGGTCGCCGCGACCTGTGTGCGCGTACCGGTCCTCACCGGACACGCCGTCTCCGTCCATGCCCGCTTCGAGCGGGACGTCACGGTCGCCGGTGCCCACGAGATCCTCTCCGCCGCACCGGGCGTGGTCGTCTGCGACGACCCGGCCACCGGGGAGTTCCCCACGCCCGCGGACGTGGTCGGTACCGACCCCTGCTGGGTCGGCCGGGTGCGGCGCTCCCTGGACGACCCCCGGGCGCTGGAGCTGTTCGTCTGTGCGGACAACCTCCGCAAGGGTTCCGCCCTCAACCTGACGCAACTGGCCGAACGGATCGCCGCGGAGCTGACGGCGGGCGCGGTCGACGGCCACCGGCACTGAGCCGGCAGGGCCCTACCGGTGACGCTCCCGCACGTCGGCGACCACGCAGCTGACGTTGTCGGGACCGCCGGAGCCGTTCGCGCGGCCGACGAGTGCGCGGACGGCCTCCTCGGGCTCGCTGACCCCGGTGAGCAGCTCGCGGATCTCGTCGGCCGGCACCACGGTCGACAGGCCGTCGGAGCAGAGCAGGTACCGGTCTCCTTGCCGGGCGTCGTGCAGGCGCAGGTCGGGGGTGACCGCGCTCTCCTGGCCCAGCGCCCTTACCAGCAGCGAACGCTGGGGGTGGAAGGCGGCTTCCTCGGGGCTCAGCCGCCCTTCGTCGACCATCGCCTGCACCATGGTGTGGTCGTGCGTGATCTGGAACAGCTGCCCGTCGCGCAGCAGATAGGCGCGGGAGTCGCCGATGTGGACCAGGGCGAGTCGTGACCCGGTCCAGAGCATCGCGGTGAGTGTCGTACCGGCCTCCTCGGAGGAGGTGCCGGTCCCCGCGAGACCGCGCACGGCCTGTTCGGCCTGTTCGACGGCGCCTTCGAGGACGCCCAGGAGGTCGCCCGCCCAGACGCCCTCGGTCTCCAGGCGCTTGAGCGCCTCGACGGCGGCGGCGCTTGCGGGAGCTCCCCCGCTGCCGAAGCCGTCGGCGACGGCGAGCAGGTGGGAGCCGGCGTAGGCGGTGTCCTGGTTGGACTCACGGACCAGGCCCGTGTGGGAGAGGGCGGCGTACTGGATGTCCAGGGGTGTGGCGGTCGGGGACACGGCAGGGTCCTTCCGGGAGAGGTGGTCGATGAGGAAGGCGGGCCAGGTCCCGCCGTGCGGCGGTCTCCGCCTCGACCCGGGCCCAGAACGCGCGGATCTCCTGGGCCGCCGCGTCCGCCTCCAGCGTGCGGACGTGCCGGATGCGGGCCAGCGGCATCCCCAGCCGTCGGAGCCAGGCGACCAGTCGGGCCTGCTCCAGCTGTTCCGGGGCGTAGAGGCGGTAGCCGGTCACCGGGTCGACGCGAGCAGGGGCCAGCAGGCCGAGTTCGTCGTAGAGCCGCAGCGCCTTCGGCGACAGCCGGGACGCCTTCGCGAAGACTCCGATGGTCAGCAAACCCATGCCCGTTCCTCCTCGTGCCGGGCACCTCGCCCGGCTCACTGATGCTGCGGTCTGCCCCAAGGGAAAGGTCAACCAGGGCGAGAGACGGACAGGGCGGCCCTTTCCGGGCGGGCCGTCGGGGGCGCCGCCCGACGGCACGTCAGCCCGCGTCGACCCTGTGGAGATTATGTGAGCGAATCGTTGGGCTCTTCCCCTTGCTATGGGTCGGCCATCTGTCCGACGATTTCGCTTCCGCCCGGCTTCGGAACCGATGGCCGGGCGGTTCGCGTCTCTCTGGCCGCCTCCCACGGCGTCCGGGGTTCGGGGGCATGGAGGGCGGGTGGTGCACATGGCGGTGTACGACGGATACGGGGGCGGTGTCCCGTACGCGTACAACCCTGACGGGGGGAAGCGTGTCCAACAGGCGTGGCAGAGGTACTCGGCATGGCAACCCCGGTGGGCCGGGCGGGCGGCGTGGCACTGCCGCGCCCAAGGGCGGCCGGCGGCATGCCGGTGATCGCGCCCTGGTCCGCCCCGCGTCCGGCTCCCCTCCCCCAGCAACGGGAGGACTCTGAGGAGACGGCGACGGCAGCAGTGGCGGGCACCACCGTCGACCACCTCACGGAGACCTACCGCGCGCACTACCGGTCGCTGCTGGGACTGGCGGCCCTGTTGCTGGACGACACCGCCTCCTGCGAGGACGTCGTCCAGGAGGCGTTCATCCGCGTGCACTCCGCCCGCAGCCGTGTCCGTGAGCCGGAGAAGACGCTGGCCTACCTGCGGCAGACGGTGGTGAACCTCTCCCGCTCGGCCCTGCGCCGGCGCATCCTCGGCCTCAAGCTGCTCTCCAAGCCGATGCCCGACATGGCCAGCGCGGAGGAGGGCGCCTACGAGCAGTTGGAGCGCGACCAGCTCATCCAGGCCATGCGCGGGCTCCAGCGCCGGCAGCGTGAGGTGCTCGTGCTGCGCTACTTCGCGGACATGACCGAGGCGCAGGTGGCCGAGACGCTGGGGATATCGCTGGGTTCGGTCAAGGCGTACGGCTCCCGGGGTATTGCGGCACTGCGTGTGGCCATGGAGGCACCGGCATGAGTGGCGGAGGCGACCGCCGGCACGAGAGGCCGGGGCGCGGCCCGGAGCCCGTCGAGCGGCTCCGGCCGGCCGACCCGGCCGAGCCGCCGCCCTCCGCCGAAGAGAGCCCTCTTTCCGGGGAGAGCGTCCCCGGCGGACCGAAGGGCGAGGAGGACGGGGGTTCCGGCGGACCGCCGGCCGACGGATCGGCCCGGCTGCGCGCCGCACTCGCCGAGGACGCCGCGAGCGCAGGCCCGCATCCGGCAGGAGCGGGCCCGCACCCGGCAGGCGCCGGCTCCGCGCCGAGGACCGGCCGGCCCTCGGCGGAGCACGCCCGGTCGGCAGACGGTCCGGAGGAGGCCCACCGCCCGGCCTCCACGCTCCGCACCCCGCAGGCATCCCGCACCCCGCAGGTATCCCCTGCACCCCGCACTGCCGAGGAGCCGGAAGCATCGCCGGCCCCGGGCACGCCGGACCGTCCGGTGCCGGCGGACCGGCAAGGGGGTACGCCCGATCGTCCTGGTACGCCGGCTCGCCCCGGTGCGCCGGATCGCCCCGGTGCGCCGGTGGGGGCGGCGGGGCGGCCCCGGACGGCTGGCCCGGCGCCGGAGCCGGCGTCGGACGGGGCATCGGAGCCGGCCTCGGCCACCAGGGCGTCGCCGTCGTCGGCGTCCGGGCCCTCAGGAGGCGGGCGGCAACCGGCGCCGAACCCGGCGGAGCCCGGCAGGGGCGGAGCCGAACCCGGCGGCAGCGGTGGAGCCGAACCCGGCGCTGACGCCTCGGGCGACGGCCCGGGCGGGCGACCGGGGACCCGTCGCGGCTGGGAGAACTTCGACGAGGACGACGTGCGGCGGCTGCTGCACTCCGTCGCAGGCAACCTGGAGCCCAGCGGCGACCCCCTGGCACACCTGCAGCAGGCCGTCCCGGCGCGGCGCCGCAGGCGGCGGCAGCTGGTCGCCGGGGCCGTCGCCGCGTTGGCGCTGGCGGGGGTGTCGCTCCCGCTGGCCGTGCACGCGGTGCCCGGCATCGGAGCCGACGACCGCAGCACCAACACGGCCAGCAGCAAGACGCTCCCCGGAGCCGCAGGCAGGCAGGACGGCCCCGACGGGGACGGCGGCTCCGGGGCGGGGGCCGGCAGCCGCCCGCCGCACGCGCACGGTAAGGCCGGGCACCGGGACGGGAAGGCAGGGGCGTCCGCGGACCCGGGGGGCGCCGGGACGGGCCCCTCGCCGACCGAGACGGCCAACGTGACGTCCCCCACCTGCGGCAGGGAGCAGCTCGGCGCCGGTTCCGCGTCCAGCGGTTCGCCCGACGCGGCGGGCCGGGTCTACGGCACCTTCCGCGTCGCCAACGTCTCCGATGCCCCCTGCACGGTGCAGGGCGGCGGCACGGTCAGCGCCATCGCCCAGGGCGGCGCCCGTAGCGCGGCGATCCAGGTGGTCGACCACACCTCGGGTGACGCAGCGACCGGTCTGCCCGACCCCACCGACGCCCCCGACCAGTTGGTGCTGGAACCGGGACAGGCCTACGAGGTCCGCTTCGCCTGGGTGCCGCGGGAGGGCGGCGGCCGGTCGGGGTGCGCCACCGACGACGGGTCACCCACTGAGGACCCGGCGCCACCGGGGGAGACCACCGGCGCCTCGGACGCGCCGCAGGGTTCCGCACCCGCGGCCGGTGACGGTGGGGACGGTGGCGCGGGCTCCCAGGCGGGTGGCTCGGACGGGACGTCGGAGAGCGGCGTGCCCGCCAGCGTCAGGTTGAGCAACACGCCCGAGGCGGGTGGTCCGACCGCAGCCGAGACCGTTCTCTCCGAGGCCTGTGCGGGAACCGTCTACCGCACCGGTGCCCTGCCGGCGACCTCCTGAGCCAAGCGCCCGGGCCGGGTCCGCCGGCCCGCTGCGGGGGCCCTGCCCCGGAGGGGGCGGTGCGGCTCCGGCGCCACGGCACCGTACCGTTGGGGTGTGTACCGGTTTCTGCTGACCCCGCGATGGTGGGGGATCAACCTCTTCGCGCTGCTGGCGGTGCCCCTCTGCGTCCTCATGGGCACCTGGCAGCTCAGCCGTTTCGAGGACCGTGTCGACGCCCAGCACCAGCAGGAGCACCGCACCACCCGGGCCCAGCAGGCCGCGCCGGAACCCGTGGGCCGGCTGCTGCCCGTCAGCCAGGTCACCTCGGGGCGACTGGCCACCGCCCGCGGTCGCTATGACACCGGTCACCAACTTCTCGTGCCGGGACGGCGGCTGGGCGAACGGGAAGGCTTCTACGTGCTGACGCTGCTGCGGACCGACGGGGGCAAGGCGCTGCCGGTGGTGCGCGGCTGGCTGCCGGGGGACGCGGACGACCCGCACGCCACCGCGAAGGTGCCCGCCCCGCCGCGTGGCGAGGTGACGGTCCAGGGTGCTTTGCAGGCGTCGGAGAGCCAGGACACCGACGGCGCGGTCTCCGGCGGTCTCCCGCAGGGGCAGCTCGGCATGATCAGCGCTGCCTCGCTGGTCAACGTGGTGCCCTACGACGTCTACGACGGTTGGGTGACGCTCACCCACCCCCGGTCCCCGCTGAAGCCCGTGCCCCCGGCCGCCCCTGAGAACAGCGGGCTTGACCTCAAGGCCTTCCAGAACCTCGGATACACCGGCGAGTGGTTCGTCTTCGCGGGCTTCGCCGTCTTCATGTGGTTCCGGCTGTTCCGGCGCGAGGCGGAAGCCGCCCGCGACCGGGCTCTGGGCATCCACCCCGACCCCGGGCCCCGCTCCGGCTTCGGCGTCCCCCCGGCCCCCCGCTCGGAGGCCCGGACGGCCCCGGGGACGGCGGACGCGTCGGTCGAGGCCGCCGCCGCGGGCGCACCCGCGCAGTCCGGCGGAGACGGCCCCGGGCGCGCCGCCCGCTGAGCCCGGCTCCCGCGGAGCCCCCGCTGCGCCCGGTTCCGCGGATCCCCCCGCTGCGCCCGGCTTCCGCTGAGTCGGCTCCTGCCTCTTACGCCGTCCGCCGTCCGTGGTGCGCTGTCCGTGGTGCGCTGTCCGTGGTGCGCGTGCGCCGTCCTGCGCCGACCCGCTGTCTCCTTCCGTCCGACCGTCTCCGTCGGTCTCAGGCCAGGGTGCGTCCGGTGCGGTGTCTGCGGGGCCGCAGCAGCAGGTAGGTGGTGGCGAGGACGGTGACGCCCTGCGCTGCGACGGTGAGGGTCTTGTCGCTGTTCCAGATCGGCTCGTACATGTCGGGGACCGGGCCCAGCGAGCCGACGTCGACGAAGCGGTACACCAGGAGCAGCGCCAGCCCGCCGGCAGCGACGAGCCAGGCCAGCGCGTCACCGAGCCGGCGGCGCCAGAACAGGACCAGTACCGCTGCCAGGCAGGCCAGCGCGCTTTCGAGGCGGAACAGCGTCCCCTGGCTCACCCAGGCCGACACGGCGTCGTACTGCTCTGCGAGGCGGGCGTGCACCCAGGCGTCCACGGCCAGACCGGCGGCAGCCAGCAGGCGTGCCACGGCTCCCGGGGCACCGCCGAGGCCACCGGGGCGAAGGGCGGGGGTGTGGCGGGCCGGCGACATGGTTCCTCCTGGTGGACGACCTGGGTCAACCGACGGTGAGCGTGCCCTTCATGTTCGGGTGGATGGTGCAAGTGTAGGGGTACTTGCCTTTCTTGGACGGCGCCGTGAAGGTGACGCTCTTGCCCGGGGCGATGTCGTGGGTGTCAAAAGACTTGTTCTTCGCCGTCACGGTGTGGGCGGTGTTGTCCTTGTTGGTGACCTTGATCTTCTGGCCGGCCTTGACCTTCAACGTGGCGGGCCTGAACGTGAAGTCCTTGATCGTCAGCTGGGGCGAGCCGGCGCTGTCGGCGGCGGGCGCGGCCGAGGAGGCCGCCCCGCTGCCCGTGCCGCCACCGCAGCCCGAGAGGGCCACTGCACCCAGCAGTGCCGCCACCGGCAGGCACAGGCGTCGCGAGCGGGTCGTCACGGGCATGGCATCTCCTGAGAGCTCACGGGAGGCGACGGTCAGCACCCGGACCACGGGGACGTGTCCGTGGTCCCGGCGGCACCTCCTCCCCGACGGGTGACGAGGACGGCACGACCGTGGAGCCCGCCGACACCGCCCGCCCTTGCGCCGGGGTGCCGGGACACCGGGGACGTCGTGGGGCACGGAGGCCGCCTCTCCCTGCACTACACCCCGGCAGCGCGGTCACCGACCAGCTCGGAGCGGCATTCGGGCGAGCGGAGCCACGGCCGCCCACGCACCACGCAGCCGGGACGGCCGTCCGGGCGCCATGGACCCGGGCCGGCCGGCCCGGAGGCAGGAGAGGCGCCCCGGGCCCGGCCGTCCCGTGGGTGTCAGCCGACTCCCAGGTGGCGCCGCGCGAAGTCCAGCTCCAGCCGGACCTGCTTGATGCGCTCCGCCACGACGAGGGAGCCGTGCCCTGCGTCGTAGCGGTACACCTCGTGCGGGTGGTCCCGCTTCTTGAGCCGCTCGACGTAGTTCTCCACCTGCCGGATGGGGCACCGGGGATCGTTGACGCCCGCGGAGATGTACACCGGGGCGCGGACGGCCTCGACGTACGTCAGGGGCGAGGATGCCTCGAACCTCTCCGGGACCTCCTCCGGGGTGCCCCCGAGCAGGGTGCGGTCCATGGCCTTCAGGGCCTCCATCTCGTCGTGGTAGGCGGTGACGTAGTCGGCCACGGGCACGGCCGCCAGGCCCACCGCCCAGTCCTCCGGCTGGGTGCCGAGGCCGAGGAGGGTGAGGTAGCCGCCCCAGGAGCCACCGGAGAGGACCAGCCGCTCCCGGTCGGCGAGGCCCGACTCCACGGCCCAGGCGCGGACCGCCGCGATGTCCTCCAGCTCGATGAGGCCGACGCGGTGCTTGAGGGCGTCGGTCCACTCGCGGCCGTACCCGGTGGAGCCGCGGTAGTTGACGCGGACCACCGCGAAGCCGTGGTCGACCCAGGCCGCCGGGCCGGAGGCGAAGGAGTCGCTGTCGTGCCAGGTCGGGCCGCCGTGGATGTCGAAGACGGTCGGGAAGGGCCCCTCGCCCGCCGGCTTCTGGACCAGCGCGTGGACCGGTCCGCCGGGACCGTCCACCCAGACGTCCTCGACCGGGACCGACGGCGGGGCCTTGGGACCGGGCGGGTCCAGCACGACCCGGCCGGCGGTCGACCGCACCTCCGGGGGCTGGGCGGCGGAGGACCACAGGAACTCCACCGTCCCGTCCGGTCGAGCCGTGGCGCCGCCCAGCGTGCCGGCGGGCGTCTCCACGCGGGTGAGGGCGCCGGCGGCCAGGTCGTGGCGGTAGAGCTCGCTCCGGGCCCGGTACTCGTGCTCGACGAGCAGCGCCGAGCCGTCCGGGTACCAGTCGGCGGAGACGTCGCCGGGCAGGTCCAGGCCGAGTTCGGTCTCCTCACCGGTGAGCGGGTCCCAGACCATCGGCTCCCAGCGGCCTCGGCGCTGGTGACCCACGAGCAGCCGCGAGTCGCCCTCGACGGGGGCGAAACCCATCACCGACAGGCCCAGCGGGCGTGTGCCGCCCTCGGTGTCGTCCAGCTCCGCGACGGTCGAACCGTCCAGCCGCACGATGCGGATCGCCGAGTGCATGGCGTCGCCGTGCTCGGTGTGCTCCATGGCGACGAGGGTGCCGTCGCGGGAGAGGTCGGCCACGTCGGCCGACTCGCGGTGGCGGTAGATCTCGTGCGGCTCCTCGCCCGGGCGCACCACGTGCAGGGTGCTGCCGTCCTCGTCGGTGGAGCGGCCCACGACGGCGGTGCCGTCCCGGCCGAGGGCGAGCCCTGCGGGGTAGGAGGGCGCGAGGCCGGGGGCGGCCTCCTCGTCGGGGCCGCCGTGGAAGGGCTGCCGCCGCCAGACGCCGAACTCGTCGCCGTCGGTGTCGGAGAACCACCAGATCCACGCGCCGTCCGGGGAGAGCGTGCCGTGGGTCGTGCCGTTGGGGCGGTCGGTGGCCTGGCGGCGGGTGTCGGTGGTGCGATCCCACGCGTACAGCTCGAAGGTGCCCGTGGCGTTGGACACGAAGAGCGAGCGGTCGGGGGCGTGTTCGGCCCACTCCGGCAGCGACACCCGAGGCGCGCGGAACCGACGCTCCCAGGCCGGCAGGTCCGCGTCCCCCGTCGCCGAGGGGCGGCCCGCGGTCTCGGGTGCGATGGATTCGGTGCTCTCAGTCATGCCCCCATTCTGCGCCGAGCCGCCCACCCTCCGTCCAGGTCGGCCCCGACCCTGTGGACAACCGGGAGGACGGGGGAAGCGAGAGACCACCAGCCTGTGGAAAACCCGGCCGCGCCCGTCCCCACCGCCCCCGCTGCCGCCCCCACCGCCCCCGCTGCCGCCCCCCGCTGCCGCCCCCCGCTGCCGCCCCCCGCTGCCGCTCCCGCGCCCCGCCCGGCCGGGCCCCACGCACCACTCCGCGGGGTGCGCTACCCCTGTGGCCCCGCGAGGTGGGCGACGAGCCGGGCCATGTTGCCGGTGTAGGCGGACGTCGTGATGCCGGTGGCGCTCGGGTGCGGTGTGTAGAGGGGGGTCGCGGGCGGGTCGGCCGGGTCGTAGGGGGAGGAGTCGCCGAGGTCGCCCACGTGCTTGCTCCGGTAGGCCGTGCCGTCGTACGGGGTGGCGGAGGCGGGGCCGCGGTAGGGGTTGGTGGTGGTGCCGATCGGGTTGAGCCAGTGGTCGCGGGTGCCGAGCCCCGCCACCAGCCCCGCCGCCTCGGCCGCCGTGACCGTGGGCAGGGTGAGCGTCGACTCCCGGAAGAGATCGGTGAGTTCGAGGTCGCGGATGCTGAAGTAGCGGGGCAGCGCGTAGGGCCGCCCGGGCGTCAGCGGCGACCGCGCCCTCAGCTCGGCCACCTCGGCCCGCCCCAGCGACATCAGCTCCTCGTAGGTGGCCCGCAGCGAGGCGGTGTCCACCGACCGGCCGGCGGAGTAGTGGCTGAGGGTGTTTCGGTGGTCGTGGTCGGAGTAGTAGGCGCCGTTGCGGATGTTGGAGCCGAAGCGGTGGACGAACCGTGGCCGGTTGGTCCCCAGGTCCACGAAGGTCGGGTGGGTGCTGCCGGCCAGCAACGGGTTGTCGGCCTTCTGTTCGGCGGTCAGCGGACAGCTCTCCAGCCAGGCGATGGCCTCGGGCACCCGCTCCAGGTAGGCGTGGTCGCCGGTCAGCCGGAAGTAGTGGAAGAGCTGGCGGACGTTGGTCTGCGTGGTGTGCGTCGTCAGCGCCCGCGGTTCGTAGGAGCGGGCGCCCGCCGGTGCCCCCGCCGGCCGGCCGCCCGCGGCTCGCGTCAGGTGCTGGAGGCCCCAGCCGGCCTGTGGACCGGGCTGCTGGAGCCGCCGCAGGCAGGCCATGGCGCGCAGCACGGGCCGGTGCAGGTCGTGCCTGCCCAGTGCGGCGGCGCACATCAGCAGGAACTTGATGTTCTCGCCGAGCACGTCGTCGTTGAAGGTGACGTGCCCGGTGTAGTCCCCGTCCTCCATGCCGTGGCGGATGTCCGTGGGCAGCCAGGACGGGCGGTCGGCGGGCCAGTGGGTCCGGCTGACCGAGCCGGCGAACGCGGGGAAGCGCTGCGGCCAGCCGCCGTCGGCCGGGCCGCCGCTGAGCTGGGCGCGGAGCACGAAGCCGATGGCCCGGTCCAGGGCGGCGCCGAAGACCGGGTCCCGGCGCTCCAGGTAGAGCCGCAGCAGGAGTTGGGCCGTGGTGGCGGTGCCCGCGTCGTCGAAGGTGGCGTTGCCGTAGTGGTGCTGGAACTCCTCCAGCCGCCAGCCGTTCGCCCCGACCGTGGCGTACCACTCGCGCAAGGCGCCCTCACCGGCGAAGTCGTGGACGTAGTTCCAGCCGCCCACGGGGAGTTGGGCCCGTACCAGGGCGTGTCCGGTGCGGGTCGCCGCGTGGAGGAAGGACTCGTCGCCGGTGGCGTGGTAGGCGTCGAGGAGGCTGTGGCCCACGCTCGGGGTGCCCGGCGGCTGTACCCAGCACATGGTGCGCCTGGCCGCCATCTCGCCCCAGGTGGCGGAGAGGTCGGGGAGATAGCTCCAGACGTAGGCGCCTTCGTACGAGACCTGTTCGTCCATGAAGACGGCGGCACGGCGCATCGCCCGCGCCACCTCCCCGGTCCGGGTGGTCTCGGCGGCGGAACCCGTGGCGCGGGTGGCCGCCCGGGCGGGGGCTGCCCCGAGCAGGGGGAGCACGCCCAGGGCGGCGGGTGCGGTGGCGAGTAGGGCGAAGTTCCTGCGGGTCATGGGCGGTGTCACGGGTGCGCCTCCCGGCATGGGTGGGCCGCGTCGCGGTCTTCCCGTCGCCCGGCGGTCACCGGACGGCGTGAGGGGTCAACTCGTCGGCGGGCTGGGGGAACCGACTTCGCGCCTTACGCCTATCACCTGCCGTCGCGGCCCCTCAAGGTTCGCGTCAGTGAAAGTTGTTCAGCCATGTGACCGTCGAGGGTGTGGGCGGGGGGAGTGGGGAGAGCGCCGTGCCGGTCATGGCGGGTGCGGCGGTCCCTGGCCCGACCGGTGCCCCACGCCCCGCCGTGCCGGAGCGGGAACCGGAAGCGGCGCCGGAGCCGGCCGGCGACCGCTACGGGCAGCCGGCGAGCCCCCGGGACAACCGGGGAGCCCCACCGGTGGCGGAGGAGGCCCGGCGGACCTTCAGAGCCAGCCCTTGTGCCGGAAGGAGCGGTGCACCAGGAAGCAGACGACCGCCGTCACGCCCATGACCAGCGGATACCCGAAGCTCCAGGTCAGCTCCGGCATGTCGTGGAAGTTCATGCCGTACACCCCGCACACCATCGTGGGTACGGCGATGACACCGGCCCACGCCGTGATGCGGCGCATGTCCTCGTTCTGCGCGATCGTCACCTGCGCCAGGTGCGCCTGGAGGACGGAGTCGAGGAGCCCGTCGAAGACGGTGACCTGTTCCACCACGTGTGCGAGGTGGTCGGCCACGTCCCGGAAGTAGGGCCGCACCGCACCGTCCACCGGTCCGGCGGGCCGGGTGGCCAGGGTGTGCAGGGGGCGGGCCAGTGGTGTCACGGCCCGCTTGAGCTCCAGCAGTTCGCGCTTGAGCTGGTAGATGTGGCCGGCGTCGGTGCGACCGCCGTCCTCGCAGCAGACCGCGGCCTCCACCGCGTCGATGTCGTCCTGCACCGCGTCCACCACCGCGAGGTAGTCGTCCACCACCCGGTCGGCGACGGCGTGCAGGACCGCGGCGGGGCCGAGCGCCAACCGGTCCGGGTCGGCCTCCAGCGACTCCCGTACCGGGCCCAGCGAACCGTGGTTGCCGCGCCGGACCGAGATGACGAAGTCGGGGCCGGTGAAGACCACCAGCTCGCCGCTGTCCACCACCTCGCTGGTCGCGGTCAGCTCGCGGTGCTCGACGTAGGTGACGGTCCGCAGCACGGTCAGGAGGGTGTCGCCGTAGAGTTCCGCCTTCGGCCGCCGGCTTTCCCCCATGGCCGCCGACACGGCCAGCGGGTGCAGCGCGAAGCGCTCCGCGAGGTCCGCGAACTCCGCGTCGTCGGGCTCGTGCAGGCCGATCCACACGAATCCGCGCCCGGAGCGGCGCACCCGCGTGAGCGCCTCGTCGAGGCCGGCCGGCGCCTCGCGACGCCGCCCGTCCTCGTAGACCACGCAGTTGACGACCGCGTTGCCGAGCGGGGAGCGGGCCGGGTGGCTGAGGTCGACCCGTGGCGGCCGGGGGCGCCGGAGCGTGCGGCGGAGATCACTCGTCAGCGTGGGCACGGTCGGCTCCTTCCCGTCGCGGTCAGTGTGCCACCCCCGCACGAGGCCCCGGACCGTGCTCCGCTTCCCGTCCGAATCCCGGGGCTCCGCCTCCCACGGCCGCGGCCGGCCGGCCGTCGAGGAGCGGACGGATCGGGGAGCCGGCCGTCGGTGAGGGGAGGGGCGGCCGGGAACCGGCGGGATGCCGACGGGGGACGGTTGACGGGGGCGGACACGGGCCGTCCAGGGGCCGGCCGTTCGGGGCGTCACAGGTCCACGTCGTCCCACTGGTCCAGGAGCGCGTCGCCCAGGTCCTCGCCGCTCGCGCCGGCGGCGTCGTGCGGGGACTGCTCGGCCCAGATCACCTTGCCCACCGGGGTGTACCGGGTCCCCCACCGCTCGGCGAACTGGGCGACGAGGAAGAGGCCGCGGCCCCCCTCGTCCGTGGCGCCGGCCCGCCGCAGGTGCGGGGAGGTGCTGCTGCCGTCGGACACCTCCACCACCAGGGTGTGGTCGCGCAGCAGGCGGACGGCGATCGGCGGCGAGCCGTAGCGGACGGCGTTGGTGAGCAGTTCGCTGAGGATCAGTTCGGTGGCGTAGGCGATCTCCTCCAGGCCCCACTCCTGCAGCCGTCGGGAGCACCGGGCGCGCACGTCGGCCACCGCGGCCGGGTCGGGCGGCACCTCCCAGGTCGCCACCTGGTCCGCCGCCAGCCGCCGGGTACGGGCCACCAGCAGGGCGATGTCGTCGACGGGCTGCGGCGGCAGCAGCGCGTGCAGCACGTGGACGCAGGTCTCCTCCGGGGTGGCCTCGGGGCCCGTGGCGGCGAGCGCGTCCTGGAGCGCCCTGAGCCCCGTCTCCAGGTCCCGGCGGCGGTCGGTGACCAGACCGTCGGTGTAGAGGACGATGCGGGTGCCGACGTCCAGGCGCAGGACGGCGGCCTCCACCGGCAGCGGCTCGCCCACACCCAGCGGCGGCGAGACCGGGACGTCCACCAGCTCCACCCGCCCGTCGGGATGGACCAGCGCGGGGCCCGGGTGCCCGGCCCGTGCCACGGAGCAGCAGCCGTCGACCGGGTCGTAGACGGCGTACAGGCAGGTGGCGCCGGTCAGGCCGGCCTCCTCCTCCGCCCCCTCGCCGCCGCCCGACTCGTCCCGGTCGATCGCCGTGACCAGTTCGCCCAGCCGGCTCAGCAGCTCGTCGGGCGGCATGTCCAGCGCGGTGTAGTTGTACACGGCGGTGCGCAGCCGGCCCATGGTGGCCGCGGCGTGCAGCCCGTGGCCCACGACGTCGCCGACGACGAGGGCGACGCGGAAGCCGGGCAGCGGGATCACGTCGAACCAGTCACCGCCCACCCCGGCCCGGGCCGGCAGGTACCGGTGGGCGACGTCCACGGCGTCCTGCCGGGGCGCGCCCCGGGGCAGCAGCCGCCGCTGGAGGGTGACGGCCATGGCGTGCTCGCGGCTGTAGCGGCGGGCGTTGTCCACGGAGACCGCGGCCCGTGCGGCCAGCTCCTCCGCGAACGCCAGGTCGTCCTCGTCGAAGGGCTCCCGCGGGTCCCGCCGCCAGAAGTCCGCGACGCCCAGGATCACCCCGCGGGCCTGCAACGGCACGGTGACGAGCGAGTGCAGGCCGGACTCCAGGAGCCGGGTCACCAGCTGCGGCTCCTGCCGCCGCCACTTCCGGGCCTCGCGCAGGTCCGGTTCGAGGACGCCGGCGCGCCGTTGCAGCGCCCGGGCGTGCGGAGCGGCCTCGGCGCGGTCGAGGGAGCTCAGCGGGATGAGGGGATGGTCCTCGGTGAGCCCGACGAGCGCGACCCGGCGCAGCGGGGGCACCTCGCGCGTCGGCTCGTCACCGCGCAGCACTGCTTCGGCCAGGTCGACGGCGACGACGTCGGCGAACCGCCCCACGGCCACGTCGGCAAGTTCCTGCGCGGTGCGGGTCACGTCCAGCGTGGTGCCCAGCCGGGTGCCGGCGTCGTGCAGCAGCCGCAGTCGCTCCCGGGCGGTCTCGGCCCGGCCGGCCAGCGCCTGGAGTTCGGTGGAGTCGCGCAGCGTGACCACGCTTCCCGGCAGTCCGCCGAAGGGCGCGGTGGGGCGCTTGTTGACGGCCAGCATGCGGTCGCCGGCCCGGTGCACGTGGTCGGTGAGGGCGCCCTCGCCGGTCAGCAGGGCGACGGTGTCCGGCTCCAGTCCCAGCGAGGCGACGCGCTGCTGCTCGGCGTTGCGGGGCAGGTCCAGCAGACGCAGTCCCTCGTCGTTGACGAGCAGCAGCCGGTCGTCGGCACCGATGATGAGGACGCCCTCCCGCACGGCGTGGAGCACGGCGTCATGGTGCTCGTACATCCGGGCGAGCTCCGCCGGCGCCAGGCCGTGGGTCTGGCGCCGCAACCGCCGGCTGACCAGCGCGGTGCCCGCCGCGGTGAGGAGCAGCGCCGCCGCGCCGACCACCAGCAGCGCCGGGAGCTGCCGGTTCACCGCGCTGTTGACCCGCTGGACGGTGACACCGACCGACACCAGCCCGGCGTAGGAGCCGTCCGGCCGCCGGATGGCCACGGCGGTGTCGACGGCGAGGCCCTGGGCGGAGGTGAGGACGTGCGTGGTGGGCTGGGGCCGCAGGAGGGGACCGACCCGCGCCACGATGTGCTGTCCGATCCGGGCCGGGTCGGGGTGGGTGAGCCGGATGCCGTGGACGTTGGAGACCACCACGTAGTCCACGCCCGTCTGCTTGCGGACGGCCTCCGCCCGGGGTTGGAGCACCGCGGTCGGGTTCCGGCTCTCCACGGCCTGGAGGGTGCCGGGGGCGCGGGCGAAGGCGTCCGCCGCGGCGAGCGACCGGGCGCGGGCCTCACTCTCCCCGTCGCGGCGGCTCTGGAGCAGCAGCACCGCTCCGGCCGCGGCGATCAGCAGGAGCACGATGACGAACTGGAGCAGGAAGACCTGGCCCGCCAGGCTGCGGATGCCCAGCAGTGACGCCCGGCCGCGGCCCGCGGGCATGCTCCCGCCCCGCCGGGCCCGGGCTCGGGCCGCCTGCCACCGGCCCGGCGGGCGGGAAGGGGGTGGAGCGGTTGCCCGTTTCCTCCGGGAGCGTCCGAACATGGGTCATTTCTAGCAGCGCCCGGGCCGCCGACCCCGAAGGAGCAGCCGCAGGTGTGGTGGTGGGGGGGGGCCCCCGCCCGGCGGGGCCAACCCAGCCCCAGGGGGCGGGTGGCCCCGGCGGGGGGGGGGGCCCCCGGGCCGCCGGCCCCCGGGCA